>JAZOQZ010000104.1:0-7376 GCA_045656345.1 Clostridia bacterium
ATTTTTTTCGCAAATATTTTCTAATGTAAAATACCTCAGAACTAAGATAAACTGCACCACTCGGCGTACCGTTATGCTGTATGCTAATACTACGGCTTCGTTTTTTCTGCCGAGTTGCAGGTTGGAACCTGGCGTGCTGAGGGTATCACGCCAGGCTGTGTCTTCCAAGCAGATATCCTTTGATATAACATTTTTTGAAAGGTAAGAGAGTTCCCGAGATACTCGATTAAAAATATGCTGTTTTTGGTGAGAAAAATCGGATTATTTTCTAAAAAAACTTGCAATCTTGCGGGAAATGTTATACAATAAAAATGACGGTGTATACCGTTTTATCCCCCGAATTTTATTTGTACGATGGAGGACAGTATGCAATACAACAGTACAAGAAATAAGGAATATAAAGTATCTTCGGCTATGGCGATGAAACAGGGCTTATCTGCTGATGGTGGATTGTTTGTGCCGGAAGTGTTTCCCGCACTGACCAAAGAGATTTATGAGAAACTGATGAATCAGACCTATATTCAGCGTGCAGCAACTGTTTTAGGTTTGTTTTTAGAAGATTTTACCGTGGAAGAACTGGAAGATTACTGCGAAAAAGCGTATGGAAACGGTAAATTCGAAACAGGAGAACCCACTCCGATCCACTACACTGATGATAAGACTGCTTACTTAGAATTATGGCACGGACCTACCTGTGCCTTTAAAGATATGGCGCTGCAGATGTTACCGCATCTTTTAACCGCCTCTGTCAAAAAGACGGGGGATGAGAGAACCGTTTGTATTTTAGTTGCAACCAGCGGAGATACCGGGAAAGCTGCATTGGACGGATTTTCCGATGTGGATGGAACTAAGGTGGTTGTTTTTTATCCCAAAGACGGAGTATCTGAAATTCAGAAGCTGCAGATGGTGACCCAAAAGGGAAATAATGTGTTTGTCAGCGGTGTTAACGGTAATTTTGATGATGCTCAGACCGGAGTGAAAACGATTTTCACGGATGAAGCATATCGGGAGGAGCTGAATCAGAAAGGGATTATTTTATCCTCTGCAAACTCGATGAACTGGGGTAGACTGGTGCCTCAGGTGGTATATTACATTTCTGCTTACTGCGATTTGGTAGCAGCAGGAAAAATTGCTTTGGGTGATACTTTTAATGTGTGTGTGCCCACAGGAAATTTCGGTAACATTTTAGCAGCATATTATGCCAAAAAGATGGGACTTCCTGTTGGAAAACTGATTTGTGCATCCAACTGCAACAACGTGTTGACTGATTTTATCAATACCGGTGTTTATAACCGTAACAGAGAATTCCATCTGACCATGTCTCCTTCGATGGATATTCTGATTTCTTCAAACTTAGAGCGTTATTTGTATGATATCAGCGGAAAAGATGATCAATATATCAGCACCATTATGAAACAACTTTCCGAAAAAGGAAGCTATGAAGTAACCGATATTATGAAAGAAATCATCCAAAACGATTTCTTTGCAGGATATGCTTCTGAAGAAGACACTTTAGCAGAAATCAAGAAAACTTTCCAAGAAGAAGACTATCTGATGGATACCCATACTGCGGTGGCATCTTCAGTGTTGAAACAATACCGTGAAAAAACAGGCGATGAAACAGTCTGTGTGGTGGCATCTACTGCAAGTCCCTATAAATTCAATGAAAACGTGCTGAATGCATTGGAGCAGAACAAACCTTGCGAAGATGAATTTGAGCGTTTGGCATTATTAAAAGAAATTTCGGGCTTAGAAATTCCCAAACAGCTTTGGGAATTAAAGACTGCCAAACAGCGGTTCTTAACTGCTTGTGAAAAAACTGATATGAGAGAAACTGTTACCAAGTTTTTATCATAACAATGGAGTGAATCTATGGCAATTTTTGCAATTTCGGATTTGCATCTTCCCTTCGGCATCAATAAACCCATGAATGTGTTTGGAAAAGCCTGGGAAGATTACACCGATAAGTTATATGAAAATTGGAATAATCATGTTACCGATGATGACACGGTGATTTTGCCCGGTGATTTTTCCTGGGCAACCTATCTGGAACAATCGGTCGCAGATTTTCAGTTTTTAGAATCACTTCCGGGCAAAAAAATTATTGCCAAAGGGAATCACGATTACTTTTTTACCACCATGTCTAAAATGGAGAAATTTTTATTTCAGGAAGGGTTTTCCTCTGTAAAAATTCTTCACAATAATTTTTTTCTGGTGGAAAACACCTTAATTTGCGGAAGCCGTGGCTGGGATATTACTGCTCACGGAGAAGAAGATGAAAAACTGACCCATCGGGAAGCGGTTCGGCTGGAGTTGTCTATCGAGGCAGCAAAAAAAGAACACCCCGAACTTCCTGTTTTGGCGTTTTTACATTATCCGCCTATTTATCAGCAAAATCCTGAGGCGAACAATCCTATCAGGGATATTTTGGAACGGCATGAAATTAAGCACTGTTATTACGGACACCTGCATGCATAAGGTATCGAAAATGCCTTTATGGGAGAATATAATGGTGTGAATTATCAATTGATTTCTGCAGATTTTTTAGAATTTATGCCTTTTAAAATTAAAGAATAAAAAAGCGAAAAGGACTTATCAAAAATCAGGAGGACTAACCACATGAAAGCAATTGTGTTATCAGCCGGTTATGCAACCAGACTGTATCCCCTAACCAAGGATACCCCGAAAGGTCTGTTACCCATTGGAAAGAAATCTATTCTGGATTTCATTACCGATGAAATTGAAACAATCCCCGAAATTGACGAAATGTTTATCATTTCCAACCACAAATTCTTTACCAATTTTTCCGATTGGGCAAAGATTCGCGAAACTCGTCTGAAGGTGACGGTGTTAGATGACAATACCACCGATGATTCCAACAAATTGGGTGCTATCGGAGACATTTGGTTTACCATCCAGAACGGTAATATTGATGAAGATGTTTTAATTGTGGCAGGGGATAATTTTTTCACCTTCCCGTTAAATGATTATGTGGATTTTTACCGTCAGAATGGATTTGACAGTATTTTAGTGAAGGAAATTGATGAATTAAAAGAGCTTAGAAGAATGGCAAACGTGATTATGGATGAAAAGGGACAGGTTCTGGCGATGGAAGAAAAACCCGAAAATCCCAAATCCAACTGCGCTGCTTTTGCATCCTATATATACAGAAAAGATACTCTCCCGATGATCAAGCAATACTTAGAGGAAGGTAATAATCCGGATGCTCCCGGGTTCTTCCCCTCCTGGCTACACGCTAAGAAACCGGTATATGCTTATAAATTTCAGGGAGAATGTTACGATATCGGAACTCACGATTCTTATCGAGAAGTTTGCGAAAAGTTTGGAAATCTTTAAATAAAAAAGAGTTGGTTGCTTCTGTATGAAGTGATCAACTCTTTTTGTGAACTGTGAGGTGATTTTGTGAAAAAGAATATGCTGGGCCTTTTAAAAGGACATTACTTTACTTATATCTGTATGCAACTTTTGATTATCATAGCGGCTATCTTGGGCCTTTTGAATCCTTTTTTCACAAAAACGATTGTTGATGATGTGCTGCAGGGCGGAAAAACGGAACTGATTATTCCCATCGTGCTGGGCATTGCCGGAGCAACCACGGGAAGACTGTTTTTGCGTTATTTTTCACAAATGAAGCTGGAACGTATCACGCAGAATATGGTATTGGTGCTGCGAAGACGGGGATTTCGGAAATTGATGGAGTTGGATTTTGAATATTATGACAAACATTCCACCGGTGAAACGATGACGCAGATGACCTCGGATATGGATTCGGTACGTCAGTTTTTTGCTCGCACGGTCTTTGTAAGCCTGGAAAATATTGCAACCTTTCTGGGAGCAATTTTAATTTTAATATTCTATATCAATATCCGTTTATCCGCAGTTTTATTGTTGGTAATTCCGGTGGTGGCTATCCTAACCACACAGATGGCAAAAGAACAGAAAAAACGTTATCGTCACTTAAGAAAAATGCACGCTGATTTAAATACCGTAGTCAGCGAAAATATCTGGGCACAAAGAGCTGTGAAGGCATTTGTGCGAGAAGAGTATGAAAATGTCAGAATGGACGAAATGAACCGTGAGTATCGGGATGCCCAAATGGATATTGCCATGACAGCTCGAAAATACTTACCGTTTTTGCAAAATATTTATGGGATTGTGCAACTCTATATGGTATTTGTTGGCGGACTTCTGGTAATACAAAAGGTAATTACCTTAGGGGATCTTATTATGTTTAACAGTATGATCTGGATGGTAACGGGACCTTTAAGTATGGTTGGCGCTTTAATCAATGAGGCGATCGGTAGTTTTACCTCTTATGAGAAACTGATGGCACTTTTGGAGGAAGAACCAAAAATCATCAGTAAGAATACTATCAAGGCAACTGCGGTTTCAGGAAATGTGGAATTTCAAAATGTTAGTCTTACTTATGATGGAACTGTTGCCCTTAAAAATATCAGCTTTGTGGCAGAGCAGGGAATGCGTATTGGTATTATGGGGCAAACAGGCTCCGGAAAAACTACCCTCATTCAACTGATTTCCCGTTTTTACGATTCAGATAGCGGGGTAATTCTGGTGGATAATATTCCCATTCGTGACTGGAATTTAGAAACCTTGAGAAATGCGGTGGCTGCATCTCAGCAGGAAGTATTTCTCTTTTCTGACACCGTGGGAGCCAACATTTCCTACGGAAATCCCAAGGCGACTATTGATGAAATCAGACGGGCGGCACATATTGCTATGGCAGATGAGTTTATTGAAAAATTACCCGAAGGATATGAAACCGTGATTGGTGAACGTGGGGTTACCTTATCCGGCGGGCAGAAGCAACGACTTGCATTAGCCCGTGCAATTTTAAAAGATCCTGCCATTTTAGTATTGGATGATACCACATCCGCTTTAGATGCTGAAACCGAAGAACAAATCAGAAAAGCACTTTCCGAAAATTGCACTGATAAAACTGTGTTTATCATTTCGCAGAAGATTTCTTCCGTGAAAGACTGCGATATGATTTTAGTATTAAAAGATGGGGAAATGATTCAAAAAGGAACCCACGAAGAACTGCTTAGGGAAGAAGACGGATACTACTACGGAGTGTATATACACCAATATGGAGGTGGTATCAATGGCTAAAATCAATCGGTTCCATCAGGATGAAGAATTAAAAATCAAGTTTGGAAAAAAAGAATGGGGCATTGTTTTTAAATATGTGAAACAGTATTGGTGGGAGCTTCTCTTAACCATTCTGGTAATTGCCATTGGTGTGCTTTCATCCACCGTGGTGCCCTATATTATGAAAATTGTGTTTGATGATGCTATTGTCAACGCCAATTATCAGTTGTTGTATACTTGTGGCATTACCCTTGCTGTGATGGTGCTGGTGAATATCCTGGTATCAAGATTTAGAATGAAGCACTTGATCAAGGTGGGGCAGTCTATTATTTTTGATATCCGACGAGATTTGTTTTCGCATATTCAAAAGTTGCCCTTCGTATTCTTTGATACCAGACCGCACGGCAAAATTTTAATCCGTGTGACCAATTATATCAATTCATTGGCAGACCTGTTTTCCAACATTATTGCCAATGCGGTGTTGGACGTGTTATCGCTGGTGGCGGTAGTAAGCTTTATGTTTGCCATCAATGTGAAGCTGACGTTAGTTGCTTTGTGCGGAGTTCCTGTGTTGTTGATTGCTATGTGGCTGATCAAAAAGGTTCAACGAAAAATCAGAAGAACCTTTAATGACAAAAACAGTAACTTAACTGCCTACTTAATGGAAAGTATCAATGGTATCCGGGTTACTCAGGCGTTTGGCAGAAGACGGAAAAATGAACGTATTTTTACCGATTTGTCGGTTCAGGTGTACCGTTGGTGGATGAAGACGGTGGGAATTGAATTTATGATTCCTTTAAGCACATCCCTGTTATCGGAATTGACCGTTTGTGTGACCTATTTCGCAGCAGTGATGGTGATTTCAGGAGAAGCGATTACCGTTGGGGTAACTATTTCCATTATCAATTATCTTCGCCGTTTATGGAATCCTATCAATAATTTATCCAATCTGTACAATCAGCTCATCACCAATATGAGCTATCTGGAAAGAATCTTGGAAACGTTGGAGGAACCTGAGGAAATCAAAGATTCTCCCGATGCATACGATTTACCCGATATCAAAGGAGAAATTGAATATTGCAACGTGGATTTTTCTTATGATGAAGAAAAAGGTTATGTTTTAAAGGATTTGAATTTCCGCATTGCCCCCGGTGAAAGAATTGCTTTTGTGGGGCAGACAGGAGCAGGGAAGACCACTATTGTGAACTTGTTGTCCCGCTATTATGAAATCGATGCCGGCAGTATTAAAATTGACGGACACGATATCCGTGATGTCACGATGCATTCTCTGCGCCGACAGGTGGGATATATGCTTCAGGAAAGCTATATCTTCTCAGGCACCATTATGGAAAACATTCGTTACGGGAAATTAGATGCTACCGATGAGGAAGTGATAGCGGCTGCCAAAGCAGTTTATGCTCACGACTTTATTATGCGGATGAAAGACGGATACAACACCGTGGTTTCTGAAAAAGGAAGCAGTTTATCCATCGGTCAGCGTCAATTGATTTCTCTGGCAAGAACCATGCTTTTAAATCCCAGAATTTTAGTGCTGGATGAAGCAACTGCCAATATTGATACCGAAACGGAACAGTTAATCATTGAAGGGGTAAAACGCTTGATGGAAGGCAGAACCACTCTGATGATTGCTCACCGCCTTTCCACCATTGTGGGCTCCGACAGAATTCTGGTAATCGGAGACACCAATGTGGTAGAAGAAGGGACTCACTCAGAATTATTGGCAAATAAAGGTGCTTACTATAATTACTACACAAAACAGACAAAAAATTAAAGAGAAATAAAAAAGAGGTTACCGTTTCGGTAACCTCTTTTTTTATGTTGAATTATTCGCAGAAGTCAGAGCTGATCAGAGCAACTAAAGCTTCCACAGCAGCTTCGGCATCAGAACCGTCTGCCACAATTTTAATGTTGGTGCCCTGAGTGATACCCAAAGAAAGAACCCCCAGTAAGCTTTTTGCACTTACTTTGCGTTCATCTTTTTCCACCCAGATATTGCTTTTGAATTCGTTTGCTTTCTGAATAAAAAAGGTTGCAGGTCTTGCATGAAGACCAACCTGATTCTGAACAACAACTTCTTTTTCAAACATGTTTAAAACCATCCTTACTCCATTATTGTGAAAAACAAAGCATGCTTTGAGCTACAATATGGCATAGTTTATTATATGCAGAATTTTACGTTTGGAACCTTATATCAAAGAAGATTCCCCATCATAGTAAAATCATAT
>JAZOQZ010000105.1:0-13076 GCA_045656345.1 Clostridia bacterium
CTTATCAACGCAGAACTGACAAACTTTTCTTTTAGGTCTTCTGTTGGTTCTGAATGAATTTTCTTTTTTGATTTCAGCCATTTTTAATATCCTCCTTTAAAATTTTAAATCCTTCATCGGGGATCTTAGAACGGGAGCTGGTCATCTTCCACGGTCATAAAACCGTCGTTAACCGGTCCATCCTGAATAAATCCGTCGTTGGAAGGTCTTTGCTGTGCCTGATAACCTGAATTGGAACCGTTATTATCACGACGGTCACCAGTAAAGTGAACTTCATCTGCAATAACTTCGGTTACATAGTTTTTCTTGCCGTCTTGTTCCCAGGATCTGGTCTGAATAGAACCGCACACACAAGCCAGCTGACCTTTTACAAAATATTTTTTCACAAAATCAGCGGTATGCCGAAATGCTACAATATTGATAAAATCAGCCTGTCTTTCTTCGCCCTGACGCTGGAAATTACGGTCCACCGCCAAAGTAAAGGTAACAACGGAAACTCCGCTCTGAGTAGCTCTTAATTCAGGGTCACGGGTTAAACGGCCCATCAGCATTACTTTGTTTAACATAATGTCACCTCAAAATTCCTTTTGGGAATTATTCACCTTTAGCAATTACTAAAGAACGAATTACCGCGTCAGAAATGTTGAATTTTCTTTCTAATTCGCGGGGGAAATCAGTTAAAGAAGTAAATTCGCAAAGCACATAGTAACCTTCGCTCATTTTTTCGATCGGATATGCCAGTCTTTTCTTACCGATTTCTTCAACCTTGGTAAGCTCGCCGTTGGCAGAAATCAATGCTTTGAATTTTTCAACAGTTGCACTGATTTTTTCCTCACCTAAATTTGCGTTTACGATGAACATTGCTTCATAATTTTTTTTGATTTCGCTCATCTTTTTCACCTCCTTATGGAATTGAGCAAGTTTTGCTCAGCAGCCTTACCCCCTTTGGATAAGGCAAGGATGTGCTTTCACACATAACCTATAATACTATAATATAAAACGATGATTTTGTCAAGTGTTTTTTTTAGTTTTTTCATTTTTATTTTAACGGGTTTCGGATAAAGGCTTCAGACTGCCGTCTTTCGTCCATAAAAAGAATTTTTTGAAAATGGAATTTTCAGGTAAAGAGTAGGAGTAATTCTCCTGATTTTCTAAAACCGGAATCTCGTCGGTTCCGAGCAGCTTCATTTCTCCGTCATACCCTGCTGCCAGCAATCGGATCCCACCTTGCGGGTAAGAACCGTGAGTCACATTGACCACAGTGTCGGACACTGCATTCACATCATAAGTAAATACACCACGGTCTGAAAAAGACACATAGGAAAGACTGGTGTTGGTGGGAGTGAAGTTTTCAGGACGAACAAGCACCGCCGCCGCACCGGGTTTCAGCTTCAGATTTGCAGTTCCCGTGTAAGCATTATCCAAAAGTCCCGAAAATGCAGACTCTCCTGCAAAGCCGTATGGCCCTGTGGGATTTTTTAAGATGGTTGCCATACGGAAATTGCGATACAGCTCTTCAAATGTTTCGGGAGTGTACTCATAACCGATGGAAGAAAGTCCTGCTAAAATTGTGGTGTAATCGGTGCCGTGCTGTTCTAATATAGTGCGGTAAATCCGGTCTCCTCCGCCTGCCAGATGCTTGGTCTGGCAACGAAGATACTGCCCGAACAGGTAGGAAGCACCGTAGTTGGAGGCTATATTGTCATTATTTTCGGAATAATCTAAGTACCCCAACACCAACCCGTTTCGTAAGGGTGTGGAGTTGGTTGCCTGATTATAACTGCTAATACGATAGGTTAAGGGTTCCCCTGTGTATAAGTGTTCTGCCGCCATTGAAAACGCTTCGCTCCACCAGGCATCGTTGATATAAAAGTCGGTAACGCCGGTAAAATAATCATACAAACTGTCGGAATAGCTGATCTGATGCTGAAATTCGTGAACGATGGTGGAATAGCATTTGGTAATGTCGGGCGTTCCGCTTGTTCCCATCAAAGGATAAATATCAATATGCAAAATCCCCTTTTCATTTCCGTTGCCGCCAAGATTTTCGCCGATAAAGTCAGTTAAATCGGTATAGCCTCCCACATAGGAACGAACCGTGGTGCCGTTGTAACCGTCCTGAATGTCGTATAAGAGAATATCCATTTTTTGATTCTGGGAGATTTGCAGATATTTCCCCGAATAATCAGTTCCGAGATAGTTGTAATAATCCCCGAAATTTTCCATCATAAAGGGCTGAATATGAGAATCAAATTCGGTGGCTAACTTTTGGGCATCTGCTCCGGAAATTTTCGCCGTACCGTTGGCATCCGGTTCCACCAAAACATTGCAGTACTGCCCGGTTGCCTGACAGATAAATTTCTGATTGTAATAACTTCCCGTGGTGAGATTGGATACCAAATAGGTATAATTTCTGCCCACCGATACATTGGCGGCGTACAGAATCGGTGCATCCAAACGGTTTATCTTGGGGGATAGTTGCAAATTGTTGGGTAGCTCTAAATCCGAATAATCGGGAGTCCAGTCGATTAGCACATCGGTTTCTGCCGTTTCTTCCTCATTTTGCTGATTCATCAGCACAGAATGGGACAGCGAAGAAACAGTGGGCGATAAGGTCACATTGGAATCCGTTGGGTTATACACAAACAGATAGTCTCCGAAATAGGGAGCATTGGTATCTACAACTGTTGCACCAACTGTTTGAGAACACAGTAAACACAACAGCAGCAGACAAACAATCATTCTTTTTGTTCTGTGAAATGTTTTCATAAGCTCATACTCCAAAAATATCAAAAAAAGGGAAAGGCACACCTCTCCCCTTTTTCTTACTGATTTAGTTCTTCCATAACCTGCTTCACACGAAGTGCATTTTCTTCGGTCACCAACAGTGAAATTTCAGTTTCTGCGGTGGTAATCAGAGAAATGGGAATCTGTGCCTTTGCCAACACAGAAAGCACACGGGTTGCAACACCGAATTCGTTACGCATAAATTCTCCCGAAATCAACACTTTAGTGTTGTTAGAGAGAATCTGAGTGGTTAAGGTTGCGAACACTTCCTTAAATTTGTAAATGATGGCAATCACTTTGGCAGTGTCACTATCATTAATTGTGAAGGAAACATTCACCGCATTGTTTAAGGGTGCGGTCTGACTGATCATATCCACACAGATGCCTTCATCAGAAACGATTTCAAACACCTTATGCAAGGATTCCACATCGCTTTTGATATTATTTAAGGTGACTAATGCCACATGGTCTGTGTAACGAATATCAAATTTTTTTGCCATAAATTCAGGTCCTTTCTGCAGAGATTTTCTCTGCTTTGGGGTACTATTTGGAAATTACATCACGCATGGAATAATAACCGCTTTCTTTGCCCGCCAGAAAACGTGCTGCACGGATACTGCCCGTAGCAAAAATTTCTTTGCTGGTGGCGGTATGAGTAACGGAAATCATTTCGTCTTTGCCTGCAAAAAGCACTTCGTGTTCTCCAACAATGGTGCCTCCTCGAACGGCATGGATACCAATTTCCACCTGTTCGCGTTTCTTTCTCACACTATGACGGTCATACACATACTGCATAGAATCATCTAAGGAGTCTGCAATTTCATCGGCAATCATCAAAGCAGTTCCGCTGGGAGCGTCAATTTTCTGATTGTGATGCTTTTCGATGATTTCGATATCAAAGTTGCCATAGAGAACCTGCGCCGCCTGTTTTACCAGGTCAATGAGCAAATTAACGCCCAAAGACATATTGGCAGAATGGAAAATGGCGATATCTTTAGATACTTCCACCATTTTTTCTTTCTGCTGGGCAGACAAGCCTGTGGTGGCAATCACCAAAGGAGTTTTGGTGGCAACTCCGTATTCCAACAATCCTTCAAACAGTGCAGGATGGGAAAAATCAATTACCACATCCACTTTGAGAGAACAGTCGGAGGGAGCCTTATACACAGGGCAACCATTGGTACCGTCATCATAAATATCGAAGCCACATACCAGCTCCATATCTTCCTGAGTTCTTACTGCATTAGACAAAACTTTACCCATTTTGCCATTGATGCCGTTAATTGCAACTTTAATCATCTTTTTATGTTCTCCTTAACCTGAGAGCTTACTCTTTCACAGGAATTCCTGCATCAATCATCGCTTGTTTTAATTTTAAAAGGTTTGCTTCTTCCATTTCGTAAAGAGGCATTCTTAACTTTCCTGCGTTCATACCCATCAGGTTCATAGCAGTTTTTACGGGAATGGGATTCACTTCGATAAACAAAGCATCCACCAGTTCCAAATATTTTAACTGCAAATCTTTTGCGGTTTGCACGTCGCCTCTTAAGTAACTTGCGCAAAGTTCGTGAGTTTCTTTGGGAGCCACATTTGCCAGCACGGAAATAACCCCTTTGCCACCTAAAGACATTACGGGCACAATCATATCGTCGTTACCGGAATAAATGTCTAACTCGGGTACTTTTGCCGCAACCTGAGCAGTGTAGGAAATGTTTCCGCTTGCTTCTTTAATACCCACAATGTTTTTGTGTTTTGCCAGTTCTTTCAAAGTGGGAACAGGGATATTCATACCGGTTCTGCCGGGTACGTTATATAAAATAATGGGAATGTTTACGGAGTCAGCAACTGCTTCGTAGTGTTTGATTAAACCAAGACGAGAAGTTTTGTTGTAATACGGGGTTACAACCAACAGACCATCCACGCCTAATTTTTCTGCCGCCTGAGACAGTTTGATGCAGTGATTGGTATCGTTGGAACCGGTTCCTGCAATCACGGGGATTCGTTTGTTAATCACTTTCACCGCATGCTCAATCACAGACAGATGTTCTTCATCGGGCATAGTGGAAGCTTCCCCTGTGGTACCGCAAATGATAATGGAATCTGTTTGGTTTGCCACGTGAAACTCCAACAGCTCGGTTAATTTTTCAAAATCAACACCGTTTTCGTGGAAGGGGGTTACAATTGCAACACCGCTACCGGTAAAAATGGGGTTTGCCATACTCTCATATCCTTTCCTTAGTGAGAATCGTTTATCATAATACTTATCGACTGCTTAAATATAGTTTTCTGCACATAAAAGCTCTGCCAACAGCACTGCACCACCTGCCGCACCACGCAGAGTATTGTGAGACATACAAACAAATTTGATGTCAAACATACTGTCGGGACGGAGTCTGCCGATAGAAACCGCCATACCGTTTTCCAAGTTTCTTTCGGATTTAATCTGAGGACGGTTATCTTCGGTGAAATAGTGGAGGAACTGTTTGGGAGCGGAGGGTAACTCCAGCTCCTGCGCTCTTCCTTTGTAGGTTTCCCAACGCTTGATAATTTCTTCCATAGAAATTTTCTTATCAAAGGATGCATACACAGCCGCAGTGTGACCGTCGGACACGGGAACACGGATACACTGTGCGGTAAATAAGGGTGCAGATGCAGGTTTGATTTCGCCGTTTTCCACGGTGCCCCAGATTTTCAAGGGTTCTTTTTCGGATTTTTCTTCTTCACCGCCGATATAGGGGATTACATTATCCACCATTTCGGGCCAGGTTTCAAAGGTTTTGCCTGCACCGGAAATTGCTTGGTATGTACAGCATAATACTTTGGTTACACCTAAATCCATCAGCGGATGAATTGCAGGCACATAGCTCTGCAAAGAACAGTTGGATTTTACAGCCACAAAGCCACGTTTGGTACCCAGACGTTTTCTCTGGTCTTCGATAACCTTGATATGGTCTGCATTGATTTCCGGAATTACCATAGGCACATCGGGAGTAAAACGATGTGCAGAGTTGTTGGAAACCACGGGGCATTCTTTTTTCGCATACGCTTCTTCTAATTTTTTGATTTCGTCTTTAGGCATATCCACTGCACAGAACACAAAATCAACCTGACTTACGATTTCATCGATATCACCGGTGGCATCGTAAATCACCATATCTTTCATAGAAGCAGGCATGGGAGTGGGCATTGCCCAACGGGAACCTACCGCTTCTTCATAAGTTTTTCCTTTGGAACGTGCAGAAGCCGCCAGAGCAGTTACTCTAAACCAAGGATGGTTTTCCAATAAAATCGCAAATCTCTGACCAACCATGCCGGTTGCGCCCACTATCCCAACTTTATACTGTTTCATTCTGCCAAATCTCCTTTATGTATCGCTGCGGATGATTTCTGAAAATCCGCTTGGTATCTTGGATAGATATACATTTCTATACATAATATATATTATCACATACTATGAGAAATGTCAAACATATTTTCAATTTTTATGAAAGAAAACAAATAAAAAAAGAAGCTGTATCCTTTCATACAACTTCTTTTCTCATGTTTAACAATACCGGTTACTCCCCGGGAAGAATACTGACGATACGCCACTGCATATCAATCTTTCTTAACTGAATCTCCACTTTTTCTTCCGTGACAGAAAGATTTTCCAACCATAACCGATATTCCGCCTCCTGCACTTTCAGATGCACAGCGCTGAATTCTTCGGGAGAAAGCGTAGCCTTTGCGGTTGCCTCATCCATTCCGCAAAGGTCGGTAAATAATGTGTCACGGTATTGGAATTTTCCGTCTTCTGTCATAATCGCATCAAAGTTTACCCCGGAGCCGGACACCGTAAGAATCGCAGATGCGGTGTCTCCCGAAAGGGTGATATTCCAGTCCAGATACTGAATCATTTCACCAAGTTTCCGGTTAAAATCTTTTTCTAAAGCGATGAATTTTTCCAAATCTTCTTCCACTAAAAATCCGTTGTTCACAGCTTCTAAATATCTGTTTTGGGCAGTCACATAAGGATCATAAACCGGAACTTCCGGCGCTACACAATTCTGCAATGTCTGAAAATCCCAATCATAACTGGCTTGGTAAAAAGCAGTAATCACTTTTTTAATGGCTTCCTCGTCATTCTGAGCGCAACCTGCAAGCATGGTGCAAGTCAAAACAATCAGCAGAATCACCGCCAATATTTTTTTCATAAAGACTTCTCCTTATTCTTCCGGCAGAACCAGTTCTGCAATCAGCCATTTGCCGTCAACCTTCTGCAGACGAAGTTCCACTGTGTTTTCCACATAGGTCAGGTTTTCGCTTCGTTTTGCATAGTCCATATCTGTTACCTGCAAATACACAGCGCTGAATTCTTCAGGAGAAAGCGTAGCCTTTGCGGTTGCCTCGTCCATACCGCAGGCACTTATAAACAGTTCATTACGATATGTAGTCAGCTCTTCTCCGTAGGAAGGCATATTTGCATCTGCATTGGGGTATCCGTAGGTGATCAAAGCAGTTGCCGTATCTCCCAAAACTTTGATGTCCCATCCGCAGTATTTCATCTGCTGGGCACCCATCTGGTAGTATTTCTTTTCAATTTCTAAGTATTTTTCAATATCCTCTAACACCAGATCTCCCTGCTCCACATAAATGCCCAAGGCATTTCTGAGCATCGTTTCTGTGTCTTCCAAAGGATAAGTGGGTGTCACACAACTGCTCATTGTTGTTAAGTCCCAGTTGTAATACGCAGTGTCATAGGTCATAATCACTTCTTTGATTGCCTGCTCATCTTCCGGAGAAGCCGGAACAGGAGCTGCACAACCTGCCAGCAACAGACAAGATAGCACAATCAATAAAATATTTTTTAATAATTTCATAAGGTCAGTCTCCTTTTGGAGTGTTCAGAATAAAAGTGCGTTTTATCATTACGCTTCTCAAGGTGCGGAGAAAATGATGCAAAATGGAGAAACCGAACCCACAGGGGTTATCCGAAGCCGTACCTATGTGTACGGCGAGCGATGAGGTTCATCCATTTGGCGCATTTTATCAAACCATTAAATCTGAGCGAGTGCCTGCTTAATATCATCTAAAATATCGTTCACATTTTCCAAGCCCACAGAGAATCTTACCATACCTGCATCAATGCCTGCAGCAACCAACTGTTCGTCGGTTAACTGACGATGCGTTTCAGAAGCCGGATGGAGCACGCAGGTGCGGATATCCGCAACGTGCACCTCGTTGGAAGCAAGTTTTAAAGAATCCATAAATTTCATTGCGGTTTCTCTGCCGCCTTTGATAACAAAGGAAATAACGCCACTGCAACCGGACAGATATTTTTTACCCAGTTCATAACCTGCATCCCCTTCTAAGCCGGGATAGGTGATGCTTTCGATTTTATCGGAATCTTTCAAGAAATTTGCCACAACCATTGCATTTTCGCAATAACGCTGCATACGGATTGCTAAAGTTTCCAAGCCCATATTCAAAAGGAATGCGGAATGGGCAGCGGGATACACACCGAAGTCTCTCATCAGCTGCATTCTTGCTTTGATGATATAAGCAGCTTTTCCGTAGGTTTCAGTGTAGGAAATGCCGTGATAGGTGATGTCGGGTTCCACCAGTTCGGGGAAATTTCCGTTGGTCCAGTCAAAATTACCGCTATCCACGATAACACCGCCCACCTGAACTGCGTGACCGTCCATATATTTGGAGGTGGAATGAATTACGATATCTGCACCGAATTCAAAAGGACGGCACAGCACGGGAGTTGCGAAGGTGTTGTCCACAATCAAGGGAACGCCGTGTTTATGGGCAATGTTTGCGAATCTTTCGATATCTAAAACGGTTAAAGCAGGGTTTGCGATGGTTTCGCCGAATACTGCTTTGGTGTTGGGTTTGAATAATTTGTCAATTTCTTCATCAGTTGCCCCCTTGGGGATAAAGATACATTCAATGCCCAGTTTTTTCAGGGTATAGGAGAACAAGTTCACGGTGCCGCCGTAGATTTCGGTGGTGCTTAAGAAGCTGTCCCCTGCCTGACAGATATTTAAAATAGAAAGCAAAGTTGCCGCCTGACCGGAGGAGGTACACATTGCACCCACGCCGCCTTCCATTTCGGCAATTTTATTTTCCACAGCCATAACAGTGGGGTTTGCAAAACGGGAATAAATTAAGGATTTTGTAGGTTCATCAAATACAGACGCTACTTCCTCGGTAGAATCGTACACATAAGTAGTACTCTGCACAATGGGAACCACACGGGGTTCTGTATTTTTCGGGGTATAGCCTGAATGCAGACATTTTGTTTCAATTTTCATATTTTTGCTGTTTTCCATTTTTATGAAATCCTTTCCGGTATTTTTTTGGTATCCTGCGCCAGATATTCCATCAGCGCATCTATCCCCTCGCCCGTGTAAGAACTTATGGGGAAAATTTTATCACAACCTGCCAGGCGAAGCCAGTTTTCTGCCTGAAGAACGTTGGCATTTTCGTGATCACATTTGGTGATGATGCCGATCACCTCACGGTTTGCCGCCGCCGTAACACAGGGAGGATACAAGGAATATGGCTCAGTGGCGCTCATTAAAAGGCCTATCACATCTGCTTCATAGGAATAAAGCGCTAATGCACGTCCTAAACCTTTGGTCTGGGCATATTCGCCGGGAGTGTCGATAATCACGTCGTGATAATTGATATACTGAGTTTTATGATAATGAAGATTTTCGCCACGAAGAGCCTGGGTTAAGGTGGTTTTTCCGCTTTCACTTCTGCCCACCAACATCATTTTTCTCATAGAATGCTCCCTCTTTAGGTTTTGGTGATTTCACAAACCACGCAACCTAAATGCGTCTGACAGTAATCAGCAATGGCTCTTAAGGAAGAATCCACATCTGCCACTCTGCCGGTTACAATGAGAGTGCCGGAAAAACGGTCCACAAACCCCAATTCCACATTGGAGGTTTTGGTGGCAATATCTCCTGCAATAATGGCAATTTCCGCAGGGCAAATGGTTAAAATACCAATTGCAGAACGGGAATAATCCACCGCAGGATTTAAACCCAGCTTCTGATAAATCACCGGGTCAGGATTGGCAATAATATGTGCTAACGTAATTTGTTTTCCGGGAACAGTTTCCTGCACGATACGCAGTTTTTCCTGCTCGGAAATCATTTTCTGAAAGTCCATACACAGACTCCTTCTTTCATACGGGTTTTTGAAAACATAGGTCTCCATTTTCAAATATACACAGTCAGTATAGCATATTTTTATAAAAATTACAATAGGTTGCCAAGATTTTTTTACAAATTATTTTAATTTCTCAGAAAAAAACTTGACACACTCCCCCTCCACTTGGTAAAATATAGAAAAATCGTATGATTTTTTTGAAACAGGGCAAAAATCCGTCAGGAAGAAGGAATCAGAATAATGAAAAACTTATTGATTGTGGTAGATATGCAAAAGGATTTTGTGGATGGTGCTTTGGGCACTCCCGAAGCAGCTGCCATTGTGGAAAATGTCTGCAACAAAATCCGCCAATTTGAAGGGGATATCATCGTCACTTACGATACCCACCAAGAAAACTATATGGGTACAAGAGAAGGAAAGTTTTTACCTGTGCCCCACTGCATCAAAGGAACTCCCGGTTGGGAACTGGATGCTAAGGTGCAGGCGGCATTAAGCGAAAAAAGATACCAAGTGATAGAAAAACCCACATTTGGCTCGGTCACGCTCCCCGAATATGTGAGAAAGCACTATTCTCTTTCGGATTTATCCATTGAACTCGTCGGTCTTTGCACCGATATTTGCGTGGTGTCCAATGCGCTTCTTTTAAAAGCCCATTTCACCGAAACAGATATTGCGGTGGATTCCTCCTGTTGTGCAGGGGTAACCCCCGAAAGTCACAATGCAGCACTAACCACTATGAAAATGTGTCAGATTACAGTAAAATAAAAGGCGGTAATAATCATGTTCGATGTAAAAAAAGTAACAGAAGACTGTGTCCGTTGGATTCAGGATTTTTTCAAAAACAACGGTCCCGACTGCAACGCAGTTGTTGGGATTTCAGGTGGCAAGGACTCTTCCATTGCGGCGGCACTTTGTGTAAAAGCGCTGGGTAAAGACAGAGTAATCGGTGTACTGATGCCTCAGGGTGAACAGCACGATATTGATATGGCGTACCTTTTGGTCAATCACCTAGGTATCAAGCGGTATGAAGTGAATATCAAAGAAACAGCAGAATCCCTTTTAAAGGCATTTCCCAAAGAACTCGCCCCTACTCCCCAAACCATCCAGAATATCCCTCCCAGACTCCGTATGACCACCTTATATGCGGTGTCTCAAAGCTTAAACGGCAGAGTGTGCAACACCTGTAACCTATCGGAGGATTGGGTTGGCTATTCCACCCGTTACGGTGATTCCGTAGGCGATTTTTCGCCCCTTTCCCATTTAACCGTGACCGAATTAAAACAAATCGGGCATTATATTGATCTTCCCAAGGAACTGGTGGAAAAAACGCCCATTGACGGTCTTTGCGGAAAAACTGACGAAGAAAATTTAGGCTTCACCTATGCAGAATTAGACCGCTATATCCGCACCGGCGAAATCGACAATCCCGATACTAAGGCGCTGATTGACAGAAAGCATCAGATGAATCTGTTTAAGCTGGAATTGATGCCTTCCTTTAAACCCAACTTCTAAAAAAGCATAAAAAAAGGTTGAATCAATTGGATTCAACCTTTTTTTGTTTGACATTATTAATTTTAATACAGGGTGTTTTTGTCCTGTTTGAAGATAGCAGAACACAGAAAACCGGCCGCTGCTACAATCACGGGAATCAGAATCACAGGCAGAGAGGACAATAAAGGAATTGTCTTCATTCCGTTTGACATTGCCATCTGATTTGCTAGTTCAGATTCTTTTATCAAACGCATTACCAGATAGGAAATAGTGTGAAGCTCGGGATCTGTCACCATAACCAATGTGCTTGTAATATCCCCGAAGAAATATGCAAACAGCATCACAAAGCCACACAAGAAAACAGCCAGATCTTTTTTAATGCTGCGTTCCTGATAGGTTGCGCAGGTCATCAGCAATGCAATCACAGGTACCATATTTAAATTGTATAATACCACGCCTCTTACTGTATCCAATGCACCCAAACCGTGAATCAAAATATATGTTCCGATTAAGTGATTACCGGTAAAGCAGAGCACCATCAGTGCAATAAAACCGGTGCCACACACTGCATTCCGGGCAAGAATTGCCAATCCCCAGGAAATTCCTGCAACCAATACTGCAGAACCAAATGCCATAATAAATCCGTTGAAATAACCAAAGGAAACTGCAGGATAATCCAATGTGGGGAACAAAGAAGAACCTGTCACAAGCACAACGATAAAAATCAACGCAGGAATGACAGCGGAAATGGAAAACAATGCGAATCCGCTGGAACTTCCTTGTACCCGGATTCTCTGAGTGTCTTTTTTACAGTGTATAAACATCAAAAGCAGGCATCCTAAAACTGCAGGGATGAACTGGATTACAGACTGCATCACTTCAATCGCAGATACCGCAGAGTAATCGCCACCCATAATACCGTGACGGTATATGATAGTAGCTAACGTTTCAGAATCCAGCTGAGTAAATGCATTCTGCAAACCAAAAATAGAGGCAAAATCAGGCGACAGAATGAAAGCCAGTTTTAAAGCGACATAAATCAGCAGACATTTGGTTCCTTCCTTGATGGCATCGCCACGCAGGAAGAAAGCCAATAAGCTGAATAGTCCGGCAAACCGTAAACCACCAATAATTGCTGCACAAAACTTGGTAAAATGAGCAGATCCAATCAGCATTTTTACGGGAATTATGTTGCAAATCATCATCACGGGCAAAATCGCGGGCAAAGAAAATGCCAGTGCCACTGCACCCTTTGCATACTGGTTTTTGATGCTGATAATGGATACAGAGGCCAAAAACACATACAGTGCTCCCACCACTGCGCCAATGATACTGATAAGAATGGTGTTTTTCAAAGCGAACACAATTTCAGGATCGCGGAAGAAATTTTCAAAATGTTTGATTCCGGCACTGGAGCTTCCTAACAATCCGTCTACAGGACGAAAATTCGTTACACTTAAGATCAGTGTATACAGGCCGGGCAAAAGAAACAGCGCAGCAGCCACCCAGATAAACACACTGCATAAAGTTCGTGTAGTGCTGTTGGTATTATTCACAGAATAACCCTCCTCTTCTCATAAATTATCATCATTATAGCACTTTTTTTATAAAATTGCAAGAAAAAAGCGAAA
>JAZOQZ010000106.1:0-20277 GCA_045656345.1 Clostridia bacterium
TATGCCAATAGTTTTCAAACAGTTATTAACCTGGGGTTGGAGCGAATTTCAGCACTGTTAAACTGTGTTGGGAATCCGCAGAATAAACTTTCTGTGATCCACGTGGCAGGTACCAACGGCAAAGGTTCGGTATGTGCATTCCTACAAACAATTCTGACGGAATCCGGCAAAAAAACAGGGAAGTTTATATCTCCCAATATGCTTCGGGTAAATGAAAGAATCTCAGTGGATGGAGTAGAAATTTCGGATCAGGATTTAAATCGGTTGCTAGTGAAAATTGAAAGTTGTTTGCCCAAGGTGAAAGAATTAACCGGGGAAATTCCATCTCAGTTTGAAGTGTGGACAGCGGTTGCATTTTGTTATTTTTTAGAGCAAAACTGTGATGTTGTTGTGTTGGAAACAGGTCTTGGCGGCCGTTATGATGCAACCAATGTGGTGGCAAAACCTCTTTGTGTTGTGATTACTCGCATAGCGATTGACCATGTGGCATATTTGGGAGATACTCTTTCGAAAATTGCCTACGAAAAAGCAGGGATTATCAAAGAGGGAGTTCCTCTTGTAACTTTGCTTCAGGATGAGGATGCTATGGCTGTATTAGAACAGGTTGCTAAAGAAAAAGCTGCTTCTGTTTGCGTGACGAAAGAGCCTGTTGTGTTGCCTCCTGTAAATGGTTGTGAAGTGTTTTCTTATGACGATATGGGAGAACTTGTTTGCGGTATTTCCGGCTATCATCAGATAGAAAATGCTTCTTTGGCGGTGGAAACTGCGTTGAAGCTGGGGATTTGTGAAGCCCATATTCGAGAAGGAATAAAAAACGCAAGGCATATCGGTAGATTGGAGAAGGTTGATGACAGCATTTTGTTTGACGGTGCACATAACCTGAACGGAATGATTGCTTTGAAAAAAAGTCTGGACAGATACTATCCGGGTGCAGAGAAAATCTTTGTGTCTGCCTTTATGAAAGATAAAGATATCAGGGAAAGTTTGGCTGTTTTTTTTGGAGAAACATTTTATTTCACTGCAGTATCAGATAATGAGCGAAGTGAAACACCTGAAAATTTATGTAAAATCGGTGCAGAAAGCGGAGTGATTGCAACGGCCTTTTCGGATTTAAGGGATGCAATTTCTTCAGCAAAAGAAACAGGAAAACTGATTGTGGTATGCGGATCATTATATCTCTATCAGGATTTATATAAAATTCTTTTGGAAAACAAGAAAAAATAATGGAAAAATAATAGAAAAATTCGTGGAAAACACTTGCTTTTTCCACGAATTTTTGTTATAATAAAATGATTCAATTTATCGTGAATTCGGAAACTATCCTAAGGAAAGGAAAACTTCGGCATGTATTTGAAAACCATTGAGTTAAACGGCTTCAAATCTTTTCCCGATAAAACAGTATTAGACTTTACAGGGGGCGTTACCACCATTGTTGGTCCCAACGGTTCAGGAAAGAGTAATATTTCTGATGCAATCCGCTGGGTTTTGGGGGAATCCCGTGCAAAGTCTCTTCGTGGTGGCAATATGCAGGATGTTATTTTTTCCGGCACCGCCAGAAGAAAGCCGATGAACTATGCTGAAGTTTCCGTAACGATTGATAATTCTGACCACGCTTTGCAAATTGACTTTGATGAGGTGATGGTAACCCGTCGTGTTTACCGTTCCGGCGAAGGTGAGTATTTTATCAATAAATCTCCTTGCCGCATGAAAGATATTAACGAGCTTTTTATGGATACCGGGCTCGGACGAGACGGTTACTCTATCGTTGGGCAGGGAAAAATTGACGAAATCATTTCCGGAAAACCTCAGGACAGACGCAACTTTTTTGAAGAAGCGGCAGGTATCTCCAAATATCGCCACAAAAAAGATGAAGCAGAGCGTAAACTGAATCAGACTAACGACAATCTGCTTCGTTTGAATGATATTTTATCCGAATTGGAGCAGCGTTTACCCGGGTTGGAAAAATCTTCGAAAAAAGCAGCTACTTATCTGAGCTTAAAAGACGAACTGAGAAGTTTGGAAATCCGTTATTGGTGCCGACATATCAAACATTATCGGCAACTGCTATCAGAATTAGATTCCAAAAAAGAAAAGTTGACAGCTTCTATGGAGGATGCTGCCAAACGGATTGAAACCCTGGATCAGGAAGCTCTGAAGTTGAGCCAACAGCGTAGAGAAGCAGATTTATTAACCGAAGAGTTCCATAAAAAAGAAAAAGATATTGAATATAACATCGCATCTTTTGAAAATCAAATCACCTTGTATCAGGTGGAAATCGAACGCAATATTCGTGATATTGAGCGCCTGAACAATGAAAAAGAAGCAGATAAAATGCGTCTGGCACGGTATGATGCTTTAATTTCAGACCGTGAAGAGAAGATCAATCAGTTAAAAGAAAATCGCCAGAATATTGAAACTGAGATGGAAAGTTTTTCTCATCTGCAGAAAGAAATAGACGATTTGTATCAAGAGGTTTCAGAGTTACAGAATCGTTTGGAAGAAAGCCGTCTGAAACGTTCTGAACTGACAGTGGAACGAAATACAAAGCAGGGAAAGGTGATGTACCTTTCTGAAATGGAGAAAAACTACGAAGGTTATCAGAAAAGTGTGAAAGAAGTTTTCTCCGCTTCCAAAAACGGATTGTTACCCAATGTAACTCTTTACGGCACATTGGCAGATATTATCAAAGCGGATAAGAAAACAGCACTGGCGTTCGATGCCGTTTTGGGCAATTCCCTGCAGAATATTGTGGTGGAAGACGAAGAAGATGCCAAACAGGCAATCGGGTACTTAAAAAAGCATGAGCTTGGACGTGTCACTTTTTTACCGGTGAAAACGGTAAAAGAGCGGGACTATGATTTTGGCGATGCTTTGCAGGAACAGGGAGTTGTAGGCAGAGCCACTGAGCTTGTTTCCTATCAGGATAAATTCCGTGGAATTGTGTCGGGATTATTAGGAAAAACTCTGGTAGTAGACAATTATCAGGCGGCAGCAGAAATTTCCCGCAAATACCGACACAGCTTCCGTATTGTTACCCTAACAGGAGAAGTGTTTAATGCTGGCGGTTCTATCGTGGGCGGGCAGATTTTAAAATCCGCCGGTTTCTTATCCAAAAGTGCCAATATTGATGAATTAAAAGCTGAAATTAAAGAAATTGATAAAACGCTTCTTGCTATGGTGCAGGAAGAAACTGACTTCAGCTATTTTATTGAATCCAAAAAAATGCAAGCAGAAACTCTTTCTGAGGGGCTTTCTGAACTGAATCAGAAAAAGGCGTACCTCTCTTTTATCGAACAGGGAATCCGTGATGAAATTGAGCACCAGAAAAATGTTCTTTCTGAAAAAGAAGAATACGAATCTGCTTTTCAAAACAAACACAGGGAATCCGAACATTTAATCCAGCGAAATGAGGCTTTAGCAGAAGATATTGAATTCAAGCAGGAACAGATTCAGCAAGAAAAGCAGTATTTAAAAGATACTTTGGCAGAATTGGATGCTATTCGTGTGCAGAAAGAGTCTATTGATGAAACATTTATTGCGCAACAAGATGCACAGAAGCAGGCTCGGGAAGCCTTATTGGTTTTGGAGCAGGATCTTGCTAAGGTAACTGTAAAAACCGAAAAAATTCAGAATGATATTGAGGTTTATACCGAAAATCTGTGGGAACAGTATGAACTGACTTACTCTCAGGGGATGGAATTGATTTGTGTTGATGAGGGAGAGCAGGAAAGTGATCGCAGAAAAATCGGAGAATTAAAATCAAAAATCAAATCTTTGGGCGATGTAAATCTGTCTTCTGTGGAGGAATACAGGGAAGTAAACGAACGTTACACGTTTATGAAAAAGCAGGAAGATGATTTAAAAGGCGCAAAAGTGGAATTGGAAACTCTGATTTCTGATATGCTTTCCATTATGAAAACAGATTTTGTGACCCAGTTTGATCTGATTCATGAAAACTTCAAAGAAACTTTCCGTGCATTGTTCAATGGTGGTAATGCTTCTTTAAAGCTCACCGAGCCTGATAACGTTTTAGAAAGCGGTATCGAAATTATTGTGCAGCCTCCGGGCAAAAAACTGGAAAGCATTTCTTTACTGTCCGGTGGGGAAAAGGCTTTTACTGCAATTGCATTACTGTTTTCGGTATTAAGTTTAAAACCGCTTCCGTTTTGTGTTTTTGACGAAATTGAAGCAGCACTGGATGAGGTCAACGTGTATCGTTTTGCGGAGTATATCAAGAGCTATAAACATAAAACACAGTTTATCTTGGTGTCTCACCGCAGAGGTACCATGGAAAATGCAGATACCTTATATGGGGTTACGATGCAGGAAAAGGGCGTTACCAAACTGGTTGCTCTGAAAATGAAAGATGTTATTACAGATGACTAAAGGAGAAACAAGATGTTTTTTATTGATAAATTTAAGCGTGGTATTGAAAAAACCAAGAAAGCTTTGTCAGAAGGTATTAACAATGCCTTTAAAGTTTTCAAACGAATTGATGAAGAGCTGTACGAAGAATTAGAAGAAATTTTGATTTTATCCGATATCAGCGCAGAAAGTTCTGCTTATATTATCGAGGAATTAAGGAGCCGCGTAAAACAAAAGCGTTTAACTGAAGCTGACGAGGTAAAAAAAGAAATCAAAGAAATTATTGCAGAAATTTTATCTCCTGATCACTCCTTAAAAAAAGAAAACAAACCGTATATTATGATTTTGGTTGGTGTAAACGGAGCTGGAAAGACCACTACCGCAGGCAAGCTGGCACATCAGTTTTCCAAGGAAGGAAAATCCGTGATTTTAGCAGCGGCAGACACCTTCCGAGCAGCTGCAACCGAACAGCTTCAGGTGTGGGCAGAACGTAGCGGTGCTGACTTTTTCTGCGGAGAAGCAGAACAGGATCCTGCCTCTGTGATTTATCAGGCAGCGGAACATCTGAAGAAAACAGGGAAAGACGTTTTGATTTGTGACACTGCCGGTCGCCTTCAGACTAAAAAAGGCCTGATGGATGAATTATCCAAAATGCACCGTATTTTAAAACAGCAGACAGGTGCAGAATTCATCGAGTCTCTTCTGGTGGTGGAAGCTGCTACCGGGCAGAACGCTTTGCTTCAGGCACAAAGCTTTTCTGAAGCAGCAGGTCTTACCGGCTTGATTTTAACCAAGCTTGACGGAACTGCAAAGGGTGGCGTGATTATTCCCTTGGTGCAAAAAACAGGGCTACCCGTCAAATTGATAGGCGTTGGGGAACAGTTAGAAGATTTAATGGATTTTGATCCTGTTTCCTATGCGGAAGAATTATTTGATTAATCATTGTTTCATTTCAAATGAGGAGTGAATATTTGTGAGCAAAGGATTCAAAAAAACAGTAATAGGATTATCGGTAGGCGTCGGCATTTTTATTTTGCTTGCTATTTTAGTGGCCGGTTATAATTTTTACATGGAGTATGTCCAGATTCAGGAAGTCGGTCAGAATTATGTATCTGTTTTTTCAAAAAATGTAACAGTACAGTTATTTATTCAGGCAGTAAGTTTTCTGGTTGTATTTTTAGCAATCTTTTTTAATTTGCTTCGCCTTCGTAAAACAATGCTTACAGTGGATGAATCGTTTCATTTTTTAGAGCCTATGTTTCCTATCTGGCTTTTATCATTCACCTTGGCGGTGTTTGCCGGCAATTTTATCAAGGAAGCAGTGGGATCAAAATTTCTGATGATGATTCACACCACAGAATGGGGACTCACCGATCCTATTTTCGGGCAGGATCTTTCCTATTATGTGTTTATCCGTCCTTTTGCGATGACGCTGTTTGATAGCTTTATGGGCATTGCTATCTTTGTTTCTATATTGGTAGCAGTGATGTATGTATTGCTTTACGGTCGTCTGGGCATTACCAATCTGAAAGAATTTGTTCATAACAAAAAAATTATCACACATATCATTTTTAACCTTTTGATGATTGTGATGATTCATCTTTGTTCCTATAAATTCAAAGCAGAAGATATTTTGTTTTCTGATTTTATCGGCTTATCCGGTGCAGGGTTTACCGATGCGAATGTATGGCTGAAATATTATAAGGTCATTCCGTATGTTGGTGTTTTGGTTACTGTTGGCGTGTTGATTTTTATTAATAAAGCAAAATATAAGCCTGCTATTTTAACTTTGTTATTGATTCCTGTCATTTTGATCGGATTTACTGTTAGCGCATTGGTAACGCAGTATTTTCATGTGAAGCCGGCAGAAGCTCAAATGGAAGCTCCATATATCGGTTATCACATTGAAGCAACCAGAATTGCTTACGGTATTCACGATATTTTGGAACAGGAATTTCCGGCAGAAAACGGTTGGAGCTATGAAGATGCAGCCGGGAACCAATCAATGATTGAGAAAATCTGTTTGTTGGATGTTGATGCCACCAAAACAATTTTAGGGCAACTTCAGGGAATTCGCGATTATTACGAATTTAATGATATTGACACGGTAAGTTATCAGATCAATGGGGAAAAAGAAGCTGTGATGGTTTCTCCCAGAGAACTGAAAAAACTGGAAGAGTCTCCTACTTCGCAAAGTTACAGCAATGATAAAATGAGATTTACTCATGGCTACGGTGCTGTTATGCTTCCTGCGGATTCTGTCACATCAGATGGACATCCTGTATTGTATGTGAAAGATAGTCCCATTTCTTCTGCGTTTGCTGAATTGAATATTGAAGAACCGAGAATTTACTACGGCGAATACGATGATGATTACTCCATTGTAAACACTCAGGTGAAAGAATTTGACTATCTTTCCAACAGTCAGACCATGGAAAATTCCTACGCCGGAAAATCAGGGATTCCTTTGAATGGAATGAACAGATTACTTTTTGCAATCCGTTTTGGTGATTATCAGTTGTTTGCATCCAATTTTATTACATCTGAGAGCAAACTGCTTCTTAACACCAATGTGTTGGATCGAGTTGAAATAGCTGCACCGTTTTTAACATTTGATGACGATCCGTATCTTTTGGTGGATTCCGAGGGGCGTTTGAAATGGATTGTGGACGCATATACCACCACGGATGATTTTCCGTACGCATTACCTTATGCAGATGAATTCAACTACATTCGTAATTCTGCGAAAGCTGTGGTTGATGCTTATGACGGTACCGTTGAAATTTATATTACAGACCCTGCTGATCAATTGATTCAGGTATATCAAAAAATTTATCCGGAAGTATTTATGGCAGAGGCATTTCCTGAAGATTTGCAATATAGTCTCAGATACCCGGAAGCGTATTTTCGCGTTCAAACAGAAATTCTGAAAAAATATCATATCCGTGATGCTGCAACTTTCTATAACCGTTCTGACGATTGGGAAATTGCTTACGAGATTTGTTCCGAAACATCCACCTGGAAAGACAGCATCTCCGAAGAACAGGAAAAAACCAGAATGAAACCGTCTTATCAGATGATTTCAACCAACGGTAAGGATGAATTGAATTTGATGATTCCTTTTACCGTAAAAGGCAAAGATAATATGGTAGCCTGGTTTATGGCAGGTTCAGACGGAGATAGTTATGGTAGATTGTCTTTGGTTCAGTTCCCTCAGGAAAAAACGGTGTATGGACCGTTGCAAATTGAAAAACGAATCAACTCAGATCCCCAAATTGCTGCTGTGATGTCTGCATGGGGATCCGGAGAATCTACTATTATCCGAGGTAATTTCATTGCGGTTCCGATTGCAGATTCTGTTTTGTATGTGGAGCCAATTTACGTTACTGCAGGTAAAAATACGTTTCCGGAATTAAAAATGGTGGTCGTTGCGTACGACAGTAAAATAGTGATTCAACCCACATTACAACAAGCGATTGAAATGCTGTTCACTCCCGGGGAAACACAAGTGGAACCTCAGCCGGTTCCGCCGATAGCAGATCCGGTTGTTCCTACTGTTCCGGAAGGAGCAGATTATGAAGATATCCAAAAAATTACCGATGCATTCCATCGGGTTCAGGAAGCTTCTCAAAATAACGATTGGGAAGAATTCGGAAAAGCAATGAAGGATTTGGAAACAATTATCAATGAGCTTAACGAACAGATACCTGAAGAATGATTGGCAAAAGATTCAGAATCCTGATTTTATTTCCGGTCAAACATTGCAATCATCCTTTACGATAAATGATTGTAAACAGAGAGGATTACACTATGAGACAATTAGCATCAGATACCGTTGTGGTGAAAATCGGAACAACATCCTTAACTTATGACAATGGTAAAATGAATTACAGAAGAATAGAAAAGCTGGTAATGGTATTATCAGATCTTATGAATCAGGGGAAAAAAGTGGTTTTGGTTTCCTCCGGTGCGATTGGCGTTGGAGTTGCCAAACTGAATCTTCCCAAACGTCCTACTGAGGTGAAGGAAAAACAGGCAACTGCCGCCGTGGGGCAGTGTCAGCTGATGGCGATTTATGACAAGTTTTTTGCCCAGTACGGTCAGGATGTGGCGCAGATTCTGATTACTAAATATATTATTGATAATGAACATTCCCGTCACAATGCTATCAACACTTTTTCCACGTTGCTGGATATGGGAGTCATTCCCATTGTTAACGAAAATGACGTTATTTCCACCGAAGAAATTGAGTTTGGTGATAATGATACCTTATCTGCTTATGTTGCACGGTTAGTGGGTGCGAATTTGTTGATTATTTTAACGGATATCGACGGCTATTATAGTGATAATCCGAAAGTGAATCCTGATGCTGAGTTGATTTCTGATATTTACGACATCACGGATGAAGTGAAAGAAAAAGCCGGCGGCGCAGGCTCTAGTATGGGTACCGGTGGAATGTATACTAAAATCCTTGCAGCTGAAATTGCGAAAAAAGATGAAATTACCACCGTAATTGCACAAGGTGACGACCCGGAAATTATCTACCAGATTCTCGATGGAGAATCGGTTGGTACGGCTTTTCACGGCAGAAAGGAGATAGTGTAATATGACATTGAGAGAACAAGCTTTATTGGCAAAAGAAGCAAGTTATAAACTGTCTCTGGCTGGGATTTCCCAAAAGAATGATGCTCTGTTAAAGATTGCGGATCATTTACTTGCCAACATAGATTATATTTTAGCAGAAAACGAAAAAGATATCGCCAATGCAGAAGGAAACGGTGTCCGCACCACTATGATTGATCGTCTTCGTTTGACCAAAGAACGAATCTGTGATATGGCAGAAGGAGTTCGGCAGGTTGCTGCATTAAAGGATCCTGTTGGCGAAGTTATCAATATGACAGAACGCCCTAACGGATTGATAATTGGTAAAAAGCGAGTTCCCCTCGGTTTAGTTGGTATTATTTACGAAGCACGCCCTAATGTAACTGTTGATGCAGTTTGCTTAACCTTAAAGACAGGGAATGCCACTTTGCTTCGTGGCGGGAAAGAGGCGTTGTGTTCCAACTTGGCATTAACCAAAGTGATGAAGGAAGCTATTGTTTCGGCAGGACTCCCTGAAAGTACGGTTGAGCTTCTGTCTGATACCAGCCGTGAAACTGCCAGAGAAATGATGAAATTAAACGGTATTGTAGATGTTTTGATTCCCAGAGGAGGAGCAGGACTCATTAGAACTGTGGTGGAAAATGCTACCGTTCCCGTGATTGAAACCGGAACAGGAAATTGCCACACTTATGTGGATGATTCCGCAGATTTGGATATGGCACTTTCGATTTTGGTGAATGCCAAAACCCAACGTCCCTCAGTCTGCAATGCTTGTGAAAGTTTATTGGTATCAGAAAAAATTGCAGATGTATTTTTGCCGATGGCAAAAAAAGCATTGGAAGAAAAAGGGGTGGAACTTCGCGGTTGCGAAAAGACCTTACAGATTATTTCTGTAACCCCTGCAACCGATGAAGATTTTTACACAGAATATAACGATTTGATTTTATCTGTAAAAATCGTTTCAGATATTGACGAGGCGATTACGCATATCAATACCCACAACACAAAACATTCCGAATGTATTGTAACAAGCGATTATGAAAATTCACAGAAGTTCCTGAAGTCTGTGGATGCGGCAGCAGTTTATGTAAATGCATCTACACGTTTTACTGATGGTTTTGAATTTGGTTATGGTGCAGAAATCGGAATCTCCACTCAAACACTTCATGCAAGAGGTCCGATGGGATTGGAGGCGTTGACCACTATAAAATATATTATTTATGGAAACGGTCAGATTCGCGGTTAAATTTTAGTTATCATATAAGAGATTAGAAGGGAGGAATCCTGATGTTTGTTGATATGGCACGAATTTTCATTAAAGCAGGCAACGGCGGAAATGGTGCAGTTGCTTTTCATCGGGAAAAATATGTAGCGTCCGGTGGTCCCGATGGTGGTGACGGCGGAAAAGGCGGCGACGTTATTTTTGTGGCCGATCGTAACTTATCAACCTTAATGGATTTTCGATACAAAAGAAAATATGCTGCAGAGCACGGCGGCAACGGTGCAGGCGGAAACTGTACCGGAAAAGACGGTGCGGATTTAATTATTAAAGTTCCTGTTGGTACCGCGATTAAAGATAGCGACTTAGGTGTTTACCTTGCTGATTTATCAGAAGATGGTAAACAGGTTGTGATTGCAAAAGGAGGGAAAGGCGGTTTCGGGAATGCAAAATTTGCAACTCCCAAACGTCAGGCTCCACGTTTTGCAAAACCTGGCAGAAAAGGCGAAGAATTAAATATTGAATTAGAGCTGAAAATGCTTGCCGATGTTGGTTTATTAGGGTTCCCGAATGTTGGAAAATCCACTCTGCTTTCTATGGTGAGCTCCTGTAAGCCTAAAATTGCAAACTACCATTTTACCACTTTGATTCCTAATTTAGGTGTTGTGGATTTTGGAGAAGGGGAAAGCTTTGTAATGGCAGACATCCCCGGTATTATTGAAGGTGCAAGTGAAGGTGTTGGTTTAGGTCACGCATTTTTGCGTCACACCGAACGAACCAGACTTTTGCTTCACGTGATTGATGTATCCGGCTTTGAAGGTCGTGACCCTGTGCAAGATTTTCATACCATCAACGAAGAGTTGAAACAGTATTCCAAACGTCTTTCTGAAAAGGAGCAGATTGTTGTAGGAAATAAAATCGACTTGGTTTACGATAAAGAAACTCTGGATGTTTTTCGTTCTACCATGGAAGCAGATGGATACAAAGTGTTCTTTATTTCAGGGGCAACCCGTGAGGGCGTGGATGAGCTGATGGCATACACCAGAGAACGTTTATCTCAGATTCCTCCGGAAGAAGCAGTGGAAGTGGTAGACAGAGAACTTCTGATTCGTGAATCGGAAGAACCGTTTACTGTTATCCGTGAAAATGATGTCTTTATTTTAGAAGGGGATTTACCGGAAAAACTGATCAACTCCACCAACTTTACTGATTATGAATCTCTCCAGTATCTGCAGAGAGCATTGATTAAATCAGGAATTATTGCTGCTTTAAAAGAAAAAGGAGCAAAAGAAGGAGACACCATCGTCATCGATGATACTCAGTTTGACTTTGTAGAATAAATCTTGGGAAAAATATTGACAAGATACAAGAAATGTTGTAAAATAGATACAATAATCATTTTTGATTCCAAAAAGAGAAAGAAGGAGAAACACAGTGGCTTATTTTTTTGAAAATCAATCTCACACTTTCAGTGAATATCTGTTAGTTCCGGGTTATTCCTCCTGCGAATGTATTCCGGATAAGGTTAGTTTGAAAACACCCCTGGTGAAATATAAAAAAGGGCAGGAAGAATGTCCTATCAGCTTGAATATTCCGATGGTTTCTGCAATTATGCAGTCTGTATCCGGCGAAAAGCTGGCGGTTGCTTTGGCAATGGAAGGCGGCGTTTCCTTTATCTATGGTTCTCAGACCATTGAAGAAGAAGCAGAAATGGTTCGTCGTGTGAAAGCGCACAAAGCAGGTTTTGTATATAGCGATTCCAATATCAAACCCGATCAGACCTTAGCAGATATTTTAGAGCTGCTCGAAAAAACAGGCCATGCTACCATGGCAGTTACTGATGATGGTAAGCCCAACGGAAAACTCTTAGGTGTTATCACCTCCAGAGATTACCGTGTTTCCAGACTTTCTATGGACGTGAAAGTTTCCGAACTGATGACTCCGCTGGAAAAATTAATTACCGGCAATAAAAACACCACTTTAAAAGAGGCAAACGATATTATCTGGGACAATAAATTAAATTCCTTACCCATCGTGGACGATAACGGAAATCTGATGTATTTCGTATTCCGTAAAGACTATTCTTCTCACAAAGAAAATCCTCTGGAATTATTGGACTCCGATAAACGTTATATTGTAGGTGCAGGTATCAATACCCGTGACTACGAAGAGAGAATTCCCGCTTTGGTAGAAGCCGGTGCAGATGTTTTATGTATTGACTCTTCCGAAGGTTACACCGAATGGCAGAAACGCACCTTAGAATTTGCAAGAGCAAAATACGGCGATAAAATTAAAATCGGTGCAGGTAACGTTGTAGATGCAGAAGGATTCCGTTTCTTAGCAGAAGCAGGTGCAGACTTTATTAAAGTTGGTATCGGTGGCGGTTCCATCTGTATTACCCGTGAAACCAAGGGGATTGGTCGTGGACAGGCAACCAGCGTGATTGATGTTGCGAAAGCAAGAGACGAATATTTTAAAGAAACCGGTATTTATGTACCCATTTGTTCCGATGGTGGTATTGTGCACGATTATCACATCACCTTAGCACTGGCAATGGGATCTGACTTTGTAATGTTGGGCAGATATTTCTCCCGTTTTGACGAAAGCCCGACTCAGAAAGTGAATATTAACGGTAATTACTTTAAAGAATATTGGGGCGAAGGTTCTAACCGTGCAAGAAACTGGCAAAGATATGACAGTGGGGGACAGGCGAAATTATCCTTCGAAGAAGGTGTTGATTCCTACGTTCCTTATGCAGGTTCCTTAAGAGACAACGTAAGTGTTACCTTAAAGAAAGTAAAATCCACTATGTGTAACTGCGGTGCATTAACCATCGAAGAATTGCAGGAGAAAGCAAAACTTACTTTAGTTTCCTCTACCAGTATTGTGGAAGGTGGCGCACACGACGTTATCTTAAAAGACAAAGCAATCGGCAAATAATTGCCAAAACTTGTGAATTTTAACGAAATTGTATTTTTTGAAAAAAATTCCAAGAAAAAGCTTGATATTTTTTTGACAATATAGTATAATAATTAAGATTTTGCGGTCAAAATAGGAAAAACCGCATAAAATTCAGTTAAAAAAATTTTATATATGGCAAAATTGCCAAGTATGTATGAAAGGATTGTGCCAAATAGGGCACAGGTGTTAATCATGAAAGCAAGAGTTGGTATTAACGGATTCGGTAGAATCGGTAGATTAGTATTCAGAGCTGCAATGGAAAACGGCAAAGTTGACGTTGTTGCTATCAATGACCCGTTCATTGACTTAGAATACATGGTTTATATGCTCAGATATGACTCCGTACATGGTCAGTTCAAAGGCGATATCGAAATCAAAGGCGACAAATTAGTTGTAAATGGTAAAGAAATCGATGTTTACGCTTCTATGAATCCCGCTGAAATTCCGTGGGGCGCTTCTAAAGTAGATTTCGTTGCAGAAGCTACCGGCGTATTCACCACTATCGAAAAAGCACAGGCTCATATTCAGGCTGGTGCTAAAAAAGTAGTTATCACTGCTCCTTCTGCAGATGCTCCTATGTTCGTTATGGGTGTTAACAACACTTCTTACGACAGCTCCATGCAGATCATCTCCAATGCATCCTGCACCACTAACTGTTTAGCTCCCTTAGCTAAAGTTATCAATGACAAATTCGGTCTGGTTGAAGGTTTAATGACCACCGTTCATTCCACCACCGCTACTCAGAAAACCGTTGACGGTCCTTCCAAGAAAGACTGGAGAGGCGGTAGAGCAGCAGCTGGCAACATCATTCCTTCTTCTACCGGTGCTGCAAAAGCTGTAGGTAAAGTTATTCCCGAATTAAACGGCAAATTAACCGGTATGGCTTTCCGTGTTCCCACTTTAGACGTGTCTGTTGTTGACTTAACCTGTACTTTAGCTAAACCCGCAACTTACGATGAAATCGTAGCTGCTGTAAAAGAAGCTGCAGACGGCGAAATGAAAGGTATCCTGGGTTACACCGATGAAGCAGTTGTTTCTTCCGATATGATCCACGATTCCAGAACCTCTATCTTTGATATCGATGCAGGTATCGCATTAAACGATAAATTCGTTAAATTAGTATCCTGGTACGATAACGAATGGGGTTACTCCAACAAAGTTGTTGACCTGATTGCTTATGCATACAGCGTAGATAACAAATAATTAAAATTGAATTGAAAAAAAGGTGTTTCCAAACAGGAAACACCTTTTTTATTGTGAATCTAACAAGGTTTCTGAGTAGCAAACTGCAATCTTTGATTGTGTTATCGGGTTGTGCTCTTATTACAAAAAGCTCCTTGCAATTTTTATTACTTTATGTTATAGTAAATGCATGTAGCAATATAGTATCAGCAGAAATTACAATTAGAAATAAAGGAAGTTTAAAAAGTTGAGATGAAAGAAAACAAAAAAACAATTTTGACAAATCCCTTTTTCGTTGCCTTAGTTGCATCATTTTGTTGTGCACTTTGGGGAAGTGCAACCCCGTTTATCAAAATGGGGTCTGAACTGATGGTGCCAGACCAAGAAATTTCTTCCACATTGTTGTTTGCGGGGGTGCGATTCTGTTTCTCGGGAGTAATTATTATTTTGTTTGGAAGTATTTTTCAACGCAAAATAATGCTTCCTAAACCTTGCAATCTTGGGAAAATTGTTTGGGTTGGTATGTTCCAGACGGTGATTCAGTATGTGTTGTTTTATATCGGTGTTGAAAACACTACCGCGGTAAAGGCAACATTGACTACCGGTTGCAGTAGTTTTTCTGCTATTTTAGTAGCAACTCTTTTGTTCCGTTCTGAAAAATTAACGTTCCGTAAGATGATAGCTTGTCTGATAGGATTTATCGGCATTTTATTCGTGCATTTTGACGGATTAGATCTGACGATGAACTTTTTTGGAGACGGATTTGTATTCCTGGCAACCATTTCATACGGCGTGTCCGCTTCTTTGATAAAACGGTATTCCAACGAGGAAAACACCACGGTTATCAGCGGATATCAATTTTTAATCGGTGGCTTGGTTATGACAGTCATCGGACTACTGATGGGCGGAAATATTGTTCTGGATGGATGGATTTCCTGGAGTATTCTTTTGTATCTGGCACTGGTATCTGCAGTGGCATATTCATTGTGGGGCATCTTGTTAAAACATAATCCGCTCTCTAAAGTTGCAATTTACGGTTTTATGACTCCGGTGTTCGGCGTGATTATCTCTCAGTGTGTGTTAACAGAGCAGGGCGGTGTGGCACTTTGGCGACTGTTTAGCGCATTGGCACTGGTGAGTGTTGGAATTTTCTTTTTGAATTATTCTTTTCAAAAGAAAAAATAGTTATATACATAATAAAAATGCTATCAACAAACTGTTGATAGCATTTTGTGTTATCTAATATCTTCGTTAACGGTTTCGGGCGCAAAATCCAATTCTTCAGGATGTTCCAATAAACGCTGGAACCGTTTGAACGCTCTGGAAAAATAGTGACCGTCACAGATTCTTTCATCTAAGGTAAGCACGAAATCAATGTAGCGTTTCTTTTCGATTTCACCGGTTTTAGTGATTTCATATTTACTGTATTTTTTCCCCATTGCAAGGAAGAGGGGAAGGTTACCGAATTCATATAAATGATGTCTTACGGGCGGAATTCCTAAAGAACCTAAATTTGTCATAAATAAGGAACCATGGAACGGACTCAGCTTAATCAAAAACCGGGGTAGCAGTTTGAAATAATCCAATGTTCTCATCAACCAGACTACAAATTTTAAGAAAATACCGGGCAGAGCTACCAGCACTCTTGCGGCAGCATCCATATCGTTCTGGTCACCTTCTTTTCTGTTTTCTTCTAATAAAAGGTTCAGCTTTTCGTAGATTGTTTCTGCTGTATCGTAGGGAGTCAAAAATAATTTGACAACTGTTTCGGGGGCATTTAATTTCATCTCTTTTTTTATGGTCAAACAAATTTCAATGCCGTTTCTTGCGTACAGACGCTGTCCACGGATGAATCTGTTTAATCCCGGGTATTCGGAAACCACACGCACATATGCTGCCATAAATACGTGCATCATACCAAACCCGGCAAAGCCTTCTTCTCTTTTTTTGCGGATGTATTGTTCGCTCTGTGAAATTTCAATCGGTGCAGCAAAGCTGTTGGAGGAGTCGTTTCGATTCGGCATAATAAAAGGCATCATCGAGTCCATTGGTGCTCTGCTTTTAATTTTTCTTCCTTCTTTTTTTCCCATGCGGATATACCTCATTATGTATTTTTTGTGAAAAACCTGTGAACAGTATAGCATAGGTTTTACAAAAAAACAACAAAAAACAACAAAATAATTTATTTTTATTATAGTATAATATTAATTCACACAATTTTTGTAACTTCTAAAAGCAAAAGAATCCTGAGATAATGTTGAAAAAAGTCTTGCAAAATTTTAAGAATTATGATATACTATACCAAATGTGTATTTTTGCTAGGAGGATATCGTTTATGGGAAATGAAAAAAGAAGCAGTTTTACCGGGAAACTCGGTTTTGTTATGGCGGCAGCAGGTTCTGCTGTTGGGCTTGGCAATATTTGGAGATTTCCGTATTTAGCTGCCAAATACGGTGGCGGGATTTTTCTGCTGGTGTATTTAATCTTAGCGGTTACCTTCGGCTTCACTTTAATGACTGCAGAAATTGCTTTGGGCAGAAAAACCGGATTAAGTGCTATCGGCGCCTTCCGTAAGTTGGATAAACGTTATTCTTTTGTGGGATATCTGGCAGCGATTGTTCCCGTGATTATTTTGCCGTATTATTCTGTAATCGGCGGCTGGGTGACAAAATACTTGTATATATTTTCCACCGGCGGAATGTCTCAGGCAGCAACAGACGGATTCTTTACTAATTTTATCGGGAATTCTACTGAATCGGTAGGCTGGTTTTTCCTGTTTATTGCCGCAACAGCGTTAATTGTTATGTGCGGTGTGAACAAAGGGATTGAAAAAGTGAGTAAAGTGATGATGCCGATCCTGATTGTTCTCTCGATTACAATTGCTATTTATTCCTTATGTATGCCCGGAGCAATAGATGGATTTTGGTACTACATAACACCGAATTTCAGCAATTTTTCTGTAACAACCGTGTTGGCGGCAATGGGGCAGCTGTTCTATTCGATGTCTTTGGCGATGGGGATTATGATTACATATGGTTCCTATATGAAAAAAGACGTAAATTTAGAATCATCTGTTTCTCAGATTGAGTTTTTTGATACCGGGATTGCTTTTATTGCCGGCATGATGGTGGTACCTGCTGTATTTGCGTTTTCTCACGGAGATGCATCTCAGATTAATGCAGGTCCCGGTTTAATGTTTATTACACTTCCTAAGGTGTTTCAGACAATGCCCTTTGGCGATTTTGTGGGGGGAGCATTCTTCCTGATGGTTTTATTTGCAGCACTGACTTCTTCTATTTCTTTAATGGAAACCGTGGTATCTATTGTGTGCGACAAATTAAAAATGAAACGCCTTTCTGCATGTATTCTGGTGTTTGTTGTTTCGTTATTGTTGGGCATTCCTTCCGCATTGGGAAGCAACGTATGGAACTGGTTTAAAATCATCGGTATGGAATTCCTCGATTTCTGTGATTTTATCAGCAATAGTGTAATTATGCCGATTGTGGCGTTATTAACCTGTATTTTTATCGGTTATGCAGTGAAACCTAAAACAGTAATTGAAGAAGTAGAGTTGTCCGGTAAATTCAAACGTAAGAAATTATTCGAGATTATGATTAAATATGTGGCTCCCGTGTTTATCGTGTTGATTCTGATTACTTCTGTTTTGAGTGCTTTTAAAATTCTTGAAATTTAATGTTAAGAAAATACGCTTCTTTGCAATCAAGCAGAGGAGCGTATTTTTATTGATTCGGCGAAGAGTGGAAAATATTCATTTTATCAAATTGTCGAACCCGCTTTTAGTATATTTTGTGCAAAATATCGAAATTCAAAAAAAATGCGAAAAAATGAGAAAAAAAGCTTGTAAAATCAAGAAGTTTATGTTACAATGTTATAGGTTATTTTGTATAATTGGTTGGAATATGCTTCTTCGTTATTTTTTTAACGATGTGAACATAAGATAAAGTAACCGTTTTGATGTTTGTAATTAATTAATCTGAGATAAGAAAAAGAAAGGAATCTCTTAGTATGAAGTATAGTTACTATCCCGGATGTACTTTGAAAAACAAGGCAAAGAGTCTGGACGATTACGCAAGAAAATGTGCGGAAGTTCTGGGCTTCACCTTGGAAGAAATTGAAGACTGGCAATGTTGCGGCGGTGTTTATCCCTTAGGCAGTGATGAAATTGCCACCAAACTGTCTTCCGTGCGTGCATTAAACGATGCCAAAGAAAAAGGGCAAGAGCTGGTAACCGTTTGTTCCGCTTGTCATCACGTGTTAAAACGTGTGAATGACGATATGAAAAATGTGGACGATATCAGAACCCGTGCCAACAACTATATGAATCTTTCTGAACCATACGGCGGGGAAACCACCGTGCTTCATTATTTAGAGGTTCTCAGAGATAAAATCGGATTTGATGTTTTAAAAGAAAAAGTTACCAATCCTTTAACCGGAAAGAAAATCGGCGCATACTACGGATGCTTGTTGCTCCGTCCCGGTAGCATTATGGCTTTCGATAATCCCGAAAACCCGAAAATTATGGAAGATTTCATCCGTGCATTAGGAGCAGAACCTGTGGTATATCCTTATCGTAACGAATGTTGCGGAGGTTACATTTCTTTAAAGGAAAAAGAAATGGCAAAAAATATGTGCGATACCATTAAGGAAAGTGCAAAAGGTTTTGAAGCAGACTGCCTCATCACTGCTTGTCCGCTTTGTATGTATAACTTAAATAAATCTTCCCAAACAGAGTTACCTGTTTACTATTTCACCGAGCTTTTAGCAGAAGCTCTGGGAATTAAAGAGGAGGCGTGTGAGTAGTGAGTCATAGCAATAAGGCTGAAAAAATCAAAGAAATCAGCGGTGTGAATCCTTACAAATGTATGAAATGTGGTAAATGTTCTGCAACCTGCCCGTCATATAGCGAGATGGATATCAAACCGCATCAGTTTGTATCTTACGTGCAAAACGGAGAGATTGAAGCATTGGCAGAATCCAAATCCTTATGGAAATGTTTATCCTGCTTTGCTTGTGTAGAACGTTGTCCCAGAGATGTAAAACCCGGTAAACTGATTGATGCAGCACGTCAGTTGGTTGTTCGGGAACGTGGCGGAGATTACTTATCCGCAAATGAAATTCCTGCGTTATTAGACGAAGAACTTCCTCAGCAGTTGTTGGTAAGTGCTTTCAGAAGATATAAAAGGTAGGTGAGTTAAATGCAGAGAATTGGTGTTTTTGTTTGTCATTGCGGTTCCAACATTGCCGCAACGGTAGATGTAAAAAAAGTTGTTGAAACCATTAAAAATGAACCCGGCGTTGTGCATGCTGAGGATTATCCTTACATGTGTTCTGAAGCAGGTCAGATGAAAATTTTAGAAGCTGTGAAAGAACATCACTTATCCGGTGTTGTTGTTTGTTCCTGTTCTCCCCGTATGCATGAAGCTACTTTCAGAAAAGCAGCAGAACGTGCAGGGCTGAATCCTTACATGGTGGAAATCGCCAACATCCGTGAACATTGTTCCTGGATTCATAAGGATATGGAAGAAGCAACTGCAAAAGCTGTTATTTTAGCAAGAGCAGCAGTTGCAAAAGTAAACTTAAATACTCCCTTGCAGGCAGGGGAAAGCCGTGTTACCAAACGTGCATTGGTAATCGGTGGCGGTATCGCAGGTATCCAGACTGCAATTGATATTGCAGATGCGGGCTACGAAGTTGATATCGTGGAAAAAACTCCTTCCATCGGCGGAAGAATGTCTCAGCTGGATAAAACCTTCCCCACATTAGACTGTTCTGCTTGTATCTTAACTCCCAAAATGGTGGAAGCTGCAGCACATGCAAAAATCAATATTTACACTTACTCTGAAGTGGATAAAGTTACCGGTTTCGTTGGTGACTTTATCGTAGATATCCGTAAAAAAGCAAGAAGTGTTAACAGTGATAAATGTACC
>JAZOQZ010000107.1:0-49018 GCA_045656345.1 Clostridia bacterium
AAAGCCTGAACCAAAGGTTCAGGCTTTTTTGTGACAAATTGGTCAGAAAGAGGGAATTAGTCGCCCAGTCTTTCTCTAACTTTTGCAGCTTTACCAACGCGTTTTCTTAAGTAGAACAGTTTCGCTCTTCTTACTTTACCGTGTCTTACAACTACAACTTTGTCGATGATGGGGGAGTTTACCGGGAAGGTTCTTTCTACGCCGATACCGGAAGATAATCTTCTAACGGTGAAGGTTTCCTGGATTCCGCCGCCTTTTTTCTTGATAACGGTGCCTTCATACATCTGAATTCTTTCTTTTGCACCTTCTCTTACCTTAACATACACTTTCACGGTGTCACCGATCTGGATGTTAGGCATGTCAGTTCTTAACTGATCCATAGTAATGGCTTTTAAAACGTCCATGTCGAATCTCCTTTCTTGATAAGCGTTCTTTACACGATAGGAAAACCCTTCTTACTTTTTCCACTTGGGAGCTGCTTTCCCGTGTAAGCGGACCGCTCCTTTTACACTACAGGAACATATTCTAACATATAAAAACAAAAAAGTCAAGTTTTTTTGAGAAAAATTTAACAATTTTTTTGCGGTGTCAAATCAGAAGGGGATGCATAAGTTGATAGTGGGGCAACCGTCTCTTTGAAAGTTGGCTTTTAGCGAGGGAAAGGAATAGGTGTTATGAGTTTGAAAATTGCTGTGATAGGCGGCGATTTGCGGCAGCTATATGCGGCGAATCGTCTGATAGAGCAGGGATACGAAGTATCATTATATGGGTTTAGCGATGCCGATATATTGGGGTTGTTTCCCTGTAGGGAGCTTTCCCGGGCGTTGGAGGGGGCAGACTGTGTGCTCCTGCCGATGCCGGTTTCAAGGGACAGAGAAACCCTTTTGACTCCTCTTTGGGATAGCACGCTTTCTTTGTCGGAACTGTTTGATAAAATAGAAAATCATCAGACTGTGTTATGCGGGATGGTGGAAAAACTTCCCCTTTGTTATCAGGACGGAATCGTTGACTATGCCGAAGATGAAAGCTTTTTATTAAAAAATGCGTATCTTACGGCGGAAGCGGCAGTGGAAATTGCTATTTTAAAAACACCCTATTCCCTTCGGGGCGCTTCGGTTCTGGTAACAGGTTACGGCAGAATCGGAAAATTTTTAGCAAGGATGCTTCGCTCATTGGGCGCCGTAACCTATGTGACGGCAAGAAGGTCCTATCAACTGACAGAGCTGGAGCTGGAGGGGCATATTCCTGTTTCCTATGAAAATCTTTTGGCAATCTTACCTGAAACAGATTTGATTTTTAACACGGTGCCGCATCAGATTTTTGATGAAAAACGTGTTGCCGGTATCAAAAAAGATTGTCTGTTTGTCGATTTGGCATCTCTGCCCGGCGGTATTTGTAAGGAAGCTGCTGACAAACAGGGGTTGAAGGTGGTTCACGCATTATCTCTTCCCGGAAAGGTTGCCCCTGTTTCCTCCGGAAAGATTGTGGCGGACACGGTTATTCGTCTTCTTTCCGTAAAATTTCGTAATAAGGATTGAAAAAATGATGGAACCATATAAGGTAGGCTATTGTCTGACCGGTTCCTACTGCACCTTCCAAAAATCTTTGGAAACACTTTCTGCATTATTGGAAGACGGCTTTGAAGTGTTCCCCATGATGAGTGAGAATGCTTATAAAACCGACACCCGATTCGGGAAAGCATCTGATTTTGTGGAAAAAATTGAGCAGATGACAGGAAAGAAAGTACTTTCCACCATCAGCGAGGTGGAGCCCATCGGTCCGAAAAAATACATTGATGTGATGGTGGTTTCTCCCTGCACGGGTAACACTCTGTCCAAACTGGCAAACGGAATCACCGACACCGCCGCAACTATGGCGGTGAAAGCATCTCTTCGGAATGGGATTCCCGTGGTGCTTGCTCTTGCCACCAATGACGGACTGGGACAGTCTGCCAAAAGTCTTGGTATGATGCTTCCTGTGAAAAATGTGTACTTTGTGCCCCTTTCTCAGGATGATCCTGTGAAGAAACCCACCTCGTTGGTATGTGATTTCACCAAACTGAAAGACACAATGCTCCTTGCTCTGGAAGGAAAGCAAGTTCAGCCGGTTTTAGAATAGTCCTTAAAAAAAAGAGGCCGTATCCCGTTTGGGGTGCGGTCTCTTTTGGTTAGTCTTCTAAAATTGCAATAATCTGGGTGATGAATTTGCTTTTATCTTTATGTTGCGGAGGGCCTTCCAGGTAAAGGTTACGAAACACACCCGACAGCTTCAGATTGTTTTCCTCTGCATAGTCAATCAGACGTTGTCTGGCTTTTGGAATTTCTTCATAAGAACCGTGGTGAAAGAAGGAAATTGCTTTTAAGGCAGGAAGATGTTGGATGAATTCGCCTTCGCTTTTGGAGGGGACGGCAACACAATAGAAAATTTCTTTCGGATTTTTGCTGCAATACTGGGTAAAATACATTCGTTTTGTGGTATCTGTGCCGTGTTTTTTCATAGCTTCCAGAGCCGTATCACGAAGCAGGTTGGTTTTATCTGCTATGGTAACGGCGTTATACATACGTTGGTAGATGGTTTGCGGTTCTATGGTGATTTTCTTCACTTCTGCATTGTTTCTTCTGCTTCTCTCTTTTAGTTTTTCAATGGTCAGGGTAAGTTGATCACGCATGGTTTCCAAACGCTCTATCATAGGGTCCAAGTCGGAATCCTCGTTAAAATATGCATGGATTTCGTCTAAGGATAACCCTAACTCCTGAAACACACGGATGGTTCGGATTTTGGTGAAGGTGTCAATGGTGTAATATCTGTTGGCGGTGGCACCGTCTTTTTTATCAGGCTTAATAAGACCTTTCATCTCATAATTTAATATTATTTTTCTTGTAATTCCAACGGCTTTTGCCACCTCGCCAATGGAAAATAAATTGTTGTGATTCATAAAAAATCTTCCTTGTTGATGTTTGCAATAAAATTTTTCAGATGTTTTTTAAAAAAACTATTGCATCGTCCACTGATGTACGATGTATAATCAGTATAGCATAATATTTCCAAAATTGCAAGAATTTTGTCAGAAAGAAGGGGTTTTATGAAAAAATTGTTCAGTTTGCTTTTGTGCTTATGTATGATGCTCAGTATGGAAGCACCCATATTGGCGGTAAACGCAGCGCAGAGTACCGGCTCAAAGGAAGTGACCTATAACTATGCGTATGACGTGCAGAGAAGTCCGGCGTATCAGACAAAACAAGGGGGCGAAATTAGTGTGTCCAGACCTCAGGCGCCCTTAAGAAACGGTGCTTCTGCCACCGGCGGCGTATTTCGTTACGACACATGTGCAGGAGAATGGACGCTGACCGATGTTGGCACCTATGGTGAAATCGGAAGTGTTTCACCGGCTCCGTCTTCCAATCTTGCTCCCGTGGTAAAATCAATTGCGAGTCAATATAACATATCGGATGTGAATACCGTTGTGATTCACAAGCTGACCGACCCCTACGGCAAACACGTTGCTTACGGCGTGCTTGTTTGCGTGGATAACAGCAAAGGTTGTGCACTTTTGGTGGCTGACCAGTATAACGCATCCGGTGCAGGCTACTTTTTCTCAAAATCAGAGTTTACAAGCAGCTCTCTTACCTTCACTGCGGAAAAAACAGTGCAGACCCGAGGAGGTTCTTCTACCACCACTACTACCACCACTACTACTACGCCTTATCTTTCCGGCGGATTCTTTCAAAAAACCTTATATCTTGAAAAATTCCCCACTGCAGGTGAAAAACCCTGTTCCTTAACCGAGAGTGACAGCGAAGGCGATATTACCATGCAGAAGTGGAGCGGTAATTTTGACGCCAATGGTTGCTTTATCGCAGGGGAAGACTACACCCTGACCGCAGAATATACCTTTAAGGAAAAATACAGAGACAAAAATTATTTTGATACCACTCCCGGTAAATTGAAGTTTGAATTCAGCGTTTTGCAGGATTATAATCACTATTACTGCGATATTACAGAGCTTTCTTTGTATGCGGTAAAAGGAAGCTACACCTTCCATTGTGATGACGATTTGGATTTCGGGATTGACCAGTGCGGAACCGGTATTGCCAAAGAACGCTTAAATGTGTTTTCTCAGGCAAACACCGGCAGCACCATCCTCGGACAACTTCAGTATAACGATACCGTTAAGGTGCTTCGTTCCTATGTAAACGGCTATAATCACCCTGTGATGCACATGATTGAGTACAACGGCGGCATCGGTTATATCAGAGCCAGAGAAGATTCGGGGGACCCCAATAGCAAATATTTAATGAAAATCAAGGTGGAAGGTTCCTACGGCGCTAATTCCTCTGCTGATTTAACTCCCGATTTCGGTGCAAAAGACAGAAGAGATATTGATGTTTTAATCAGAAGCTTTACCGCAGAATACGGCACCAAGCCGGAAGTGGTTCCTGCGGACCTTAGCTATTTAAAAGCGGAATCCATTGTGTACAGTACCGATTATGTCACCGAAAAATTCAGCTTTGTAACTGCGGATATCACCTTTGTTCCTGTGGATACGGTTGCCGTTGATTACTATTTTGCAAACGATATGGAAGCAAAAAACGGGGAAATTTTAAGCGTTACCGAAGACCGTGCGGTAGTTCGTTATACCGCGTTTACCGGCAACGGTGACAAACGAGACGCAAGACCCTCTTCCGAACTGATGAGAGCAACCGAAAAAATCGCGGCAGGCCCCATCAACCGTGGTTATGCAATAGCAAAAGTAAACTCCATGAGAGGCAATGCCAAGATGTATGAGTATCCGCACATGGGTTCCAGTGCAATCGACCCCGGGGAGGAAGTGTATATCCACGATGAAGCCGTAAGCTATAAAGTTCCCGGTTTAGACGGACAGTGGTATGCGGTTTCCAATTCCGAAATCAGCCCCACCGTTCGCTATATGCCGGCGGCATTTATCGGCGAAATTGAATATTTGGATACTTATATGCCGGGCGCACCCGGACATTGGGAAAATGTGCCCTATGCCTTTGCGGGCGGTAGCGGTACTTTGGAAGACCCCTTCTTAATTGAAACCGCAGAACAGTTAAACGCCGTTCGTTTCGGTATGACCATGCACTATAAGCTGATTGCCGATATCGACCTTTCCAACTGGGGCAACTGGGTTCCCATCGGCGGAACTCCTGCCTACGGTTTTATGGGAGGCGGTTACAATAAGGCGGAAGTGGGAGCTTGCTCCTTCTTGGGTTCCTTTGACGGGAACGGACACGTGATTTCCGGCATGCAAATTGTGATTAACGAAGAAACTCCCTTCTTAACCGAAACGGGTAACTGGAGAGCATACGGATTATTTGCAAACTTAGCAACCAATCCCGACGCCTACAAAATCAAAAATCTGGGCGTTGTGGATTTTAACATTGATGTAACCTATCACAATATCAAAAAACAGCTTGACCTTTATGCAGCTGCAATCTGCGGCGGTATGAATAACGGTACCGATATTTACAACTGTTATTCCAAAGGCGGAAAAATTACCTTTAATATCAGCGGACCTGGTAGCGTCAATATCACTGCAGGAGGTATTGGTTCGGAAGGTGGCGGTGTGTTTGGCGGACAGGGTAACCAAAAACATAACTACATGCATATTGAAAAATGTTTTAACGATTCGGATATCACCGTAAATGTCAACGAAGCAAATTACTCCATTGATGCGGGTGGAATCATGGGTGCCATTGACACCACCCACATTCACGAATGCTATAACAGCGGAGATATTACTCTGCCTGTGAACGAAGGAGATTACGAAGGCTCCTGGCATGAATGTACGGCAGCGGGCATTTGTGCCTACGCTGCCATTCCCGAAATTCCCGGTATTTATCACAAGCCGCCCGAAAGTGCATCCTTCATTCAGAATTGTTATAACTCCGGTAATATTACGGGAAGAGCCGCAGCAGGTATCTTCCTCTTCTCAGCATCGGATATCCATATTGAAAACTGTTATAATGTGGGAAAAATTCATGGAAATCAGTTTGATGCAAGCACCGGCTATCCCACCACGGCAGAAACCGTATCCCAGCTTGCGGCAGTAAGTCAATACGGAAGTGAATTTATCAGAAACTGCTCCTCCAACGGTAACGCAGTTTCCGGCTCCATGTGGAAAAATTCTTCTGCTTTGGGAAGAAAAGTGCTTGCTGCAATTCCCGAAGATAATATGCCAAACGGGCCTTACCATTTTGTGGCAGGCAATGTTGGTTCCTTTACTGACGTAAAAACAAATACCTGGTATGCCAATGCAGTGGAATGGGCTGTGAAGAAAAAAATAACCACAGGTACCTCTGCAACCACCTTTAGTCCCGATGCAACTTGTACCCGTGCACAGATTTTAACCTTCTTATGGCGTGCGGCAGGTTCTCCCAAGGAAAATATCCAAAATCCTTTCACAGATGTTTCCCCTTCTGACTACTATTACGATGCAGCACTTTGGGCATATGGTATGGATATGGTAAGTGGTACTGTGTTTGCGGGAGATACCCCCTGCACCCGTGCGGAAACTGTGATTTATATGTGGAAAAATGCATTTTGTCCCGCATTTTCCTATGACGGAAAATTCGCAGACGTGTCAAAAGATTCCGAATGTGCAGCGGCAGTAGAATGGGCATTATATATGGGCGTTACCTCCGGTACCTCCGACACCACATTCTCTCCCGATGCAACCTGCACCAGAGGTCAGATTGCAACCTTCTTATACCGAGCATTCACCAAATAATAAAAAACGGAGTGCATAAAATATGAAAAAACTAATTGGTCTTTTGTTATGTTTTTGTATGTTAATGGCGGCATTTCCCGTGACGACTTTTGCTGCCTTGGGAGAAGCCGCAGAAACCATTGAAACCTTTGGTATCACCATGAACGGTTTTCATAGCGGCGTAACCGAGGAAGATGTTACCTTCAGTCTTTCTGATGACCGCCTGGAAATTTCAGAAGTAAGCTGGGTTGGTGCCAAAACCGAAAAGGATACCTTTTACGCGAAAAAAGAATACAATCTTTTTGTCACGGTGAAGGTGAAAAGCGGAGTGGATGCCAACTTTTCCGAGGATTTTGGTGTTGAAGATGTGCAAACCACCAATTTGGACAAGGTAAGCAGATTGAATTTGCAGTCTGTAATTCGTAAAAACGTAAAACTGCATTTCATCGTAAAAACCGATGCCACAGGAGAAATGATCACTGCGGCAGAGGAAGAAGCATTAAAGCATAAGCATTGTTACTGCGGCGGTTATATCAATATCGGTGACCATACCTCACACACTGAGGTTACCTATTCGCCCATCAGTGCAGAGGATACGAAAATCACCTATACTCAGAATGTTGCGTATGTGTATTTGACCGAAGATATCGTTCTCGCAGATACCTTAAATATCGGCGGCAACAAAACATTGTATCTTTGCTTAAACGGTCACGCTCTGAAAAAAGGATCGGAGGCAGGTAGCGTTATCAATGTGAAAACCGGTGGCAAGCTGTATCTTTGTAACTGTACCCGTGATGCCGGCGGTCAAATCACCGGCGGTTGGGAAGAATATGGTGCAGGGATTCACAGCTACGGAACCGTTTATATGTATGGCGGCGTTATCACCAAAAACAAAGGCGGATACGGTGGCGGTGTGTATAGCCATGCTAACTTCTTTATGTACGGCGGCGACATTTATGACAACGAAGCACTTTATGGTGGCGGTGTTTGGAATGCCAACGATTCCAATTGGAATTTTGTGATGTATGAAGGCACCATTACCTTAAATACTTCTGTTTGCGGCGGCGGTATCTGGAATAATGACAATGCCGTTCTCACCTTAAAAGGTGGGGTAATCCAGCAAAATATTGCTTCCACCGCCGGCGGTGGTATCTGGAACAACGGCGGCACCGTGGAGATTGACGGTGCGATGTTGTTAGAGAATATTTCCCGTAACGGTGGTGGCGTTTGGAATAACGGCGGCACATTTTTCTTAAAGAGCGGCAACATTTCCAAAAATATCGGAAGCTCCGACCCCTATGAACTGGATGGCTACGCCGGCGGTGTGTGGAATAACGGCGGTCTGTTTCATATGTCGGGCGGCGAAATCACCTTTAACCGTTCCTACGTTGGCGGTGGCGTTTGGGTCAACGACGGCAGTGAATTCGTGATGTCCAGCGGTGTTATCGCCGAAAATGAAGCAGTAGGCGGCGCCGGTATTTATATTCAGTACAGCGACAAAGCTGTAGGCCCCGGAACTGCCAGACTTTCCGGAAATGCCGGTATCGTGTCTAACTACGGTTCCGTGGGCGCCGGTGCTTATGTAAAAGGTATTCTCAATATGGAAGGGGAAGCCGAAATCATTTTAAATGAGGCAGAAGAATATGCCGATATTGCGGTGGAAGATGGCGGTGTGGTAAACCAAAATGCCGCAATGCCCACCAAATTTATTGATGTTCCTCAGGATGCATATTACTTAGAGCCCGTGAAATGGGCGGTAGAAAAGGGAATCACCACCGGTACCACCGACGTTACCTTCTCTCCCGATGAAAAATGTTTAAGAGGGCAGGTGGTAACCTTCCTTTACCGTATGCACGGAAGCCCCGAAACCGACGGTTTCTATTATGCAGATACCAGTCCCTCCGATTATTTCTATGATGCAACCCGTTGGGCGTGGGAACTGAAAATGGAACGGACAGCTGCCTTTTCTCCCAATCATTATTGCAGTCGTGCTGCAGCTATCCGCTATATGTGGATTGCAGCAGGTAGCCCCCAGGTAAACAGAAAGGGTCTTCCCTTTACGGATATCCCTGCGGATGCAAACTACAGAGACGCAGTTGCCTGGGCGTTGGAAACCGGTATCACCACCGGTACAACTCCCGTTACCTTCTCTCCCGATGACAGTTGCACCAGAGCACAGATTGTAACCTTCTTATACAGAGCGTTCAAATAATAAGAAAACTCTCGTCTGATTTTCAGACGAGAGTTTCTTTTTTTATATTGCGTCGCATACGGTTTAAATGTCGTTCAAAATTACCGCTTTTTAAAAATTCGGCTAAAATATATTGGTCCAACACGGGAACGGTGCAGGAGAAGTTCCCCAAAAGCTCATTATAGCGGGGAAGCAGAGATTCGGGCAGAATCAGATATCCGATTCGAATGGCAGGGGAGATACTTTTGGAAAAGGTATTCATATAAATCACCCGTTGGTGCCGATCCATTGAAAACAGGGATTCAATGGGATTCCCCGGTAAGAAAAATTCACTGTTAAAATCATCTTCGATGATGAATTTATCGTTCTTTGCCCATTGAATATATTCATACCGTTTTGCTGCGGAGGCGGTAACACCTGAGGGGTAGCTTTGAAATGGGGTAACGTGCAGAACCTGAAAATCGTCTTCCAGGAGTGCCTGACGGGTAATACCATCTTGTCCCATCGGCAACTTTTTCATAGTGACACCCTCCGCATAATATACTGCTTCTATTTTTTCGTAAGAAGGATTTTCGATGCCGTAGGTGATATTTCTTCCCAATAGTTTTACCACTGTTTCGTATAATTGCTCTGAGCCGGAGCCGATAATGATGCGACGGGGATCCGCTACCATTCCGCGGTATCTAAGCAGATAATCAGATAAGGCGTTTCTTAAGGTAACGCATCCCTTGTTGGGAGACTTGATGAATAAGCGTTCTCCTTGCTCTCCCAATACTTTTCGTACGGTTTTAAACCACAGGTCGTATTCAAACTGAGGCGCTTTGACCTTGGGTTCTTCCAAGGGGAGAAAAGATGATGTTTTTTGCTTGTTTTCAGGCGGTAACAATTCCAACGGAGAAACAAAATATCCGCTTTTTTCTTTGGAAGTGATATACCCTTCTTCGATTAGCAGAAACAGCGCTTTTTCCACCGTGATTACACTCAGTCCGTAGCGGTCTGCAAGAACCCGTTTGGAGGGGAACTTTTGGTTAGGCTCATAGTGTCCCTCTAATATCTTGTTTTTTAGTTCCCGATAGAGGGAAAGGTATTTTTTATCTTTCATCTGGTCTTATAAAAAACTCCTTTTTTGACTATTTACTTATGTTCAGATTTTTATTATAATGGATTTATCTTAAAATGTAAAGAGGTTTTTGAAAATGAGTGATAAAAGTTACAAAAGAATTTTAACCATTCAGGATATTTCCTGCGTAGGGCAGTGTTCTCTGACTGTGGCACTTCCCATTTTGTCTGCTTGCGGATTAGAAACTGCCATTCTTCCTTCTGCAGTGCTTTCTACCCATACCGCAGGATTTTCGGGGTTTACCTTCCGTGATTTGGCAGACGATATGCCCGCTATTTTAGCACATTGGAAGAAAGAAAACATCCAATTTGAAGCGGTTTACACCGGCTATTTAGGTTCCCTGCAGCAGATTGATTATGTGTTGGATATTTATAGTGGCACCAAAACTGAGTCTGCCCGTCTGATTGTGGATCCTGCTATGGCGGACAACGGCTCTTTGTATTCCATTTTTGATATGGACTATGTGAATGCAATGAAACGTCTTTGTGAAAAAGCAGATTACTTACTTCCCAACATCACCGAAGCTTGTTTCTTAACAGGCATGGAATACAAAACCGAGTATGACAGAGCCTATATTGATGAAATGCTTGGTAAATTGGTTGCATTGGGCACCAAAAATGTGGTATTAACAGGCGTTTCCTACAAAGAGGGAACCACAGGTGTTGTTGTGTATGAAAACGGCGTGTACAACTACTATGAACATCCCTTCTTGCCTAACAGTTGTCACGGTACCGGCGACATTTACGCCTCCGCTTTTGTGGGTGCTCTGATGAGAGGAAAATCTTCCTTTGAAGCTGCAAAAATTGCAGCGGAATATGTGTTGGAATGTATCCGTATTACCGCTGAGCTCCCCAATCATTGGTATGGTGCCGCTTTTGAACCGGCTCTTCCCAAACTGATTTCTATGTTGTAAACAGGAGAGATACCGTGGCGATTGTAAATTTTGTGAAGAAAAATGCGGTTATGGTGATTGCACTGCTGGCGGCAATGATTACCACCATTTTTGTTCCTGTGGATGGGGAATATGTAAATTATTTTGATTATAAAACCTTAGCCTGCCTGTTTTGCGTGTTGGCGGTGGTTTGTGCACTGAAGAACATCAACTTCTTCTATATGCTTGCAAAAAAAGTGGTGCAACTGTTTAAAAATGCCAGAATGGCAATTCTGGCACTGGTGTATATCACCTTTATCGGTTCGATGCTGATTGCAAACGATATGGCGCTTTTAACCTTTTTGCCCTTGGGGTATTTTGTGCTTACCACCACAGGCAAAGAAAAGTATATGGCATTCACCTTCATTATGCAGAATATTGCCGCAAACTTAGGAGGAATGCTCACTCCCTTCGGAAATCCTCAGAATCTGTACTTATATTCCCGATTTGAGATTCCTGATCTGGAATTTATGGGGATTATGGCACCGCCCTTTGTTTTGTCGGTGATTCTTATCACAATTTGTTGTATCATTTTTGTGAAAAAAGATCCGCTTTGTCTGGAGGATGAAAAGGTTTCTTTAAACCCCGGGAGAACAGTGCTGTATCTGGTGTTGTTTGCCCTGTCTATCGCAATTGTGTTCCGTGGGATTCCCTATTGGATTGGTCTGGTAGTGATTCCGTTGGTGCTCTTATTTGCCGACAGAAAGGCACTTAGAATGGTGGACTATCCCTTGCTGTTCACCTTCGTGTTCTTCTTTATTTTTTCGGGAAATATGTCGCGAATCGAAATTGTGAGAGAGTTCTTTGCCAATCTGATGCAGCAAAACACACTTCTTGTGAGCACATTGTCCTGTCAGTTTATCAGTAACGTTCCGTCTGCAATTTTGTTATCCCGCTTTACCACCAATTATCAGGATCTTCTGGTTGGGGTGAATATCGGCGGCGTCGGTACATTGATTGCATCCCTGGCGAGTCTGATTACCTTCCGGGAATATATGAAACATAACCCCGGCAAAACCAAATACTATGTTGGGATGTTTTCCGCCTTTAACTTTGGCTTTTTAATGATCCTGACTGTATTTATGCATCTGATATAAGAAAAAAGAGTAAGCATTACGCTTACTCTTTTTATTATTTAAGGTTCAAGTCCTCTGTTTGATTAAAATGAAAAAAGACTATTCTGAAGAATAGTCTTTTTCATTTGCCTGACTCCGACCAAATTGTACATATATGTAGTTAAGTACGAAGAAAAGTACACCATTTTGAAACTTGGCAAATTGGGATTTATCGAACTTCTAAATTGCTAATAAAACGATACATCAGCACAAGTCCGCTACTAAGCAGTGCACCGCCGATAATATCGGAAAACCAATGCACACCCGAAATTAGTCTGCCTATTACCATAAAAGCAACAAAAGCAGTAATTAGAATATTCACACATTTCTTAAGGCCATTATTTTTGATGCGTGAATTAAACTGTATTATGGCAGTTGGCATTACACACATTACGAGCATAGTCGTTGATGATGGATATGATGCTTCTAAAATTCCGTTTATAAGTATAGGTCTGTAATTTACAACGAACATTTCAAAAAAGATATACGCTAGCATCACAATAATATAGAATCCGCCAAGTGTGAGGATGCTGTAATCGACCCTAAAAAGATTTTTTCTCTTAATCCACTCACAAAGTCCAAGTATGCCAAATCCCATTATAAAACAAAGCGGAACAAGTCCAAGCCAATCCGTAACGGTATAGAGTGACATATGCACACCCGTGATATTGTGAATAAACCTATTAATCGTTGCAAATCCCACGGTTGATTCTTGCGGTCCGATTGCCTGCACATCAACAAATTTAATTGCGAACGTCCACACCACAAATGCTATAAGCAATCCCAATGCAACCCATAAACTCTTTTGTTTCTCTTTTCTCATTTTTTCAAACCTTCCTTTTGTGTATTCGGCTTTCGCCTGAATTCATTTTATTGGAAGGCAGAAAAAACAACAAGAAACGGAATTTCACATCCGTGATACTTTCCGTGTCATCGCCATTTTATAAGCATTAACGTCTTTATTACAAGGAATATGAATAAGAAAGCTCCTGCATAGACCTGAGAACTTATAATAAACAAGAACACCGCTGCTGTATTGAACATAAGCGATATTTTTTCTCTGTTTTGCAGCAAAAACTGCTTTTGACAGTTCTGAAAAGCGAGCGTTAAAATTCCATATACTATAATTGCGATTACAATAGCATAGTACGAAATTCTCAAATACGATGTAATTTCACTTATGAATAAGAGCGAAACTTCCTCAACTATTCCATTCACTTTTTGTCCGAAGAACGGCAGGAAGAAGAACATCAGAGCACTTATGTCCAAAAGACCAAAGACAAGACTTCGCAAATTCTTTTCTTTTTGTTTGTTGTCTTCCTCCGCAATGCTCAGGACTTCATCGCTAGAAAGCAGTTCATCTATCGTCACCGAAAAATACTTTGCTATTTCCTTTAGAGAATCTATACTCGGATATCCTCTACCTGATTCCCACTTTGAAATTGCTGTTCTGGACACATACAGAGCTTCTGCAAGTTCTTCTTGTGTAAGTCCTTTTTTCTTTCGGAGTTCTTGTAATTTTTCATTAAATTCCATGGTTTTTACTCTTTCTCAAATAACCGATTTACGACAAATTTTTATTTATCAAACTGATTATACCATAAAATTCTATATATTTCAATGAAACATCGCCTTTGGCGATATGATGTTATGCTTCGCATAATGATGTTGCTCGTTTCACTCGCAATGATGCGATGTTTGTCAAATGTGCCGTCAGGCACACACCATTCGCGAAGCGAACATCATTGGCAAAGCCAACAGTATTTGCCGAAGGCAAACATCATTCAAAAAAGTCACCTTTGTCGGTAGACAAAAGTGACTTTTTTGTTGGTGCGGATAAGAGGACTTGAACCTCCACCGAGTTGCCCCGACTAGCACCTGAAGCTAGCGCGTCTGCCGATTCCGCCATATCCGCACACCATATTGATGCCGTTTTCTCAAACAGCTTTTATATTCTATCACACTTTTATTTTGTTGTCAATACTTTTTTTGAAGAAAATGGGGTTATTTTTTTGCTTGCTTCAATGTTTTGATACCGTGTTTACAAATCCCGTTTACAGAACAGGTTTCGCAGGTGGGTTTTTGCGCTTTACAAACGGCTCTGCCGTGTGCCACCAGACGGTGACAGAAATCAAACTGAAATTCCGGCGGGATAAATTTTCTGAGTGCCGACTCGATTTTCACAGGGTCGGATTCTTTGGTTAATCCCATACGGTTTGCCAGTCGTTTGGCGTGGGTATCAATCACAATGGCAGGTTTCCCGAAAATTTCACCTAAAATCACACTGGCGGTTTTTCTGCCAACACCTGCTAATTTGGTCAGTTCCTCCATAGTATCGGGTACTTGGGAATTATGTTGTTCCACTAAGGCAATTGCACAGTTGCGGATGTTTTTTGCTTTATTTTTATAAAATCCTGTGGACTGAATCATTTTGGCAATCTGATTCTCCGAAAGGGAAGCAAAAGCTTCGGGGGTATTATACTTTGGGAAGATGGTTTTGGTGACAATATTCACCCTTGCATCGGTGCATTGTGCCGATAAAATGGTGGCAACCAGCAGCTCAAAGGGAGTGGTGTAATCCAAGGTGCAATGCGGGTTTTCGTAAAGCATATCCAGTTGTTCTTTTAATTTGAAAAACAGTTCTTTCTTTGTCATGTTTGAGTATTGCACCTCTCTTTCTGCGTTATTGTTCGGTGACCACCGAATTTTCCACCAAAAAGGTTTTGGCACCTTCCACTTCAAATGCCTGGGCATCGGTGATGGTGATAATGGTCTGGCAAGGTTTGATATAGGAGAATAAGCTTTCCTGCCGTGTTTTATCCAGCTCGGATAAGATGTCGTCCAAAAGAAGAACAGGGTAGGAACCTGTCAACTCCTTGATAAACAACAGTTCGGATAGTTTGAGTGCTAAAATGATGGTTCTCTGTTGCCCCTGAGAAGCATAGATTTTAGCATTTTTGTCATTTAAATAAAATTCCAGATCATCTCTATGGGGGCCCACTCTGGTGGTGTGAAACAGCCGTTCTTCTTTTGCCACCTCAGTGAGTTTTTGATGGAACATTTGGCGGATTGCTCCTCTGTCTTCCACAAATGTATCAAAAAATTCGCTCTCGTAGCGAAGATTCAATTCTTCCGTTTCTCCTGCAATTTCTTGATAAATCTTTTTGGCGGTTTCTTTTAAGCGCTCCACAAAGAGGGCGCGGTAGATAATCACTTCGGTGCCGAATTCCACCAGTTTATCGGTATAGACTTGAAGCAGGGTTTCATCAGGATGTTCTTCCTTCAAAAGTTTATTGCGGTTACGAAGAATAGAATTGTAGTACTTTAAAATTTTGTAATAGCGGGGACGAATCTGGCAAACGTCTGCGTCTAAAAAACGGCGACGCTGCTCCTTATCGCCTTTGATTAAATTCAAATCTTCAGGGGAGAACAGTACCGAATGAAATTCTCCCAAAAAGGAGGCGTTATCGGATTTCACGTCGTTTCGTGAAAGTTCCCGTTTGGCAGATTTGGATAAGGCGATTTTCATTTTTTCCACACGGGAGGCAGGCTCCTTCTGATAGGTAATCTGCATTTTTGCCACGTCGCATTCGGATAAAATCAATTCCTTATCAGACACAAACCGATGAGATTTTAAGGTGGAAAAATAGTGAATAGCTTCCACAATATTGGTTTTCCCTTGGGCGTTTTTACCGCAGAGAATATTGGTGGATGGGGAAAAGGAGAGATCCAGATAGTTGTAGCTTCTGAATTGACTTAGTTTGATATTCTGAAGATACATTCTGCTCACTCCTTTCCTGTGGTTTTATCAAACTAAATCGTTAAAATGGCTTCTTTTAAGTTCACGTTTCCTGTGTAGATGGCTTTGCCCACAATGGCGCCGTCCACGCCGATTTCTTTTAAATGAACCAGGTCCTCAAAGGAACTTACGCCACCTGATGCAATCACGTTGATGGAAACGTGATTTTTCATTTGTTCCATTGCTTTTAAGTTGGGGCCTGATAACATTCCGTCGGTGGCAATGTCGGTGTAGATAATGGTGTCGGCACCCATTGCTTCTGCTTTTTTTGCAAGTTCCAACGCACTGATTTTGCTGGTGTCAATCCAGCCGTCGATGGCAGCGTAGCCATCTTTTGCATCAATGCCTACCGCCACGTGATTGGGGAATGCCAGAGCGGTTTTTTCAATTTCTTTGGGAGCGGTGACTGCTGAAGTGCCGAAAATCACACGGCTGATACCATTTTCCAAGTATTCTTTTGCGGTTTCAAAACTTCTGATACCGCCACCGATTTCAATAAACAATCCTGTTTCTCTGGCGATTTCCAAAATAATGTCTTTGCAGTAAGGCTCTTTGTAACGGGCGCCGTCTAAGTCTACCAGATGCAGATATTTTGTGCCTTCTTCCTGCCATTTTTTTGCAGCATCCAGCGGCTTTTCAAAATATACGGTGGTGTCTTCATAAACGCCTTTGCAAAGACGGACACATTTATTGTCTTTGATATCAATTGCGGGATAAATAATCATAGTAAAAAGTCCTCGTTTTCTATGGATGATAAAATTGTTTCAAAATCTGATGGGGAAGAGAGCCACATAGCCTCTCCCGTAACGGGATGGGAAAATTCTGCCCGATGGGAATGAAGGAACAGCCTTTTTGCAGGAATTCCTCCATACATCGTGTCTCCCGCGATGGGATGACCGATTTGGGAAAGATGAACCCGAATCTGATGGGTTCTTCCTGTGAAAAGTTCCAATTCCAACAGAGAAAAATTTCCGTTACTCATCAGCACACGGTAGCAGGTGTGAGCAGGTTTTCCGTCCTCACGGCATACTCTTTTCAGGGAGGTTTCCGATTCTCTTGCGATGGGGAAGGTGATATTTCCAGATGGTTGCCGGGGAATTCCCGAAACCAAGGCAAGATAAATTTTTCGGAAGGTGCCGTTTTGTTTTTGTTGTGACAGAATGTGATGGGAAAGTCCGTGCTTTGCAATCACCAAAACGCCGCTGGTGGTTTTATCCAGTCTGCTGACGGGGCGAAAGGGCATAGGGCAACCGTTATTCACATAATACTGTGTCACAAAATTGCCCAGGGTTCCGTTTGCGGTTCCCAAAGCAGGATGGGTAGCAATTCCGTACGGTTTTTCCACTGCCAACAGGTCGCAGTCTTCGTAGAGAATGGTGAAATCACCCTGTTCTCCCTGGCAGGAAAGTTCTGTTTCTCTCGGAAACAGAAGGGTTACTTCATCCCCTGCCATCACAGGATGTCGGGTGGTGACAGGTTTCCCGTTTACCAGAAGACAACCAATGTATTTCAGTTTGGTAATAATCCGATGGGAAATGCCTTGTCCTTTTAAGAAATAATCCAGTCGTTCATGATTGGATTTTGCCAAAAAGCAGAGCTTTTCTCTTAGTTCCATTGCAGATTCTGCACTTTAGACTGACAGTTTGCCAATAAGGTTGCTGCACGGAATTGCACGCCTTCCACCAGTTTTACTTTGCCCACCATCAGATTGCCTGTTTCGTGACGGACTGCAGTTGTTTTAACTGTGATAATCACATCATAACGGTTTTCTAAAGGAGCTTCAATTGCTTTTCCGTCTAAAGTGTTCATCGGGTCTGTTGCAGCAACAGATTCAATGTTTTCAATGGTGCCGATGATCTGATTGGTGTCGAAATGATACACGTTGTCTCCTTTGTGGAAGGCATTCACGGTGACATCACGCACCGATTCGATTTTTAATTCGTAGGTTGCGTCTACAGTGTTGGTGACAGTTTCTTCATTGGATGAAAATTTCATACCAATGGCAAATATCAGCACAAAAACCAACAAGATAACCAGTAAATCAAACAGGTTGATTTTACCAAACAGTTTTCCGTTTTTGATCATAACAGTGTACCTCCTGATTTATTCTGCAATCTGAATATCAGTAACCGTGCAGGTTACCAGATAATCTTCGTTGATTAAGGGGATTGTGTAGCCGATTTTCAATTCGGTGTCTCCTGCCATAATGGTTGTGTCAGACACATCTGCCTGAAATTCCGACACGATATCTATGGTGTAGTGGCCTTCTACCGGTGCCTGGATAAATTTTTCGTTTTCGTAATCCGCAATCACTTTAGTAGCAGGGCGGGGTTCAGAAAGGGACTTGATTGTTCCTAACGGTGCGTTTTTTACGTTATCGGAAATGGGGTCGCCAACTGTTATTTTGTTTAAAATCCGTTCTTCCGCATCCTGAGCTTCAAAGGTCACTGTTACGGTTTTCTGATTGTTTCTGGTCACTGCGGGATTGATTTTGGAAATACCATAATAGGCAACCACCCCGATGATCAGCAATATAATTAGTTCAATCACATATTTCATCACATTATTCTTTTTCTTGCTCATTTTATCAAATCCTCATATACTTTCTCTGTATTTTTTGCCATCAGTTCCACGGTGAAACCCTTTTGGTAGGTTTCTTTCGCTCCTTTTGCGTATTCGGAAATGAGGGCAGGAGTTTCTTTTAATTGTTGGATTGCATCTGCTAATGCGTGAGTATCGTTGGTGGGATACAGGATGCCGTTTATGCCTGTTTGCACCAACTCGGGATTTCCGCCGTAATCAGTAGCGATGCAGGGAATTCCGATGGAAAAGGCCTCTAAGATAGCCAAACTGCACGCTTCGGTGCCGTAGGAGCAGTTTAGGAGAACGTCTGTGGCATATAACAAGCGGGAAACATCGGATAGGAATCCAGTGAAAATGATGGTGTCCTCCAATCCTTGCTCCTTCACCATTTGCTTTAAGCTTTCTTCTTCAGGGCCTGTTCCTGCAATCAGGAATTTTAAGTTGCTGCGGTCCTGTAGTTTCGAAACTGCTTCCACCAGATATTTGTGTCCTTTCACGGGATTGAGTCTTGCACTGATGGAAAACACCAAGTCCTCTTTGGAAAGGGAAAAACTTTGTTTTGCACGTGTTCTTTGTTCCGAGGTAGGTGCGGGGATTGCCTGCACACCGTTATACACCACGCTGATTTTTTTGGAAGGCACTCCTGTGTCGGTTTGGTTTTTCTTTGCTGCTTCGCACACTGCGATGCTTTGGTCGCAGGTCAGCGCCGTAATCACACGGTTTACCAGCTTTCCGATGGGCTTTGTGAAGAATCCTGTGGGTTCAAACACGCTGTGACGTGTATACACAATCTTTTTCACACGGCTGCCCCATTTTGCCGCTGCCACTCTGGCAGACATGGTGCCGTGGGCGTGGACAATGTCGGGGCGTTCCTGCCTGAAAATACGGTATAAGTTTTTCACGCCGTCTTTTTGATAGCTGACGTCAGCAATGCCGTCACATTCTATGGTGGTGAGTCCTGCTTCTTCGTATAAGGGTTTTAGCTTGGACCCTGTGGGAACCACTGCCTTTACTTGAAAACGGTCTTTATTACGGTAACGGAAGTATTCCAAAATCCATTTTCCCGCACCGCCGATATTAGTATCGGAAATCACCATTAACACATTCATTCGGCTTCCTCCTCTCCCACGGCAAACAAGGATGCCGCTAAGCTTAAGAAAGCGAAGAAGAACATATAAATTCGGTAGTTATAGAAGGTGTTATCAAAGAAACTCTGAATTAAGAAGGCAGAAAATCCGCTGATTAACGCCACGGATAATATCTGGAGTTCCTTGGATTTGGGGCGTTTATACACCATAAAGAGCTGTTTTAAGGTGTAAAATGCCAACAGGATAAACACCAAAAATCCGAAAATCCCTGTTTCAGACATCTGATGGAAATACAAGCTGTGAGAATGGGGTGCCATAATGGCGTTATAAGCGTAGGGAGCGTAGGCAAGTTCGTAGGAATAATTGCCCAACCCAACTCCTGTGGGCCACACTTTTTTCAGCATGTCCACGGTGCCTCTCCAAATATACACACGATAGGCAGTGGAGTTATCTTTCAGATTTCCGATGCTCATAAAGCGGTTTAAAATGCTTTGCGGAATTACTAAGAGCGAGAAAGGCGCTGCCAACACAACCGGAACAAGTGCCTTTCTGTAAAGCAGGATGAAAAAGAGTCCCATCCCTGCAATCAATCCCAACCAACAACCGCGGGAGTAGGTGAGCACAAGGCAGCCAAGGGCTGCAATGGTGCAGATTCCGTACACAAATTTATGCAGTTTTTCTTTCGCAATAATGCACATCGCCAGTGCCAGCGGAATTAAAAACAGCAGATATTCTCCAAACACGTTGGGATTCTGGAAGGTGGAGTAAATACGTCCGGAAATATCGGTAAACAGTTTGGTATCCGTCCAGGTGGTGGTTTCGTAGCTTCCTGTGATATACTGCAGGTAGCCGTATGCACACACCACGATACCTGATAAGGTGAAATAGGAGACACTCATAATGAGTCTTCTGGTGGTAGAAACAAAATAGCGCACCACATAGTACAGACCCACAAACACAAAATATACCAGAAAAATCTGGAGTTTATCGGGAGACTGAGAGATCAGGAGCCCGTAAATCAGACCAATCAGATAGAAACCAATCAGAAGGTCGGTGACAATGGGTTTGATTTGTTTTAAATTGTTTTGGAAATCGGATTCCAAAAAAGCAAAGCCCAGTGCCAGCAGACAAAGGGCAACAACCGCCATTGTGGGAAGAATTCCTGCTAAAAAGAGCACTGCCAGGAAAATCAGGAAAGAGAAACTGTAGCCGGAAGAATCCACACGGAACCATTTTAAAATTTTGCTGGTACCTGCAATTTCACTCACCGTGGTGCCACAACATAGTTTTTTGAATATGCGATAAGTAAAACTTCCTGTAATCAAATGGCTGATCCAACCAAAAAACTGTGCAATTTTTCCCATCAGTTTTGCGGTTTTGGATTCCTGGAATGCTTTTGTGGGAAGATCGTTCATAAACAGTTTATACACAAAAGTTTTCCGGAAAGGGATTAAAAAGAACAGATAAATCTTTTGGAAGATTTGAAAGATTTTACTGCTTTTAAAACATTTTATCACCGTTTAATCACTCCTTTCAGTTTGGTTCGTATTTCTTTTTGGGTGGCCAGAAGTCCGCCACCATACACCAAAACACCTGCCAATGCGGCAATGCCGACCGTCACAATATGGCCGATTAAGTTTTCTTTTAAGGGAATGAACTGGTAAGTCAGGGTGCATACAGGGAACATAATCACGCCAAGTAATGCATAACCAATCACAGAGAACAGCTCTTTTTTACCCAAAAAGCCAAGCTGTTTGTTCAGAAGAATCAAAAGCACTGTGGACATAAACACAGCAGTCAGACTGTTAGCCAGGGCAAGTCCGAAGGAACCCATCACATTTTTTAACACCAAGGACAAGACGATGTTAAATACAATCGCAACCCCTGCGGTTATGGAAGGAACCAGCATTTTTTTACGGGCATAATATGCTTTGTTCAATAAATCCAGCAATCCATAGAAGGGAATTCCCAAAGAGTAGTAGAAGAAAGCTCCTGCCGTCAGGTATAAATCGTGATCGGTAAATTCGCCCCGTTTGTACACAATTTCAATAATGGGGGTTTTCAATGCTAACATCAGCACCATGATGGGAACAAGTACTGCCACAATCAGCATAAAGGAAGTTCGCAGCGTGTTGTTGTAAGATTCCATATCATCTTGCACCGACTGTTTGGAAAGGCGAGGGAAGATGTAGTTGGTTAAGCTTACCGTAAATACGCTGGAAACAATCAGGTAAAGTTTGTTTGCCCAGTTCAAGGTGGAAACTCCGTCGGGAATTCCCGAAGCAAAGGCGTTGTTGATGAGGACGGAAATGGGTTGAATCCAGGTGCCCACCATAACGGGGATGGCTAATTTCACCACCGTTTTCAGCCCTTCGTGACGAAGCACAGGTTGATAGCGGAACCCCTTTTTTATCGCCACGGGAATCTGGATTGCAAATTGAAGTCCCCAGCCTACCAGTAACGACACGGCCAATCCGTTGATGCCGAATTGATCGTTTAAAACAAACAGGTATAAAATCACAATGCCGTTGGAGACTAAACTCATAGCGGCAGGGACTCTGAATTCTCCTTTGGATTGGAGCAATCCCACCAGAGAAAAAGCCAGAGAGGCAAACACGATGATGGGAAGCAGAATCACCGAAAGGTTCACGGCAATACTGCGGGCTCCATCTGCTAAATCTCCTGCCAATGCAGATACCACATCAGAGGAGAAGAGTACCAGAAGACCTGTTAAGATAACCGAACCAATCAGGATTGCGTTTAAAAAGGCGGAGGCAAAACGGTCGCTTTCTCTGGCGCCGTCTTTTTCCAGATAAGTGTTATACACAGGGATGAACGCAGAACTTACTGCCGAAGCAAACACAATATCAAATAAATTTAAGGGAAGTGCAGAAGCCACGTAAAAGGCATCGGCAGCATCCGAGGAACCGTACAGACTTGCAATGAGCATTTCTCTTCCCTGACCCATCAGTTTGGAGAGCAAAATCATCACAAACATAAAGCCCACGGTTTTTATGGATTTTTTCATAAGAAATACCTTCACTTTGAGTTTATATATTTACATAATTATCTACTATATAATTTACCATATTATACAGGAAATGTCAATCATTCCGAAGGGATTTTATTCGGTTTCTTACTCCGTTTTTTTCCTCTTTTTGTAAAATATCACGAAAAACAGAAAAAATTATCCTAAAATTCGTGCCAAACGGAGAAAATGAAAAAAACGCTAAATTTTTTTAAAAAATGTTTGCTTTTTTTTTCACAATGTTGTATAATGGCTACGATGGATAATTTTGTATTAAAATTTTATCATATATACGAAAATCGAGGAGGATTTTTACTATGTTAGTATCCGCAAGCGAAATGCTCAAAAAAGCAAAAGAAGGCAAATATGCAGTTGGTCAGTTCAACATCAACAACTTAGAATGGACCAAAGCAATTCTTCTGACTGCACAGGAATGCAACTCTCCCGTTATCCTGGGCGTGTCTGAAGGTGCAGCAAAATATATGACCGGCTTTAAAACCGTTACCGCTATGGTAAAAGCTATGGTGGAAGATTTGGGAATCACCGTTCCTGTTGCTCTGCACTTAGACCACGGTTCTTACGATGGTGCTATCAAATGTATCGAAGCAGGTTTCTCTTCCGTAATGTTCGACGGTTCTCACTATGATATCGACGAAAATATTACCAAAACCAAAGAAATCATCGCTATGGCAAATGCAAAAGGCATTTCCGTGGAAGCAGAAGTTGGTTCCATCGGCGGTGAAGAAGACGGCGTTGTTGGTGCAGGCGAAGGGGCTGATCCCGATGAATGCAAAATGATTGCAGACTTAGGCGTAGACATGCTGGCTGCAGGTATCGGTAACATTCATGGTAAATATCCCGCAAACTGGGCAGGTTTAAACTTTGAAGCTTTAGATGCAATCCAGCAGAAAACCGGCACTATGCCCTTAGTTCTGCACGGTGGTACCGGTATCCCCGCTGAAATGATTCAGAAAGCAATCTCTCTGGGCGTTTCCAAAATCAACGTTAACACCGAATGTCAGTTAAGCTTTGCAGAAGCTACCAGAAAATACGTAGAAGCAGGCAAAGACTTAGAAGGCAAAGGCTTCGACCCCAGAAAATTACTGGCTCCCGGTTTTGAAGCAATCAAAGCTACCGTAAAAGAAAAAATGGAACTGTTCGGTTCTGTGAACAAAGCGTAATTTTTGACAATATCATAAGCGAAAAGGCATCGGTTTATCCGATGCCTTTCTTGCAAAACGGAAAGGAAGACATACTTATGGAAAAAGCAGTATTAACCGTTATCGGCAAAGACAGAACCGGGATTATCCACGGCGTTTCCGGCGTTTTACTCGACGCAGATATCAACATTATGGATATTTCCCAGACCATTATGCAGGATGTGTTCACCATGGTGATGCTGGTGGATATCGCAAATTCCAAAATTGAGTTCACTGTGTTAAAAGAAGCTCTTCGCGAGGAAGGAAAGCGTTTGGGTGTTGAAATTACCATTTGTCACGAGCAGATTTTTAATTCCATGCACAGAATCTGAGAAAGGACTGCCCGACAATGATTAATAATTATGAAGTTATTGAAACTTTAAAAATGATTAACCAGGAAAACCTGGACGTAAGAACGGTTACCATGGGAATTTCTCTTCGTGACTGTGCGCATTCTGACCCGAAAATCGCTTGTCAGAACATTTACGATAAAATCACCAAATATGCTGAAAAGTTGGTCCCTGTTGCACAAGGAATTGAAACGGAACTGGGGATTCCCATTGTAAACAAACGAATTTCCGTGACTCCCATTTCCATTGTGGCAGAAAGCAGTCACACCGATAATTACACCTGCTTTGCCGAAGCTCTGCAGAAAGCGGCAGACGAAGTTGGCGTAAACTTTTTGGGTGGATTTTCTGCATTGGTACATAAAGGGTTAACCAAAGGAGACGATATTTTAATCAACTCCATTCCTGATGCCTTAACTGCTACCAGAAATATCTGTTCTTCTGTAAACGTGGCATCCTTAAAAACAGGTCTTAATATGGATGCGGTAAAAAGAATGGGCGAAGTGATTGTGGATTTGGCACACCGCACCAAAGATCAGGATAGCATCGGTTGTGCAAAACTGGTGGTGTTTGCCAATGCGGTGGAGGATAATCCCTTTATGGCAGGTGCCTTCCACGGTATCGGCGAACCTGAATGTGTTATTAATGTGGGCGTTTCCGGTCCCGGTGTGGTACATTCTGCCCTCAAAAAAGTCAAAGGAGCAGACTTTGAAACCGTTGCGGAAACCATCAAGAAAACTGCATTTAAAATTACCCGTACCGGTCATTTGGTGGCTCAGGAAGCGGCAAGAAGACTGGGCGTGCCTTTCGGTATTGTAGACTTGAGCTTAGCTCCCACTCCTGCCATTGGTGACAGCGTTGCCCGTATCCTGGAAGAAATGGGGCTGGAGCGTTGCGGTACTCACGGTACCACTGCGGCATTGGCGCTGTTAAACGACGCCGTAAAAAAAGGCGGTATGTTTGCAAGTTCCTTTGTTGGTGGTTTATCCGGTGCGTTCATCCCTGTTTCTGAGGATGAAGGTATGATTGAAGCGGCAGCTATGGGTGCCCTTTCCTTGGATAAATTAGAAGCAATGACCTGCGTTTGCTCCGTGGGTCTGGATATGATTGCCGTTCCCGGTGATACTCCTGCTTCCACCATTTCTGCCATCATTGCAGACGAAGCGGCCATCGGTGTGGTGAATCAGAAAACCACCGCAGTCCGCGTAATTCCTGCCTACGGTAAAAAAGAAGGCGACTACGTGGAATTCGGCGGATTATTAGGCAAAGCACCTGTAATGGGCGTTCATCCTTACAGTAGTGAAGCATTTATTGCGAGAGGCGGACGGATTCCTGCCCCCATCCAATCCCTCAAAAACTAAGGCTTGATAAATGGCGCAGAATCGATGAACCTCATCGCTCGCCGTACACATGGTACGGCTTCGGATAACCCCTTCGGGTTCGGTTGCTCTATTCTGCATCCATTTCTCTGCGCCCTTGGGTATCGGAAAACAGAATATTTGATTGAAAAAGTTGGTTTAAACAACAAGAATAAGAAAAAAGACTGTATCAAAAAGATACAGTCTTTTTTCGTTCAGGAGGACGATTGGGAAAGTTGGGATTTGTCAATGCGAATCACATATTCGATATGGGTATCGGTTTCATTTTTTTTGGTATTTGCAGCCACGCCTGCTTTGTTCATCATTTCCACTGCCTGTTTTAAGGTGTTGGAAAAAATACGAATATCTCGAAACAGAGGCACCAACCGTTTTTCCTTTTTTTCTTTGGATCGTTTTTCAGCCAGTAAACTATCCACATAGCTTTCTGTTTCCATCACATTTAAGCTTTTTGAAACAATCTGGTGTATTGCTTTTTTTTGAAGCTCCTTGTTTTCAATGCGAAGCAATGTTCTGCAATGCCGTTCACTAAGCTGATGCTCCACCGCCAAAGCTTTGATTTCGTCGCTTAAACGCAGCAGACGGAGCTTGTTGGCAATGGTGGACTGCTTTTTCCCTAATTTAAAGGCAAGCTCGTCCTGGGTGTAGGCAAATTCCCGAATCAGTTTGTCGTAAGAGATTGCTTCTTCAAAAAAACTAAGGTCGGCACGTTGCAGATTTTCAATTAAGGCAACCAGGGCAGAAGCGTCCTCGTTCACATTCATCACAATCACGGGAACTTCCTTTAATCCAATGAGTTTTGCGGCTTTTAAGCGTCGTTCTCCCGCAATCAGTTCATAGGTGGTATCGTTTAATTTCCGAACGGTTAACGGTTGGATAATACCGCAGGAACGAATGGATTCTGCCAATTCAAACAGGGCGCTTTCTTCAAAAATTTTGCGGGGTTGATGAGGATTTTTTAAAATGGAATCCGTAAAAACCGTAATCATTCTGTTTTTTTGCGATGATTTTGGAAAAAGATTCATACTCTTTCCTCCTTTTTTGCCGAGTTGGAAATATTTTACAATTTTTATTATAGCAGCAAAAGGAAAGAAAGTAAAGAAAAATCGTTCGACATTTTTTGTGGTGAATTGTTTATAGTGGATGATTTATTCCTCCCACATAGATGCGTAAAGATAGTTTTGGGGGTTGATTGGTTCGCCGTCCTTTTCCAACTCAAAATGCAGATGGCAGGGAAGGTGCGCCTCCCAGATGCCGGATTCTCCCATGGCACCAATAATTTCCCCTTCACGAACCTTTTGTCCAACGCGGACGGTACCGTCTCCGGAAAGGTTGGCGTAACGGGTCAGATAGCCGCCTTCGTGGGAAATTTCCACGGTGTAACCGTGTTCATAGTCGAACTCATTTCTGGTGACGGTTCCGTTGGATGCCGCATAGACAGGAGTGGATTTTTCGCCGCCGAAATCAATGCCTAAATGGGCACGGTAATCACCGTATGTTTCCTGAAACACCAACAGATCTTCGGTGTAATCAGAGAGCACTTCTGCCCCCGATACAGGAAGAGATATCTGAAGTGTGGCAGGTGTTGGCTCCGGTGTGGGTGCAAGGGTGGCTATCGGTGTGGGTGACGGCGGAAGTGTGGGGCGTGCCGCAGGAGAGGGCAAAATGGTGACGGTAGGTGTTGGGATTGGATTTTTTGCCAGATTATTGGCGTTTAAAGCCAGTTCTTTTTCCAGATGTGTGGTCATTGTGTTGGAAACTGCCATGGTAATGACTGTGATAATCCCTGCCAGACTAAGTAGGGTAAGAAATGTTTTTCCTTTTTTCATAAAAATCCGTCCTTTGTTTTCAAAAAATTTGAGACTATGTCAAGTGTAACCATTCTTCGGTTTTTTATACCTTGTCAGTTGGCAATTTCCACACCGGTGTAATATTTTTTCAAAATTTGTTCATAGGTATATCCTTGTTTTGCCAGGTGATTGGCACCGTATTGACTCATTCCCACGCCGTGTCCGTTTCCTTTGGTGGTAACGCTAATCACATCTGTGGTTTCCACGGTGAAATTGGTGGAGCGAAGCCCTAAGAGAGAGCGAAGCTCCACCCCCGAAAATTCCACTCCGCAAAGCAACACGGATTTCACGCTTCCCGATTCATTTCGTACCCAATTGGTGAACCAGCTTTTTAAGTCTTGTGAAAAAGTAACTTTTTTCGTGCCTGCATTGATCTTTTGCCGGAATTCATCGGGGGAAAACACTGTGTTCTCCTGATACCGCGGAGATGCTTCCTCTCCTTCTGAGAAAACGGAAATCAGGTAAGGAACCGCGTTTCCCCAAACATCTTCTGCGTTTTCCGTCATCCCCGAGGAGGTGGAATGAAACACTGCAGAGATAGGCTCGCCCTGATACACCAAAATCTGATTTTTGGTGGAATCCACTGCTTGTTTGATTTTTTCAAGATGAGCGGGACTTTCTGAGAATTTTCGAGACAGTTCCTGTGGAGTCAAATATGCTTTACAGTGAGCAGAATCAGAGCACACATTGGCATCCGGATGATCTTTGTTGGGAGATTTTGAGCGGTTTACGGTGTAGGTTCTTGCGGCAACTGCCTGAGCTTTTAACGCCTCCGTTTCAAAAGACGCAGGCATTTCACCTGCTACCACACCGTAGAGGTATTCTTCCAAAGGAAGGATAACAGGAACACCGTTATGAAGCAGGGTGATTTCGGTTGGGATTTCTGCCGTCAGCGTATTTGGTTGTTCGAAAGCAGATTCCTTAAAAAAGGATGTTCCGAGCATACCGAATATCAGGGGGATCATCCATATCATCACAAAGATTCCGCTCCCAAGCAGGAGCGGAAAAAATTTGTTCTTTTTCATAAAAATAAGACCTTCTTTCGTTTGCTTTGTCATAGAATGGAATATCGGGAGAATCTTCTGCCGAAAAAACATAAAATTTTACTTGCTTTTTTTTAGAAGTTATTGTATAATATTATTTAATGTATATGTATGACCATTTATCAGTATGCCTTGGGAAGTTTAGCTTCCCATTATCTTCCAAGAATCCGATTGGTCATCACAAGGAGTTTATTGTATGACAAAAGAAAATCACAATATGATAGAAGAAATCATCACCGAGGAAATGGCGGTTCTTCCCCTTCGGGGAGTATCCATTTTTCCGCACACGGTGATGCATCTGGATGCCCAGAGAAAAGTTTCTGTGGCGGCAATTGAATATGCAATGCAGCATAATAAACCTGTGTTTTTATTGGCACAGGTGGACCCTTCCGTGGAGCATCCCAAGGAAGGAGATTTTTACCGTATCGGCACCATCGCCAAGGTGAAACAGCTTTTAAAACTTCCCAACAACTGCGTGAGAGTTCTGGTGGATGCCAGAATCCGTGGCGAAAGCTTTGCCGTGTATGAACAGGACGGTATGCTCTTTTCTCAGGTGAAGCGTTGCCCCAGACGGCAGGTTGCCCGCCGTTCCAAACAGTTGGAAGCCCAGATTCGTTCTTTAAAGGACGTGTATGCGGAATACTTTAAGCTGGTGGGCAGAATTTCCCCCGATGTGATGGGCGGAATTGTTTCCACAAACGATATAGAAAAGTTAACCGACATTATCTGCGGAAGCCTGTTTGTGGATTATGATGAAAAGCAGTATCTTCTGGAATTATTGGATCCTAAGAAACGTGTCAGCGAACTGATTAAGATTTTAACGGCGGAAATTGACCTTCTGCAATTGGAAATTGACATTCAGGCAAAGGTGAAAAGCCAGATTGATAAAAATCAGAAGGAATACTATTTAAGAGAGCAGATTCGTGCCATTCACGAAGAGCTTGGGGAAGAGGAAGATGTTCATTCTGAATCCGACGAGTATCTGAAAAAATTAGAGGGCATCAGAACTGCTTTATCCGTGGATTCCTATGAAAAGCTGAAAAAGCAGATCAGTCGTTTCGGAAAGATGCATCCTCAGGCACAGGAAACAATGGTGGAGAGAAACTATCTGGACACCATCTTCGATTTGCCTTGGTTGAAAACCACCAAAGAGAATATTGATTTAAAGAAATGCTTAGAAAAGTTGGACCGTGACCATTACGGTCTGGATAAAGTAAAAGAGAAACTTTTAGAATACTTGTCTGCCAAAAAGTTTAATCCCGAAATCAAGTCCCAGATTTTATGTCTGGTTGGACCACCGGGAGTAGGGAAAACTTCTATTGTGAAATCCATTGCGGATTCCATCGGCAGAAAATATCAGAGAATGTCTTTAGGCGGTGTTCACGACGAAGCGGAAATCCGTGGTCACAGACGTACCTATGTGGGAGCGATGCCGGGCAAGATTATGTCTGCTATTCGTACCGCAGGGGTAAAAAATCCGCTTATCTTATTAGACGAAATTGATAAGCTCGGTAAGGATATGAGAGGTGATCCTGCCAGTGCACTTCTGGAAGCACTGGACAAAGAGCAGAATAACACCTTTACCGACCACTATGTGGATTTGCCCTTTGATTTATCCGAAGTGCTCTTTATCACCACAGCCAACAGCCTGGATACCATTCCCGGTCCGTTACTTGACCGTATGGAAGTGATTGAATTATCGGGCTATACCCGCTACGAAAAGTATCGCATTGCCACCGATTATCTGGTGAAAAAGCAGTACAAAGAGCATAAAATCACTAAGAAAACCTTGAAAATTGACGATAGTGCAATTTATTCCATCATCGATTATTATGTGAGAGAAGCAGGGGTTCGCCGATTAGAGAGAACCTTGGTCACCTTAATTCGTAAGGCGGAGAAAGAAATGCTTCTTTCGGATAAAAAATCCATCACCGTCAATGAAAATAATTTAGAAGCCTTCTTAGGAAAGAAGAAATATATCGTAGATCCCAAAAATGCTTTCCCCGAAGTGGGTGCGGCATTAGGGCTTGCCTGGACTGCCGCAGGTGGAGACACCTTGTTCTGCGAAGCGGTGGCTGTGGACGGCACGGGTAAAATCGAGGCAACGGGAAGCTTGGGGGATGTGATGAAAGAATCTGCGAAAATTGCAGTTGCTTACATTCGTTCCGTGGCAGACCGTTTGAACTTAGATAAGGATTTTTACAAAACCAAAGATATTTATATTCATTTTCCCGACGGGGCAACGCCCAAAGACGGTCCTTCTGCTGGGATTACTATTGCCTTAGCGGTAACCTCTGCATTAACAGGCAGAAAAATCCGTAATGATGTGGCAATGACGGGTGAAATTTCCATCCGCGGAAAAGTGCTTCCCATCGGAGGGTTGAAGGAAAAATCCATTTCCGCCCACCGAGCAGGCGTGTTTAACATCATCATTCCCAAGGAAAACGAAAAAGACTTAGAAGACATCCCGAAAGAAATTTTTAATGATTTCAACTTTATGAGTGTTTCTGAGTTTTGGGAAGTTCTGGAAATTGCGCTTCTTCCCAAAGATGATGATTTTATGAATCTTTCCGAGGATTCATATTCCAATTACAACCTCTATGAGAACAAAATATAAGAAAGGGTGATTCCTATGGCTAAATTAAGTGCACCCAAAGGAACCAAAGACGTACTGCCCCAGGACAGTTACCGTTGGCAGTATGTGGAAAGCGTTTTAAAGCAAATCTGCAACGATTTTAATTTTAAAGAAATCAGAACTCCCACCTTTGAGTCAACCGAGGTGTTTGCCCGTGGGGTGGGGGACACCACCGACGTGGTAACCAAAGAAATGTACACCTTTTTGGATAAGGGTGGCAGAAGCATTACCCTTCGTCCCGAAGGTACTGCAGGGGTGGCAAGAAGTTTTGTGGAAAACGGTTTGTATGCAGGGGTTCTTCCCTTAAAACTGTTTTACTTAATTTCCTGCTTCCGTTATGAAAAACCCCAGGCAGGAAGACTTCGTGAATTCCATCAGTTTGGTGTGGAAATGCTTGGCACAACCACTCCCAATTCCGATGCAGAAGCCATCATCTTCGGTGCTGAAATTTTTAGACGCTTAAATATCGGCAACATTACTTTAAACTTAAACAATATCGGTTGTAAAGAATGTCGCAAAGCCTACAACGAAAAATTAAAAGCGTTTTTAGAAGAAAAGAAAGAATCTCTGTGCGAAACCTGTCAGGAACGACTTGGCAAGAATCCTATGCGAATCTTTGACTGCAAATCCGAAGTGTGTCAGTCCTTAATTCAGGATGCACCCACTATTTTTGACTGTGTGTGTGATGATTGCCGTGACCATTTCAACACCGTGACCGACATTTTAGACACCGTGGGTATCACCTACAAAATTGATAAAGGTATCGTTCGTGGACTGGATTACTATTCCAAAACCGTATTTGAATTTGTGTCCGACAATATTGGTGCACAGGGCACTGTGCTTGGCGGCGGAAGATACGATGGACTGATTGCCGACTTAGGCGGTAACGATGCACCGGGTATCGGTTTTGCAATGGGGATTGAACGTTTGCTTCTGTTGGCAGAAGGTTCCATGGAAGTGCCCGAAAACAACCCCGATGTGTTCTTGATTCCCATCGGTGATGCGGCGAAAAAACAGGTTTACCAATTGGTTTACAGTCTTCGTGGGCAAGGCATTTCTGCGGAATATGACCTGAATGGCCGTTCCGTGAAAGCGCAGATGAAATATGCCGATAAAATCGGCGCCAAATATACAGTGGTAATCGGGGATGACGAAATTGCTCAAGGAAGCTATCCTGTGAAAAATATGCAAAACGGCGAAACCGTGAACGTAGCTCCCGATGAAATCGCAAAAATTGTGAAAGCGTAATTTTACCGTACAGAAAGGATTGATTATAAATGGCTGAAACCTTACAGGGCTTCAAACGTACCAACTATGCAAATGATTTTGATTCTTCCTCTATCGGACAGACCGTGTCAGTTGCAGGTTGGGTAAATAAACAAAGAGACATTGGTTCTCTGGTATTCATCGACCTTCGTGACAGAACAGGTCTGGTTCAGATTGTGTTTGATGAAACCATCAATGTGGAACTTTTAAATAAGGCGAAAGGTGTTCATAACGAATATGTTATCGCTGTAACCGGTACTGTTCGTCAGAGAAGCGGTGCGTTCAACAAAAACATCAAAACCGGGGAAATCGAAATTGTGGCAGAAGAATTAAGAGTACTGTCCGTTTCTGAACCCACTCCCTTTGTTATTGCATCCGACGTGGAAGCAAACGACCAGATTAAATTAAAATACCGTTATCTGGATTTGCGTCGTCCCGAAATGCAGAAAAACATCATTATGCGTCACAAAATCTCCAAAATCGCAAGAGATTATTATGACGAAAACGGTTTTTTGGAAATTGAAACTCCCTATTTAACCAAATCCACTCCCGAAGGTGCGAGAGACTATCTGGTGCCCAGCCGTGTGCATCCCGAAAAATTCTATGCACTGCCTCAGTCTCCTCAGCTTTATAAACAGCTTCTGATGTTATCCGGTTTCGACCGCTACATTCAGATTGCAAGATGCTTCCGTGACGAAGACCTGCGTGCAGACCGTCAGCCTGAATTTACTCAGATCGACTTGGAAATGTCCTTCGTGGAAATGGATGACGTTATCGCAATGAATGAAGGCTTCTTAAAAAGAGTATTTAAAGAAGTTTTAGATATGGATATTCAGACTCCCTTCCTTCGTATGGACTACAAGGAAGCGATGGAACGCTACGGCTCCGATAAGCCGGACAACCGTTTCGGTCTGGAACTTGTGGACTTATCCGAAGAAGTAAAAGACGTGGAATTCACCGTATTCCAGAATGCTCTGGCAAACGGCGGCAGTGTAAAATGTATCAACGGCGAAGGTATGGGTGCAAAACTGTCCCGTAAAGAAATTGATGCATTGGGCGAGCTGGTAAAAACCTACGGCGGTAAAGGTCTGGCCTATATCGTAGTAAACGAAGACGGCGTGAAATCTCCTATTGCCAAATTTATGAGCGAAGAACAGGTTGGCAGAGTGATTGCAAAAGCAAATGCAAAACCGGGCGACATTATTTTAATTGTTGCGGATAAAACCGACGTGGTTTACACCGTTTTGGGAAGCCTGCGTTGTGACTTGGCTAAGAAATTTGAGCTGTATGATGAAAATTCCTTCTCCTTCCTGTGGGTAGTAAACTTCCCGTTGTTGGAGTTTGATGAAGAAGAAAACCGTTATGTGGCAAAACACCATCCCTTCACCGCTCCTATGGATGAAGACTTGGATAAACTGGAAACCGCTCCCGGTGAAGTTCGCGCAAAAGCATACGATATCGTGTTAAACGGTAGCGAAATCGGCGGTGGCAGTATCCGTATTTTTGATACAAAACTGCAGGAAAAAATGTTCCAGGTGCTTGGCTTTAGTAAAGAAGCTGCTCAGGAACGGTTTGGTTTCTTAATCGACGCATTCCGTTTTGGTCCTCCGCCCCATGGCGGTATGGCATACGGTCTGGACAGGCTGTGTATGCTGATGGCAGGTTGTGATTCTATCCGTGATGTAATTGCATTCCCCAAAGTGCAGAATGCATCCGAACTGATGACCAACGCTCCCGACTTTGTGGATGACAAACAGCTTAGCGACCTGAACATTGTTTGTGTAAAACCCGAAAAAGAAGACTAATTAAATTGTATTCGGAGAAAGAATTATGATAGATGCAATCCAGAACTTTTTTGTAAACTTACCTTTGCCTTTATGGTTAAAGGTGGTACTTTCTGCGATGATTCCTATGGTGGAAGCAAGGTATTCTATTCTGTTTTTTCTAAACAGTGGAATGCCTTATTGGCAGTTGTTTGGATTGAGTGTAGTGGGAAATATGATTCCCGTGCCCTTTATCATTTATCTGTTCCGCCCCTTGCTTGGGGTCTTAAGAAGAACCAAGTTGTTCTGCAAGATGGCAGAAAAGCTGGAAGAACGAACTCACAAAAAGGCAGCCCAGCTTCAGAAATATTCTGCCTGGGGACTGTTTTTCTTTGTGGCACTCCCTGTGCCGGGAACCGGTGCTATCACCGGCTCTATGATTGCAGCTCTCCTTGATATGCGTGAAAAATACGCATTGCCTGCCATTTTCTTTGGAACCTTGGTGGCAACCTTCTTAACCACCGGTGCCATGAGCTTTCTTCAGTGGCTATTCTAACAATATGATACAATAAAAAAACTGCAACATTTTGTTGCAGTTTTTTTATGAACTGACCTCGGATACCACCACAGATGGGGGTGGGTTGGACAATAATTTGGCAATTTGATAGCAGTCAATCCAGATTTGGTTGTTGCCGTCCTTTTGCACCTCGTTAAAAATCAGCTGAATACCAAAATGCAGATGGGGAACCTGAATATTGTTCACGTTTTCTTTGAAACTGTAGCCGGTCTGACCAACATAGCCGATGGTTTGACCGGCTCTCACTGTGTGGCCTTCGGCTAAGTCATTTGCAAATGGATGGTCCTTTCTTAAATGAGCATAATAATAGTATCGCATCCCGTCAAAACTGCGGATGCCGATTCTCCAGCCGCCAAAGCGGTTCCAGCCCATCACTTCTATCACTCCGTCTTCCACAGCAGCAACGGGCACCCCTGTGGAAGTGAAAAAATCGTGTCCCTGATGCTTTCGTTGAAAACCGTAGCTTCGTGAATTCCCAAAATCATCGGAATCGGAGTAGTAACCTTTTACGGGATGACGGATGAGAAGTCCGTATTTCATTACGGTTTTTGTGGTACCGTCTTCCTGCTTTTGTTCCGCCTCGTATTCTCCAAGCCAGCCGTTCATAATAGCGCCATAAGCATTTAGGTAGTAGCTGTATTGATTTAAGTTTGTTGGTGTATTGGTTTTTAAAAATTCGGCAGCGTTTGTTACATCTTTTTGGGTTGCTTTTTTGAAATTACCGCCGTTTTTTGCGGCAAGATAGCTTAACACTTCGATAAAATCCACCCGTTCTTCCTTGTTTCTGCTTTGGATATCCAGCTCGATGGCACGGTACAGAATGGGAGCGGGAACAGAAAACTCCACCCATTTAATATAAGAAGAATCTCCTTGCACATGTAATGCTCTGAAAAGTTGTTCTCCCGACAGGATGCACGCCAGTGACAGACAGAATATCAACAATACAAACCGTGTTTTCACAAAACACCTCCTATAATATATAATAGTATAGTATTCCAAAGAAAATAAAAACAGAACAAGTCATCGGATTTTCTGAAAAGAAGAAAAATTTAAAAAAAGTATTGACAAATGGAAAAATTGTGTTATAATAACAAGGTAATTGATATCGAAAAGAAGAAGTTTCCGCTTCTCACCTTGGTCGGAAGAGTCCGGCAGGTTATAGAAAGTATGCAAGAAAGCTTGCGTATTTTGTGAGGGCGGATTTATCCGTCTTTTTTTGTGTCAAAAACAATTCTGAAAAAACAAAAGATAGGGGTGCTTTTCCATTAGCGTGAAAGAATTACCAATCAACGAGGAAATCCGTGAAAAAGAAGTCAGAGTAATCGGTGCTCAGGGCGACCAGTTGGGTGTGTTACCCATTAAGGATGCTATGGAAGCAGCGGTGAAAGCTAACCTGGATTTAGTAATGATTTCTCCCAAAGCTGTTCCGCCGGTATGCAAAATCATGGATTACGGCAAATATCGTTTCGAACAGGCGAAGAAAGAAAAAGAAATCAAAAAGAATCAGAAGGTTGTTACCATCAAGGAAGTTCGTCTTTCCGTGAACATTGATACTCACGATTTCAACACCAAATTAAATCAGGCAATCAAATTCTTAAAATCCGGAGATAAGGTAAAAGTATCTGTTCGGTTCCGTGGCCGTGAAATGGCACACACCAATTTAGGTGCTGACACTTTAAAAAGATTCGGGGATGCGATTACCGAAGTTGGTACAGTTGATAAACCCGCAAAAATGGAAGGCAGAAGCATGGTTATGTTTTTAGGCCCCAAATAAACCGTAGTTTAGGTTTAGATTTTATATAATAAGAGAGGAGTAATTATCATGCCTAAAATTAAGACACACAGAGGTGCCGCTAAAAGATTTTCTTTAACCAAAGGTGGCAAAGTAAAAAGAGCGAAAGCCGGCAGAAGACACATTTTAAACAAAAAAACCACTAAGAGAAAAAGACACTTAAGAATGGGCGGCTACGCTTGTGAAGCAAACGCAGCAGTAATCAAAAAACTGATCCCCTACAAATAAGATTTTTTGGGAATCAATTTTTCGAAGATTTGAAATTATAGAAGTTGGAGGATACGAAGAACTATGGCAAGAATCAAAGGTGCTGTTGTCACCAGAAGAAGACATAAAAAAATCTTAAAATTAGCAAAAGGTTACAGAGGTGCAAAAAGCAAACTGTTCAGAACTGCAAATGAAGCAGTTATGAAATCTCTGGTTTATGCATACATCGGCAGAAAACAGAAGAAGAGAGAATTCAGACAGTTATGGATTGCAAGAATCAATGCAGCTGCAAGAATGAACGGTATCAGCTACTCCAGACTGATGAACGGTCTGAAAAAAGCAAACATCGAAATGAACAGAAAGATGTTATCCGAAATCGCAATTGCAGATCCTGCTGCTTTCACCGCTTTAGTAGAAAAAGCAAAAGCTGCTCTGTAAGATTGAGTATTAAAAGCGACCGGCTTCCGGTCGCTTTTTGTATGTTTACCAGTCAACAGCGAGGAAGAGAAAATTGGAAAAAATATGTCAAAAAAGGCGTAAAATAGCAGGTTTGAAAAAAATTGAAAAAAATTTAAAAAATTTTCAAAAAAGACTTGCAATTTGACAAACAATCTGATATAATATCAAAGGTTATGTTATGCGATGAAGTGGAAGGTGGCTTCAAAACGGTATAAACCGGCTGTTTTGAAGGGAATTTCCACGGAGTATGTTTGGTTTGAAACCAGGCGGCTAAAAAACGGTAATTCATGATAACGACTTGGTGTACTTACATCATTACCTTTTGATGCCCGAAAATTTTTATGAGCGCTATAAAAATCTTCGGGATATTTTATGGAATAGATGTGAAACACGAGGGTGAGTGTTAGAAAAAATGAACCGTGCAGCCGAAACAGAACACCGAAAAAATTTAAATTATTTAGGAGGAAACACGGTTATGGCAGCAATGAAAGAAAAAATCAGAATCAGATTGAAAGCGTACGATCACGTTATCTTAGATCAGTCCGCTGAAAAAGTAGTGGAAACCGCGAAAAGAACTGGCGCAGGAGTATCCGGCCCCATTCCGCTTCCCACCAAAAAAGAAATCGTTACTATCTTAAGAGCAGTACACAAGTACAAAGACTCCAGAGAACAGTTCGAAATGAGAACTCATAAGAGAATGATCGATATCTTAAACCCCACCGCGAAAACTGTTGATGCTCTGATGAAATTAGACCTGCCCGCAGGCGTTGAATTCGACATCAAACTGTAATCGACTATTATTATACCATATATATAATAGTATGCGAGTTTTCTCTTACCTGTGTCAAAGAGAATTCGCATGGGCAAGAAATTTGCCCGCCTGATACCTCAAAAACTTATGGGGTACCAAGGTCATGTTGGGCGACCCCCAACCAATAACCATAGGAGGAAAACATTATGGAAAAAGCAATTCTGGGTAAAAAAGTCGGCATGACTCAGCTTTTCTCCGAAACCGGCAAATTTGTTCCGGTTACCGTGATTGAAGCAGGTCCTTGCGTAGTTACCCAAAAGAAAACCGTAGAAATCGACGGTTACAACTCAATTCAGGTTGGTTTTGTGGAAACCAAAGAAAAGAAATCTAACAAACCTTTAATGGGCCACTTCAAGAAAGCAGGCACCGCAATCATGAAATTCTTAAGAGAATTCAGATTGGATGACACTGCTTCTTACAATGTGGGCGACGAAATCAAAGCAGGCGTTTTCGCAGAAGGCGACAGCGTTGATGTAACCGGTATCTCTAAAGGTAAAGGTTACCAGGGCACCATCAAAAGACATGGTCAGTCCAGAATCCCCATGAGCCACGGTGCTGGTCCTGTGCATAGAAGCGCAGGTTCTATGGGAGCTTGTTCTTCCCCGTCTCGTGTATTCAAAGGTAAGAAACTTCCCGGTCACATGGGTAATGTACAGGTAACTGTTCAGAACTTAGAAATCGTGAAAGTTATGGAAGACAAAAACCTGATCCTTGTAAAAGGTGCGATTCCCGGTCCCAAAGGCGGATTGGTTACCGTTAAAAGCTCTGTGAAAGCTTCCAAGTAATTCACAGAAGTTGATATAGAAACTGCTTTTCACCCGCTTGGGTGACAAAACATTGATAATCAGCCTTTGGCTGGAAGGAGGAAATACGATGCCTAAAGTAGCATTATATAATATTGAAGGCAAAGAAGTCGGCGAAATCGAATTAAAAGATGAGATTTTTGCTGTTGAAATCAGCAACGCTGCTCTTCATATGACTGTGAAAAACTTCCTGGCTAATCAGAGACAGGGCACACAGTCTACCAAAACCCGTACCGAAGTAAGCGGTGGCGGTGCAAAACCCTGGAAACAGAAAGGAACCGGTCGTGCAAGACAGGGCTCCATCCGTGCTCCCCAGTGGAAAGGTGGCGGCGTGGCTTTAGGTCCCAAACCGAGAGATTACAGCTACACCTTAAACAAAAAAACCAGAAGACTGGCATTAAAATCCGCTTTATCTGCAAAAGTTGCAGAAAACAACATTGTTGTTGTGGATAAGCTGGCTATGGACGAAATCAAAACCAAATCTTTCGTTAAGATTTTAGAAAACTTAAAAGTTGATAGCAAAGCATTTGTGGTTACCGGTGCGAAAGAAGCTAACTTAATCGCTTCTGCAAACAACGTACCCGGCGTTAAAACCGCAGTGGTTGATACCATCAACACCTACGATGTTTTAAATCACACCAAATTAGTGATTGAAGCATCTGCAGTTGCAAAATTAGAGGAGGTGTACTGCTAAGATGAACGCATACGATATCATTATTGCTCCGATCATTTCGGAAAAATCTATGACCATGCTGGCTGAACAGAAGTACACTTTCAAAGTGAACGCAAAAGCCAACAAAATCGAAATCAAAAAAGCTGTTGAAGAAATCTTCAAAGTTGAAGTAGATAAGGTTACTACTTTAAACGTAATCGGCAAAAACAAAAGAGTCGGCGTACATGAAGGCAAAAAATCCGACTGGAAGAAAGCGATTGTCAAATTAAAAGGCACCAAAACAATCGAATTCTTTGAAAGTTTAAGATAAGGAGATGATTGATAATGGCAGTAAAAACTTATAAACCGACTACACCGTCAAGAAGATATATGACCGCACCTGACTTCTCCGTGTTGTCTGATGTAAAACCTGAAAAATCTCTTCTTGTTAAACTGAAAAAACACGCCGGCAGAAACTCCTACGGTAGAATCACCGTAAGACACAGAGGCGGCGGAAACAAATCCAAATACAGAATTATCGACTTCAAACGTGACAAAATGGATATGCCTGCAACTGTTCTGACCTTAGAATACGATCCGAACAGAACCGCATACATCGCATTAGTTCAGTATGAAGACGGTGAAAAGAGATACATCCTGGCTCCCAACGAATTAAAAGTTGGCCACAAAGTTATCTCCTCTGAAACCGCAGATATCAAACCCGGTAACACTTTACCGTTAGCAAACATTCCCGTTGGTACCATCATCCACAACGTGGAAATCACCAAAAACAGAGGCGGTCAGTTAGTTCGTTCTGCAGGTAATGCAGCACAGCTGATGGCTAAAGAAGGTGACTATGCTCAGCTAAGACTTCCCTCCGGCGAAGTTAGAAAAGTGCTGATCGAATGTAAAGCTACTATCGGTCAGGTAAGTAACTTAGAGCATGAAAATGTTACCATCGGTAAAGCAGGTAGAACCAGACATATGGGTATCAAACCTACCGTTCGTGGTGTTGTTATGAACCCCTGTGACCATCCCCATGGTGGTGGTGAAGGTAAATCACCCATCGGTCGTCCGGCTCCTGTTACTCCCTGGAGTAAACCGGCTCTGGGCTTAAAAACCAGAAAGAAAAAGAAAATCACTAACCGCCTGATCGTGAAGACCAGAAACGGTAAATAATCATCGACATACACCGTAATCCGACTTTGGTCGGATGCGGTACCCCGATAAAACGCACAACCTGTGCGAAAAAATCTACAAGGAGGCAACAATATGAGCCGTTCAATCAAAAAAGGGCCTTTCGTGGACCCCAAACTTTTGAAGAGAATTGAAGAAATGAATGACAAAGGCGAAAAAAGAGTTTTAAAAACTTGGTCCAGATCTTCTACCATCTTCCCTCAGTTCGTTGGACACACCGTTGCAGTATATGACGGTAAAAAACATGTTCCCGTGTATGTAACCGAAGACATGGTTGGCCATAAACTGGGCGAATTTGCTCCTACCAGAACCTACAAAGGTCATGCAGGTGCAAAAACTTCAAAATAATCCGGGTAACATTGATATAAACCCGACACATAAGTTTAAATTTTAGAACCACCTAAGGGTGAAAGAGGAGGAATAAAAATGGAGGCAAGAGCAACTCTCCGTTATGCTAGAATATCTCCCCGCAAGGTAAAGATAGTTATTGATTTAATCAGAAACAAACCCGTTGGTCAGGCTTTGGCTATTTTAAGACATACTCCCAAAGCTGCATCTCCGCTGGTTGAAAAACTGTTATTATCAGCTATCGCTAATGCGGAAAACAATCATAATATGGCAAAAGATGACCTGTTCGTTTCCGAATGTTTCGCAAACGGCGGCCCCATTCTGAAAAGAATTCAGCCCAGAGCACAGGGTAGAGCATTCAGAATTGCAAAAAGAACCAGCCATATTACCGTGGTTGTAAAAGAAAAAGAATAGGAGGTATGAGTAATGGGTCAGAAAGTTAACCCGCATGGTTTAAGAGTCGGCGTTATTAAAGATTGGGACTCTAAATGGTATGCTCCGGATCACAAATTCGGCGATACTTTAGTAGAAGACCACAAAATCAGAGTATTCTTAAAGAAATCTCTGTTCCAGGCCGGCATTTCCAAAATTGAAATTGCAAGAAAAGCAAATAAAATCTTTATCAAAGTGTTCACTGCAAAACCCGGTATGTTAATCGGTAAAGGCGGTGCAGAATTAGAAAAAATCAGAGCTTCTGTTGTAAACTTACTGGGCGGCAACGCAAACGTTAACGTAAACATCGTTGAAGTAAAACCCGCTGAAATGGATGCAACTTTAGTAGCTGAAAACATCGCAGCTCAGCTGGAAAAACGTATTTCCTTCAGAAGAGCGATGAAACAGTCCATGCAGAGAACTATGAAGTTCGGTGCAAAAGGTATCAAAACCGCAGTATCCGGCCGTGTTGGCGGTGCTGAAATTGCAAGAACTGAGCATTATCACGAAGGAACCATTCCGCTGCAGACCTTAAGAGCAGATATCGACTACGGTTTTGCAGAAGCGAATACCACCTACGGTAAGTTAGGCGTTAAAGTTTGGATTTACAAAGGTGAAATTCTTCCTGAAAGCAAAAATGCGAAAAAAAATACTCAAGAGGGAGGAAAATAAGCTATGTTAATGCCTAAAAGAGTAAAAAGAAGAAAACAATTCAGAGGCAGAATGACCGGTAAAGCTTTAAGAGGTAACAAAGTAACTTACGGCGATTACGGTATTCAGGCTACCGAACCCGGCTGGATCACCGGTAACCAGATCGAAGCTGCCCGTATTGCGATCAACCGTTACATCAAAAGAGGCGGGAAAGTTTGGATTAAAATTTTCCCCGATAAACCGGTAACCGAAAAACCTGCTGAAACTCGTATGGGTAGCGGTAAAGGTTCTCCCGAATACTGGGTAGCAGTTGTAAAACCGGGCAGAGTATTATTTGAACTTTCCGGTGTTGATGAAGTAACTGCCAGAGAAGCTATGAGACTTGCGCAGCACAAACTGTCTGTAAAGACCAAGTTTATCCTGCGTGAAAAAGAAGTGGAGGTAGAAAGCGATGAAGATTAAGAATATTAGAGATTTAGCGGATAAGGAGCTTAATCAGAAACTCGCTGAGCTGAAAATTGAGCTTTTTAACTTAAGATTTCAACATGCCACCAACCAGCTTGATAACCCCATGAGAATGAAAGAAGTTAAAAAAACTATCGCGAAAATCAAGACTGTATTAAAAGAAAGAGAACTGGGAATCAACGAATAATTTCCCGTGAGGTTTAGAATCGCTTTTCCCATTTTTGGCGAAAGGCGGAAATGGAGGAACTAAATCATGTCCGAAAGAGGCTTTAGAAAAGTTAGAATCGGCGAAGTTGTAAGCGACAAAATGGATAAAACCATCGTTGTTAAGATCGAAGATTCTGTAAAGCATCCGATTTACAAAAAAATCATCAAAAGAACCATTAAGTTCAAAGCACATGATGAAAACAACGAATGTAATATCGGCGACAGAGTTGAAATCATGGAAACCAGACCTTTGTCCAAAGACAAAAGATGGAGACTTACAAAAATCGTTGAAAAAGCAAAATAAGATTGTTTCTGCGGTAGTAATACCGTTAATAAAAACGCTTGCGACTTATGTCAGTAAGCAGAGGAGGATTACAATGATTCAGCAAGAAAGCAGAATGAAAGTAGCTGATAATACCGGTGCAAAAGAACTGCTGACTATCAGAGTTCTCGGCGGATCTAAGAAAAGATACGCAAACATCGGTGACGTGGTTGTAGCTACTGTCAAAAAAGCAACACCCGGCGGAGTTGTGAAAAAAGGCGATGTTGTAAAAGCTGTTATCGTTAGAAGTGTGAAAGGTGTTCGCCGTCAGGACGGAACCTACATCAGATTCGACGAAAATGCAGCTGTAATTATTAAAGATGAAAAAAATCCGAGAGGAACTCGCATTTTTGGCCCTGTTGCAAGAGAGCTTCGTGACAAGGAATATTCCAAAATTTTATCCTTGGCTCCTGAAGTATTGTAAGGGAGGTAACGAAAATGTACAAGAAAGTTAATGTAAGAAAAGATGACCAGGTAGTGGTTATTTCCGGTAAAGACAAAGGCAAAAAAGGTAAAGTACTGGTAGTATCCCCCAAAGAAGGTAAAGTTATCGTTGAAGGCGTTAACGTTGCTACCAAACACACCAAACCCAGAGCTCAGGGTCAGACCGGTGGTATTGTAAAACAGGAAAGTCCGATTTATGCTTCCAAAGTAATGCTCGTTTGCCCCAAATGCGGTAAAGCAGTAAGAACCGGTAAGAAAATCTTAGACAACGGCAAAAAGGTAAGATATTGCAAAAAATGCAATGAATCCTTAGGCGAATAAGAAAGGGAGGTAAACTACGATTATGTCTAACTTAGCTAATTTATATAAAAACGAAGTTGCACCTGCCCTGATGAGCAAATTCGGTTACAAATCTGTAATGCAGATTCCGAAAATCGACAAAGTTGTTGTAAACATCGGTGTTGGTGAAGCAAAAGACAATGCAAAAGCACTGGAAAGCGCTGCTGCAGACTTAACCTTAATCACTGGTCAGAAAGCAGTTCTGACCAAAGCAAAAAAATCCGTTTCTAACTTCAAATTAAGAGAAGGTATGAACATCGGATGTAAAGTTACCTTACGTGGCGAAAGAATGTATGAATTCATCGAAAGATTATTCTGCATCGCTCTTCCCCGTGTAAGAGACTTCAGAGGTATTAGCGCAAACTCCTTTGACGGCCGTGGCAACTATGCTTTCGGTATCAAAGAACAGCTGATTTTCCCGGAAATCGAATATGATAAGGTTGAAAAAATCAGAGGTATGGATATCGCTTTTGTTACTACCGCAAAAACTGACGAAGAAGCAAAAGAATTACTGACTCTGATGGGCGCTCCCTTCATCAAAGCGTAAGACTCGATTTCTGAAGATTCCAAAAACACAAGAGTAAAGTGAAAGGAAATGGAAACAAATGGCTAAAAAATCTATGATTAATAAGCAGCAGAAACCCCAGAAGTTCAGCACCAGAGAATACAACAGATGTAAAATCTGCGGCAGACCTCATGCTTATCTTAGAAAATATGGCATTTGCCGTATTTGCTTCAGAGAACTGGCTTACAAAGGTCAGATTCCCGGCGTGAAGAAAGCAAGCTGGTAAGATTGGTTTTTGCAGGCGTAAGACTGTAACTGCCCGAAAGGGCAGAAAAGTCCCCGCTTCGGGGCATGTAAAGAATTAAGAACAAGGTTTTAGGTAAGTCGTATCACCCTGGCGTGATAAACAATACCTTAAAAAAGGAGGCTATACAATGCAGATCACAGATCCTATTGCAGATATGCTTACAAGAATTAGAAATGCAGGTACAGCAAAACACGATACCGTGGATGTTCCCGCATCTAATATGAAAAAAGCAATTGCTGAGATTCTTTTAGAAGAAGGCTACATTAAGAATTTCCAGCTGATTGACAACAGCACTCAGGGCATCATCAGAATCACCCTGAAATACGGTGCAAACAAAACTAAAACAATTAATGGTTTGAGAAGAATTTCTAAACCGGGTCTCAGAGTTTACGCGAAGAGCGAAGAACTGCCGAAAGTATTAAAAGGCCTGGGTATCGCGTTAGTTTCCACTTCTAAAGGAATCATGACCGATAAAAAAGCAAGACAGGAAAATGTCGGCGGGGAAATTCTCGCTTATATTTGGTAATGGAGGGATAAAAGATGTCTAGAATTGGTAAAATGCCGATCTCCGTACCGAATGGAGTAACTGTAACTATCGGCGCTGAAAATTTAGTAACTGTAAAAGGTCCCTTAGGAACTTTAGAACAGAAATTCAATAAGGACATGGTCCTGAAATTGGAAAATAACGAAGTAACCGTAACAAGACCCAGTGATGAAAAAACACATAGATCTTTACACGGTTTAACTCGTACTATCCTTTCCAATATGATTACCGGTGTTACCTCCGGTTTCTCTAAAGAACTGGAAATCAACGGTGTTGGTTACAGAGTTGCAAAACAGGGCAACAAAATCGTTATGAACTTAGGTTACTCTCATCAGGTTGAGATGGAAGAACGTGACGGTATCACCCTGGATTGCCCCACACCGAATAAAATCATCGTAAAAGGTCCCGACAAACAGAAAGTTGGTCAGTTCGCTGCCAACATCCGTGAAAAAAGACCTCCGGAACCCTATAAAGGCAAAGGTATCAAATACGTTGATGAAGTTATTATCAGAAAAGAAGGTAAAACCGGCGCTAAGAAGAAATAATCGTTTGGTTATGTTCCTTAGCTGTTTTATCAGATTGTTTAAAGGAGTGAATAAACAGTGGTTAAAAAGCAAAACAGTAATGTTGCCAGAGTAAAAAGACATTACAGAATTAGAAATAATATTAAAGGTACTGCACAGAAACCGAGACTGAATGTGTTCAGAAGCTTAAATCACATTTATGCTCAGATTATTGATGACGTTGCAGGTGTTACCTTAGTTTCCGCTTCTACCTTAAGCCCTGAATTCGGCAAGAATCCGGGTGGAAACATTGAAGCAGCGAAAAAAGTTGGTTTATTGGTTGCAGAAAAAGCTAAAGCCAAAGGTATCGAAGTTGTAGTTTTCGACCGTGGCGGCTATCTGTACCACGGACGTGTTGCCGCTTTGGCTGAAGGTGCCAGAGAAGGCGGACTGCAGTTCTAATTACACTTTAGTGATAAGGAGGAAATACAATCGTGAATCAAGCTAAATTTGATCCGGCTACGCTGGATATTAAAGAAAAAGTTGTTGCCTTAAACAGAGTTGCTAAAGTTGTAAAAGGTGGTAGAACCTTCCGTTTCTCAGCTTTGGTTGTAGTAGGCGATGAAAACGGTAGAGTAGGTTGCGGTATGGGTAAAGCAGCTGAAATTCCGGATGCAATCAGAAAAGGTATTGAGGATGCAAAGAAAAACATGGTGGAAATCCCCCTGTACAAAACTACTATTCCTCATGAAGTTATCGGTGAATTCGGTGCAGGCAGAGTGTTATTAAAACCCGCTGCTGAAGGTACCGGTGTTATCGCTGGTGGTCCTGCCAGAGCCGTTCTGGAATTAGCAGGTATCAGAGATATCAGAACCAAATGTTTAAGATCCAACAATCCCAGAAACGTAGTATCTGCTACTATCGAAGGATTAAAGAGCTTAATGAGTTTAAAAGAAGTGGCTGATAAAAGAGGTAAAACTCCCGCTGAAATCGTGAAATAAGAACGGTTTTACCGGAATCAGAATCCAATAAGATGAGTCCGAAAGAAAGGAAATGTGCTTGAAGTTTTTAAGCACTTGGTATTTTAAAAATGGCTAAATTAAAAGTTACTTTAAAAAAGAGCCTGATCGGTCGTCTTGACAGCCATATTAAGACTGCAAACGCATTAGGCCTGAAAAAAATCAGAGACGAAAAAATCCATAATGATACACCTCAGATCAGAGGTATGGTAAACAAAGTATCTTATCTGGTAGACTGTGAAGAAGTCTAAAACTAAAATTCATTCGGAGGTGTAAAAATTATGAGATTAAACGAATTATCTCCGGCTCCGGGTTCCGTAAAAGAGCGTTACAGAAAAGGTAGAGGTCACGCTTCCGGTAACGGAAAACAAGCCGGCAAAGGCCATAAAGGTCAGAAAGCAAGATCCGGCGGCGGTGTAAGACCCGGCTTCGAAGGCGGTCAGATGCCGTTAGCAAGAAGACTCCCCAAAAGAGGCTTCCACAATTTCTTTGCTAAAAACTATACCGAAATTCATCTTTCCGATTTAGAAAGATTTGAAAACGGAACCGAAGTTACCGCTGAACTCTTAAAAGAAACCGGCGTAATTTCCAAAATCAATGACGGAATTGTTGTGTTAAACAGAGGAGATCTTACCAAAAAGTTAACAGTAAAAGCTGCTAGATTCTCTAAAGCTGCTGCTGAAAAAATTACTGCTTTAGGTGGAAAGACTGAGGTGATTTAATATGTTCAGCATATTAAAAAATGCATGGAAAATTCCAGATCTGAGAAAGAAAATCCTGTACACTCTGTTGTTACTGATTGTTTTCAGATTAGGATCGCATATCCCCCTTCCTTTTATTGACAGAACCATTTTGCCCTCACTGTTCGGCGGTAACAACACCCTGTTCGGTCTGGCAAACATTATTTCCGGTAACGCTTTAGAGCAAGCAACCATCTTTGCGATGAGCATTACCCCCTACATTAACTCTTCCATTATTATTCAGCTTCTTACCGTTGCAATTCCCGCTTTGGAAAGACTGTCCAAAGAAGGGGAAGAAGGCAAGAAGAAAATTGCGAGAATCACCCGTGTGGTTACTATCGTATTAGCATTCGTTCAGGCTTCCGGCTTATTTATTGCTGTTGCCGATTCTTCTGTTAAGAGTAACTTTGCAGCGTTCTTCGTTGTAGTGTTAACCTTAACCGCTGGTACCGCATTCTTAATGTGGTTAGGTGAACAGATTAATGAAAAAGGTGTTGGTAACGGTATCTCCATGATTATCTTTGCAGGTATCATTTCCGGTGCACCTAACGCAATCATTAACCTGGTTACCGGTGCAAAAGACGTTATGAGCTGGGTTATCATTGTATCAGTTGTTCTGGTAACCTTAATCGTTATCGGTTTCATCGTTCTGATGAACAATGCTGAAAGAAGAATTCCTGTTCAGTATGCAAAAAGAGTTGTTGGCAGAAAAATGTATGGCGGTCAGAGCACTCACGTGCCGATCAAAGTTGCTATGGCAGGCGTAATGCCTATCATCTTCGCTGTGTCTATCATGGCGTTCCCCGCAACTATCGCACAGATGCTTGGCGGTACTCCCACCGGTTTCTGGGCAGGAGTAATCAGCGTGTTCTCTCCGGGAAGCATTTGGTATTCTGTTATTTATTTCATCCTGATTATCCTGTTTACTTTCTTCTATACTGCAATCCAGTTTAATCCGGTTGAAATTGCAAATAACATGAAAAACAACGGCGGTTTCGTACCCGGTTTAAGACCCGGTAAACCCACCAGTGACTTCATCAATATGGTGTTAAACAGAATCACCATCATCGGTGCAATTTTCATTGCGTTGATCGCAGTATTACCCACTCTGCTTTCGCACATCAATCCTGCGTTCGCATTCGGTGGATCTTCCTTGATCATCGTAGTAGGTGTTGCAATCGAAACCGTGAAACAGATTGAATCTCAGATGCTGATGAGACATTATAAAGGCTTCTTAGAATAAAATTTGTTCGGTGCGAAACAATGATTTTAACACTTTTAGGTGCGCCCGGTGCCGGTAAAGGCACTATGGCGAGACAGTTAGCAAAAATATTAGAAATTCCAACCATCTCAACCGGAGCATTGCTCCGGGATGAGATTGGTAGTGGCTCTCCCTTAGGAGAAGAAATCAACCGACTGATTTCCAAAGGAAATTTTGTGTCGGACGAAACGGTTTCCCAACTTCTGGTAAAACGGCTCCAGAAGCCTGACTGCCGGAACGGATACATCTTAGACGGTTTTCCCAGAAATACTGCTCAGGCAGAAAATCTGCCTCAGTTTGGAATTTATTTGGACAAAGCTTTGCTTTTAGTTGTACCTGATGAAACCATTATCGCTCGTCTGGCAGGTC
>JAZOQZ010000108.1:0-9425 GCA_045656345.1 Clostridia bacterium
TGCGGTAATGTCTTTACTACCGTGAGCATAAACAGCTTGCTCTACCTGTTCATCGGTTACTTTGGGGAATCCCAAACAAGCAAACACTGCCTGCACTGCTTTTGCAGCTTTGCGACGTACATTGATGACATCCTCTTCCGATACGGGACGAAGCCCGCCGTCCACTTTCAAGTCACGCTGGAGAACATTGTAATCATCAAAATCTTCCGCATCAAAGTTTGCGCCCGCAAACATATTGTCATAATTGGGAATGGAGCTGTATCCGGAGAAGATAAAGTCAGTTCCCGGAAGCATTTGCATCAACATTCTTGCAGTTCTTCTGATATCGCTGTGTGAGAAAGTCTGGTCATTACCGGAAGCAACTTCCAGTCCAAGCTGAGCAGCAACCAAGTTTTCTGCCAGCACACAACGGATACCGGAAGGCACGGAGCCCGTGATACCGATACAGCTGATTGCACCGTTTTGCGTACCCTGAACCCCTGCTCCTTTAATTACCAACAGACAACGGATTTCCAGATAAAGCATAGATTTCTTTTCTGCATTTCCCATCAGAACTTCGGAGCCTGTACCGGAGGTACAACGCATCTTCATTCCGCGGGAAGCATAAGCAGATGCCAAAAAAGCTTTGGAATAGGGAGTGTCATCCCCGTCAATAAATACTTTTTCGGTTCCATATACGGAAATAGTTTCCGCATATGTGGTAAACCCTTTCATACCAAGTTTCAATTCCACAGCTTCTTCTACCCCACACTGGGACAGAACGCCGGGACGTCCAACCTGAGATCCGATGAAAAGACCAACTGCGCAAAGGGGTGCATACCGGGCAATCCCTACGGTGGTTTCGGTTTCGTCAAAACCTCGGAAGGTTGCTTCTGCGGCATCGCAGGCAATCTGCACCGGGTTATCGTCTAAGTTTGTGACGTGACACTGGTTGGAAGGTGTTTTTCTTTCTCTCATTTTCTGCATCGCCATCATCATTTCAACCACATTCATGTGGTTCATGATTTCCTTGAGCTTTGCAGCGGTCAAACCGGAGAACAATCTTTTTAATTCTTTATTATCGGTATTGATATCGCATAAATCTCTGGCATACTGCAAACTGTCAATCGCCATTGCTTTTTCTGCAACAGATAAGTCGATCGCGTGGTCTGCAATAAAGCTGTCGATAAAGTCAAATTCTTCACGACGTTTGCCATCCATTTCCACGATGATACCGTTTTCGATTTTCAAAGAGGGCTTTGGATCGTATTTGGAGTCCATGGCTACGAAGCCAACTTCCTCCCATTCCTTCATAAACCCATCTTGATGGACAGGTCTTTGCCCCAGCACTTTAAATCGATTGGATTTCATAAGTGTTCACCTTATTTTGTCTTGCGAAAATACACACTGTATTCCGGTCAGACCTTTCCTTTCTATTATATATAATAGTATATAGCTTCGGATTATTTACCCATTGCAGCCAGAACTTTCTGAGTGATTTCTGCAACCAGAGCAGCATCCGGATTATCTTCCTTCTTAGCCAGTCTCTGAGCTTCTTTACATTCAGGAGTACCGTTCTTTTCACATTTTTTGCATCCGGGATGTTTGCCGGGTACTTTGAACTGTGCTCTAACCTGCATTAATTTATCAATCTGATCACAGGTTAATTCCTGTTCGCCACCTAATAATCTCGCATTTAAGGAAATTTTAGCATAGAATTCTAAGGTTTCCATTTTGAAGTATGCATTCATTAAGGAGTTACCAACAGTTAATGCACCATGGTTTTCCAATAAGAATGCATCATAGCTCTGTAAATGTTCGGAAACTGCATCCGGAATTTCATCGGTAGAAGGAGTACCGTATTTTGCAATCGGAACAGTGCCTAAGAAAATGATTGCTTCCGGCATGGTGTATTTATCCAGCGGAACACCTGCAATCGCAAAACCGGTAGCCGTGGGAGGATGTGCATGCACAACTGATCTTACGTCAGGTCTTTCTTTATATACTCTTAAATGCATTTTTAATTCGCTGGAGGGTTTTAATTTTCCTTCCAAAACATTACCTTCTCCGTCAACCTTGATGATCATATCCGGAGTCATATAACCTTTGGATACACCGGTGGGAGTTGCAAAAAATACATTGTCGGAAATTTTTACTGTAATATTACCGTCGTTAGCGGCAACGAAGCCGTTCATATAAATTCTTTTGCCGACTTCACACATTTCTTTTTTGATTTCGTACTCGTTCATCATAGCCATAATCAAAAACCCCTTTTTCTGTGTTTATTTTTGTTTTTGTCTGTATTATACTCTTTTTTTTTGTTTTTGTCAATAGTTTTCCACATTTTTTTTTGCTTTTTTAAAAGTTTTTCGATAAGGTTGGTAACTCATTGAAAATTCAGTATTTCCAAGGCTATCTGCCAGTCTTATTCCCTGGGAATATTTTTTAGGTTTTCCACAAATTACTGTCAATTCATCATCTTTACATATTTTTGTTTGTTTTCTGTCCGTTTTAATCAAATAAAAATTTCCATCATTCAAAATACTTCAGGAAAAATCTGTTTTAAAAAATTTATAACAGTAGTATTTCCCAAAAAAACTTGATTCATAATGAAAATCTGAAAAAATGGTATATTATCACTTACGCGGGAAAGACTTACAACATAAGGAAGTGATATTTATGTTTCCCTCATATTATTATGAAAAAAAGAAAAGAAAAAAGCGGAAAACACTGATTTTCCTTGGCTGTATCAGCTTGGTTTTATCGTGTGTTATGATTGTGTTGTCACCAAATGAAATAACCCCTGTCACGGATGTGTTAAAACAAACAAAAACTCCTGTTTTACAAAAAACAGCAACATTAAAACTATCAACGTTATATTCATGCGGACATCAAAAAAACAGACTACTCCCCCTCCCTGAAAATTTAGTCAGCAAAACAGCAACTGAAACAGCAGAACTTTATCCCAATTGGACACTACACAAATTCGAAGAGCAGTATCTGGAAGCAGAAGAAAAGCTCAGCACTGTTTGCGACAATCATTTTCTGATACATCTTTCTAAAAATAAAATCATAGTCACCAGAAAAAACACGCCGAACGAGATGATTATGGAGGAAAAAGTCAACCCCTCTGTGCTGACCGAAGAAGATAAAAAGATCCTCTCTTCCGGAATTTCAGTAAACTCAGAATACGAGCTTTTAGAGATTTTAGAGTCCTTCCGATAAGCGCTTTGGTGATTATCATCATATTTTTTGTTGGATTTTGTAAAAATATCACAATGCAAAACTTTTATTTGAATATTTTTTTGTAAATCTTGGAGAAAAATACTTGACATTTTTATAAATTTATGCAATAATGATTGTATAATTTATAAAAGGGATTATTCTGTCTTATGGAAATGGATTCAACACTCATCGAAAAAGCGAAACAATTAGACGAAAAGGCGTTGGAAAAAATTTTCCTGGAATTGAAACCTTTTATTCGCACAATGGCTTTCAAATATTTCTTAAGTGGTGCTGACAGAGATGACCTGATGCAAGAAGGTATGATCGGTTTGTTTCACGCTGTAAAAAGCTACGACGCAAACAAGGAGGTCCCCTTTGAAATATTTGCCAAACGCTGCATTGTGCTGCGCTTAAAAACAGTTATCAAAAATTCTCTCAGAAAAAAGCATGCGCCTCTGAATCAGTCTGTTTCCATTGAAGCTGATGAAGCTATATGGAAAGAGTTGAAAACAGATGGTCCCGAAGAAGCTTTTTTCGACAATGAGGACTTCAATATTGTCAACGAAAAACTGAGAGGAATTTTAAGTAAATTTGAACTTTCGGTACTTTATCTTGTAAGTTCCGGTATGACCTACAAAGAAATTGCAACTGTCCTTGGTAAAACGCCAAAATCAATTGACAATGCTTTGCAAAGAATTAAGAAGAAGGCAGCGCCTCTGTTTCTCTAAACTGCCCCGCAACGTCAAAAGGTCCGGTTCAATCCCGCAAAGGCTAAAAAAATATTATATAAATTTACTAAGGAGAGTATCCCATGTATCAAGACGAAACTTTAATCTGCAAAGACTGCGGCGCAGAATTTGTATTCACCGCAGGTGAGCAGGAATTCTACGCTGAGAAAGGTTTCCAGAACAAACCTTCCAGATGCAAAGATTGCAGAACTGCAAGAAAAGGTGCAAAAAGAGAACTGCACACCGCTGTTTGCGCTAAATGCGGCGGCGAAGCAAAAGTTCCCTTCATCCCCAGAGATGACAAACCTGTATATTGCAGCGCATGTTTTGAAGAACTCAAAGCTGCTGAATAATTTAATAAACGAAAAACCCGAATGCATGTTGCATTCGGGTTTTTGTTTTTTGTTGAATGATTGTGAACAATATTAAAAAGTAATTTCACTAAAATCAGCATGAACCAAATCTGCTAAAATATTAGGGTTTAATCTTAATTGCATCCCAATTTTCCCTGCGCTGACATAGAAATAATCCAATTCTTTTGCAGACACATCAATCACGGTCTGAAACTGTTTTTTCATCCCCACAGGTGAGCAACCGCCTCGGATATAACCTGTAATTTTGTTGATGTCTTTTACTGCAATCATTTCCACGGATTTTTCACCCACGGATTTGGCAGCAGCTTTTAAATCCAGTTCTTTTGCTACGGGAATGACAAACACAAAATAATTTTTGGATTTTCCTTGTGTAACTAACGTTTTATATACAAATTTGGGGTCTTGGCCGATTTTTCCTGCAACGGTTACTCCATCCAAAGCACCGTCGAAAGCATCGTAGGTTTCCACAGAATATGAGATTTTTCGTTTATCTAATATACGCATTGCATTGGTTTTTTCCATAATTTATTGTTACCTTTCTAAAATAGACACTCTGAAATTGGAGTGTCTATTTCATCATATTAAGATTCAAACTGTTTTAAATAAGATTCCATATCCACGGTAATGCCTTTTTTACGGGCATCTTCCGCAGCAAAACAAATCAGATGACTCATACAGGATACTTTTAAATCAGAAATAGAATCAGAGGGCTGTCCCAATGCCAGATAATCATATAAATCCGCCATGATGCCCATATCACCGCCACCGTGTCCGCCGGCAATGGTCTGATCAAATCCTGCTTCGGGTTGATAAACAGAAGTGGTTTCGTGGGTCTTAAAGCTATAGAAGGTAACAGACTGCTCTTCCATATCCGCACGAAGTTCCCCTTCGGTTCCCATAATGGTGGTCACTCGACCTCCTTTATTGAAGCCGGACATAGTTAAAGAAGCATATTTATCTTCTCCAAACTGCATATTCACAATCTGATGGTCCACCACATCATTATCACACTGATACACGCATCTGCCGTAAGGAGATGTTTTTAAAATTTCATCCAGTTCTTCATCAGTGGGATCGAATTTATTGGCAACGATTGCACGGAAATGCTGGACCTCAGCTGTGGGAAGACGGTATAAATCGGGAGCATAGTAATAGCAGGTGTCTTTATGAGGACAACCGTCCAGACAGCGTTTGGGAGCACCTTCCGGTTTATTCTTTTCACAGAAATAAGAAAGCGTACCAACAGATTGCACTTTGGTGCAAAGTTCCCCTACCAACCACTGCAATAAATCGGTATCATGACAACATTTTGCTAGAAGCATGGGAGACGATTCGGATTCTTTTCTCCAGTTCCCTCTCACATAGCTATGGCTGATATGAACATTGCCAACGCCTTCGGTATGAATCATATTCATAATTTCGCCCATATTGCCGTCTGCAATAAATTTTTTGATTGCTTTATAGAACGGAGTATAGCGAAGCACGTGACAAACCACGCTTTTCACACCGTGTTCTTCTGCTGCACGATACATTTTATAACATTCTTCGGGAGAAACAGAAATCGGTTTCTCCATCAGCAAATCATATTTCTTTTCCATTGCCAAAAGCGCCGGTTCATAATGCATTTGATCCTGAGTGCATATCATAGCAATATCCGCAAATTTGGGAAGTGCTAAAATTTCTTCGTAGCTCTCATAGCAATTTTCCTGTGGCACGTTATATAAATCTCTTAAATATTCTCGTTTTTCACGGATGGGTTCTACAATCCCAACCAACTTAAATTTTTCGGGGTTCTGCTGCAAATATTTTAAATAACTGCTGCCACGGTCTCCCCCGCCAATTAAAATCAGTGATAACTGTTTCATAATTCTCTTTCTGTTTCCTTTCTGCGAGTAATTTCCTAATTATGATGCGCTTTAAAGTGTTCCATACACTGTTTCATACAAATGCCGCAAACAGAACCACGTCCAATGTGCATAAACTGCTTTTTCATATAATCGGAACAAGCTTTACGATCCAAAAGGGACAAATCGGGGTCGTCCCAACTGAATTTTTTACCATATAATGCCTGAGCGGGACAGTTTTTGACACAGAGGTTGCATCCGTCACAAAGGTCTTCTGACAGTGGCTCTCCCACAGCTAATGGTAAATTGGTGAACACTGTTCCAAGTCGAATGGCAGGACCGTATTGTTTGTGTAAAAACAAAGCATTTTTTCCAATCGACCCAAGCCCTGCATAAACGGCTGCCTTTTTGTGAGAATATTCACCTGCATAGGTATTATGACCGTTTACAGTCTGGGAAGCAGGAATGGGAAAGTATAATCCTCCCTGCTCTTCAATTTTATGTCCACACAACAGACCTAATCGGTCAATCAAAGCGTTGGCAGTTTTATAGTGATTAAAATAGGTGTAAGTGGGAGCTGTATCAATCTGGGAAACCACAAAATCGGAAAGCTTCACCACAATAGAAACGGCATATTCCAAAGCCTCGTATGACACTTTGGCAAAGCCCACATCCGAGGCTCCGTTTTCAAGCAGATATTGTTTTAAATCTTTGGTAAACTTTTCCATAATTTCCTCATTGCAACACATTTTTTAAATGGTTGATTTTAGCCGTTTTAAGCCATCCTTTTGATGACATACGAACCTCAATCACATCGAATCTGCATTCACATTCTCCACCATGATTTGCCAGATAATACCTGGCACTTTTTATCATATGTTGTTGCTTATAAAACGAAACCGCCTCAGCAGGGGTTCCGTACTCCTCTGTTGTTCTGGTTTTTACTTCCACAAAAACAAGACAATCTTTTTCTTTAGCAATTAAATCAATTTCACCGGCTTTAGTACGATAATTACATTCTAAAATCTGATACCCTCGCCGTTTTAAATAGTTTTTTGCCTTATTTTCTCCTTGTTTTCCAATACTCTGGCGATATTTTTCCATATCAGTTCTCCAGAATCTTCTTTAAAAATGTTTTTCTGTGAATAGGAGTAATCCCATATTTTTCAATCGCCTCATAATGCGCTTTGGTGCCGTATCCTTTGTGTTTTAAAAATCCGTATTCAGGATACTCTTTATCATATTCTTCCATCAAGCGGTCACGGGTAACTTTTGCTAAAATGGAGGCACAAGCAATAGAATAGGACTTGGAATCCCCTTTTACCACCATCTGATTGGGGGTAGTGATTCCTTTGTTACGGTTTCCGTCAATCAAAGCAAACTCTGCTTTCACAGATAAACCGTTGATGGCGTTTTCCATTGCTTTTAATGTGGCATTTAAAATATTGATGTTATCAATCTCATCATTATCAATCAGGCAAACATGATAGGCAATAGCTTCTTTAATAATCTGCTCGTATAGGGCTTCCCGTTTTTTTTCGGAAAGTTTTTTGGAGTCGTTCACACCTTCGATACGAGAATCCTTTGGCATAATCACGGCGGCAGCTGCCACAGGTCCGCAAAGAGGTCCTCTGCCAGCTTCATCCACACCACAAATATATTGGTATTCTTTTTTATCTCCAATCAGTTCTAAATCATCAATAAATTCGCTCATACTTCCTCCGGAGCTTCCAAGCTCAGTTTACCAAAACGTCCATTTTTAAAATCATCCAACACAGCGTTGGCACACCGTTCGTAATCAGGATCGTTTTTACTGAAAATATAACCTCGCTTAAAGGCAATTTTATCATAAACCGTCAACTTATCGTCATTAGCATCCAGGGTAATTTTATATCGCTCAGAAAGAGCGTCCGCATGTTTGGTAAGAAGATAATCAATCAGATAAACGCCCAACTCTTCTACATCTAAAATCTGGCTTTTGATAGCACCTGTGAAAGCAAGATGCAAAGAAACTGTTTCGTCCCCCAATTTGGGCCACAGGATACCGGGAGTATCCATCAGTTCAATTTCGTTAGACACCTTTACCCATTGTTTATGCACCGTTACACCAGGACGGTCTTCCGTTTTTAAACGTTTATTGTTTGCCACACGGTTGATAAAAGATGATTTCCCTGAATTAGGAATGCCAACCACCATAATTCTGATAGGTTTAAACACACCTTTTTCACGGTTACGAGCAAGTTTTTCTTTCAAAAGTTCTTTCAGATCAGAAGGAATCCGTTTTAATCCTTCCCCTGTTTCACAATTCACTTTTAACGCCAAAATCCCCTGTTCCTTGTAATAAGAAACCCAGCGGTCTGTAATAGCATCGTCAGCCATATCGGATTTATTCAGCAACACAATTTTCGGTTTATTCCGGCAAAGTTCATCAATATCGGGATTTTTGGAAGATACGGGAATTCTCGCATCCAACACTTCCACCACGGCATCCACTAATTTTAAATCCTCGGAAATCAAGCGTTTTGTTTTCGCCATATGTCCGGGATACCAGTTGATATTCATAATAATCCTCCCGATTTTTTATTTTTTCACTCTATTAATACAACAAACCAAAACTGTTAAAAGGCCAGAATCTGAAAATTGCTTTTCCCACAATATCATCGTTATCTACCATGCCAACAGTATTTTCATAACGACTGTCTACACTGTGATTACGGTTATCCCCCAGAACAAAAACGTGACCTTCGGGAACCGTAACAGGATATTGCTCAGAGGTAAGATTCTCCGGATTGGACTGAATATAATCCGCGATATAATCTTCCTCTAACAATGTTCCGTCCACATAAACATCATAAAACTGTGTTCCGTCCTCTGGATTGATGTTCATTTTAAAATCAACCGTCTGACCGCCCACAGCAATGACACGTTTAATATAGGGTTTGTTATCCCCTTTGGGATTAAACACAACAATATCACCATTTGCGGGAGTATATCCCAGGTGATACACAATCAACATATCTTTATCCTGTAAGGTGGGTTCCATAGAGGGTCCGCTGACTTGTACAGTCCGCCCCACAAACGTGGTCAATAAAAATACAACAATCAGAGCAATCCCAAGGCACTCAACCCATTCCAGTAATTCTCGTTTCCAGCTCTTTTTCTTTTTTTCTTTTTTCTTGCTGGATTTTTTTTCGTCGATTTCTTCGGAAAACTCTCCCAGGCTTTCTTCTAACTTCGCTTCATCTTCCAGAAACGTTTTTTCCGCTTCTTCCAAA
>JAZOQZ010000109.1:0-3506 GCA_045656345.1 Clostridia bacterium
TATCCGAAGCACATTTTGGAGTTTAGCGGCGTGAATGTTGGAAGCAAAGAACGATTCCACCCAACACAAAAGCCGGTTGACCTTTTGGAATACTTGATAAAGACATACACCAACCCCGGCGAAACCGTGCTTGATAATTGCATGGGTAGCGGCTCAACGGGTGTTGCGGCTATGAATACGGGGCGGAAATTTATCGGCATCGAAATGGATGAAAAATATTTTGAGATTGCAAAGCAGCGCATAAATAGCGTTGCTTTTTCTATTGATGTTTAAGGGCGGTATGCAGAACATCAGCGTATTCCATTTTCTTTTTTTAGATTTTTCATTGATGGAATAACGTCAAATAGTTTCCTCCTTTTGCGGCGGTTGAAAAAATCGCCTATGGTGGGTGCATCTGCCGCCCGAATATAAATAAAAAAAAGGGGGGGATGACTGTGGCTGTCGATTGGCTCACAATACGAAATGATTATATCAACGGCGGCGGCAGTTATCGCCAGCTTGCCGAAAAATACAATGTGAAATTCTCTGCGTTGCGTGAAGTTGCGCTCAAAGAAGAATGGGTGGCGGCGAAAGCGGAGCAAATGGACAAAATACGCAATGAAACCGCACAGAAAACGGCTGAAAAAATAGCCGAATCAGAAGCGGAAATTGCTTCAATCCGTTCACGTTTGCGGCTCAAAATCATGCAAGAGCTTGAAAGCAGAATAGCAGCGGCGACAGGTGATGGCATGGAGTTTCGCCGCCTTGTTCAGAGCTATAAGGACATGTGCGAGATTACAGACGGCATCGGAACACCGGAGGAAAACGATGACGGATTCCTTGAAGCATTGAACGGAACATCGGGGGAGGATTGGAGCGATGAAGGCGACATTCCAATTTAAGCCCTTTTCAAGGAAGCAAAGACGGGTGTTGAATTGGTGGTGCGATTCTTCCCCGGTAAAAGATAAAAATGGCATAATAGCTGACGGTGCCATTCGTTCAGGAAAGACCGTTTCAATGTCCTTGTCTTTCGGGCTTTGGGCAATGAATAAATATAACGGTCAAAACTTCATCATGGCGGGAAAAACAGTCGGTTCATTCCGAAGAAACGTCCTGAGATTTTGGAAAAACATGATGAAAGCAAGGGGTTATATAGTCGTTGATAAGCGTTCTGATAACCTTGTTATTGTTACTAAAGGAAACACAGAAAACTATTTTTATATATTTGGCGGTAAAGACGAAGCAAGCCAAGACCTTGTTCAAGGTATCACGGCGGCGGGTGCTTTTTTTGATGAAGTTGCGCTGATGCCGGAATCGTTTGTGAATCAGGCAACGGCAAGATGTTCCGTTGATGGCTCAAAGTTTTGGTTCAACTGCAACCCCGGTTCGCCACAGCATTGGTTCAAGCTGAATTGGATAAACAGATACATTGAAAAAGACATGCTTTATTTGCATTTCACAATGGATGATAATTTATCGCTTTCGGTGAAAATCAAAGAGAGATACAAAGCACAATATGTCGGCGTATTCTTTCAGCGGTTTATCCTTGGATTGTGGGTGCTTGCTGAGGGTCTTATATATCCGATGTTTGACAATAACAGCATCGTCCCGACCATAGAAAGAAAATATACACGTTATGTCATATCAATGGACTATGGCATTCAGAACCCCACAGCAATGGGTTTGTGGGGCTTTTTTGACGGTGTTTGGTATCAAGTGAATGAATACTACCATTCGGGCAGGGAAACAGGCAGGCAGAAAACAGACCAAGAATATTATGATGACTTGGAACGGCTTGCCGGCGATTTACCTGTTGATTGCTTGATAATTGACCCGTCAGCGACATCATTCATTGCTTTGGTGAAGCAGAAAAAGCGGTTCAAGGTTAGACCGGCGAAAAATGATGTTGTTGATGGCATACAAAAAACAGCATCGGCAATTCAGCAAGGAAAAATCAAAGTGAATGATTGTTGCAAAAATACAATCAAGGAATACGGTCTTTATTCGTGGGATATGAAAGCCGGCGAAGATAGACCAATTAAAGATAATGACCATGCAATGGATATGACACGATACTTTGTAAATACAATGAACATTATGAAGCCAAAAAGCGAATATATACCAATGTGGAATTGAGAGGTAAAAATGAGAACATTTCAAAACCTTGTCGCACTTAATCAGGACGAAGGGCGGCGCAAAAAATTTGTATTTGATGTGATTGAAGAACACAAAGGCAGCTCAGCTTATAAAATGGCTTCAATTGCTGAAAAATATTACGCAAAAAAGAATGTAACGATTATGGGGTTTCAAAAGGTGCTTTATAATATGCACGGTCAAGCTGTCCCGGATATGTGGAGCGCAAATTATAAGCTAAGAACACATTTTTTCCGCCGTTTTGTTACTCAGCAAGTGCAATATGTATTGTCAAACGGCGTAACATTCCAAGAGAAAACCACAAAAGGCAAATTGGGGCGCAAATTCGATACACAAATACAAAAAGCCGCTAAAAAGGCAATGATTGATAGCGTTTCCTTTTTGTTTTGGAATAATGACCATGTGGAAGTGTTCTGCTTTGCAGATACGCCAATAAATCCCGGCTTTGCTCCCCTTTATGATGCAGATACAGGAGCATTGCGGGCTGGCGTTCGCTATTGGCATCCGGATGATAAAACCACCCGTGCAACCCTTTATGAAGAAGATGGATATACCAATTATGTAAAGAAAGAAGATAAGATTTTCGTTATTGAGGAAAAGCGGAGTTATAAAAAGACCACCGTTTCCACAAAAGCGGACGGTGTAAGCCGTGTAATGAATGAAAATTATTCTTCTTTCCCTATTATTCCGCTTTATGCAAACGATTTACACGATTCCGAGCTTGAAGGCAACCGAGAAACAATTGATTGCTATGATTACATAAAAAGCGGATTGGCGAACGATATTGACGATACAAGCGGATTTTATTGGGCGTTGGAGAATTCCGGCGGCATGGATGATGTTGATTTGGCAAAGTTCCGTGAAAGGATGCACACAATCAAAGCCGCCACAATGGAAGATGGCGTGAAGGCAACGCCACACACTTTTGAAGTTCCCACGGAAGCACGTGAAAAGATGCTTGAACTGTTGGAAAAAGACTTATACAAGGATTTCCAAATTGTCAATGTTGAAGCACTTTCGGCATCCGCAAAGACTGCAACGGAAATTCGTGCAGCATATCAGCCCATGGATGATAAATGCGGAGATTTTGAATACTTTTTAATTGAAGCTATTCAAGGCATTCTTGCTTTGGCTGGCATTAATGATGAACCAACCTTCCATTATAACCGAATAGCGAATCAGACCGAGGAAACAAACATGATTATTTCTGCATCGGCTGTTCTTGGCGATGAACTGACATTGAAAAAACTGCCTTTCTTGACACCGGAAGAAATTGACGACAGGTTGAAGGAAATGGGCAACGAAGCAATGAACAGATTCACAGAACCACAGGAACCGCCCACAATCGGAAATGGCGGTGGTGATGATGAATG
>JAZOQZ010000110.1:0-3799 GCA_045656345.1 Clostridia bacterium
TTTTAAGATTTTTGCAATTTCCTGATTTTTTTTGGAAATATGATATTTTGCTTGATTTTTCCCCACAAGATATAGTATAATGAGAGAGTAAAAAAGGAGGCGTGAATTATGAAATGCCCATATTGCGGATTCGGAGAAAGCAAAGTAATCGATTCCAGACGGTTGGAGGAAATCAATTCCATCAAACGCCGTCGGGAATGTTTATCCTGCGAAAAACGATTTTCCACCTACGAAAGAGTGGAACTGGCACCCTTAGTGGTGATTAAGAAAAACGGTGACCGTGAACAGTTTGACCGTCAGAAATTACTCCGTGGGATTATGCACGCCTGCGAAAAACGTCCTGTGTCCATTGAAACCATGGAAAAACTGGTGTCTGAAGTGGAAACCACGTTAAATAACGAACTGATGCAGGAAGTGGAAAGCGAAAAAATCGGGGAACTGGTAATGGACAAATTAAAAGAAGTAGACGAAGTTGCCTATGTTCGTTTTGCTTCGGTTTACCGTCAGTTCCGTGATATCAACACCTTTATGGAAGAATTGCAGAAACTTCTGAAATAATTTTTTGGAAGGATTTATGATATGGAATCAAACAAACCAAAAAAAATTGCCGTGGGAATGAGCGGCGGCGTGGATTCCTCGGTATGTGCCGTGTTGCTTGCGGACGCAGGCTACGAAGTGTCGGGAATTACCATGCTGTTACACGGCGGATGCGAAGACGAAAAAGGTTGCGGCTCATCTTCCGATATTGAGGATGCCAAAGCAGTTGCCGACCGCCTTGGAATTTCCTTGCACATCTGTGACCAGCGGAAAAACTTTGCATCTCAGGTTATCGACCGTTTTTCCAGAAGCTATGAGCTTGCAGAAACGCCAAATCCCTGTATTTTATGCAACCGCTATATGAAATTTGACGCCATGCTGGAAGAAGCGCTTGCTCTTGGGTTAGACGGCGTTGCCACAGGCCATTATGCCCGTGTGGAATACGACGATGTGTCGGGGCGATACCTCTTAAAAAAAGCAACCGACACCACCAAAGACCAGAGCTATGTACTCTACACCCTGACCCAGCATCAGTTGGCTCATATCCTGTTCCCTCTTGGAAGTTTGGAGAAAACCAAGGTGCGGGAAATTGCCGAACAAAAAGAATTGAAAAACGCTCACAAAAAAGAAAGTCAGGACATCTGTTTTGTGCCTGACGGAGACTATGCCGCATTTATCCGCCGATACCGTGGTATCACCTTCCCCGAAGGAAACTTTACGGATAAAGACGGTAACATTTTAGGAAAACACAAAGGCATCATTCACTACACTGTGGGTCAGAGAAAAGGGTTGGGGCTCTCCTTTCCCTGCCCGATGTATGTAATTTCCAAAGATTTAACCACCAACACCGTGGTGTTGGGACCCATTGATGAGTTATATCAGACCACCTTCCTGGCAACCGACATCAACCTGATTTCGGTGGATAAAATTGAAGGTGAAATGCAGGTTTGTGCCAAAATCCGCTATAATCAGAAAGAACAACCTGCCACCGTGAAGCAAATTGATGAAAACACCATACAGGTTACCTTCCAAGAACCTCAGAAAGCCATCACCAAAGGACAAGCCGTTGTGTTATACGATGGTGACACCGTGGTAGGCGGAGGCACCATCCGGTAACAAAAAAAGAAAGAGAGGAATCTCCCCATGAAGCATTTGAAAAAAATTATTGCGATTGTTTTAGCTCTTGCTACCATCCTGACCGTGACTGCCCTGGCATCCGGTGAGGATCCGGTAATTTCTTTAAGCTATTTAACCGAAATTTTTATGCCCAAGGTGGAAAAGAAAATTGATGAAACCGCTGTGTTCAGTGTGGTAACCATAGAAGAAGACGACACTTTTGTGGCAGGTGCGGGTTGTGAATTTATTCTCCGTGGCGGAAAAGCAACCGTGAATGCCTCCAAAAACGGCGGTCTGTCCGATGTTACCGACGGGGCAGACTTAGCACAGGACACCGAGGTTCCTGCCAACCATCACCTGATTGTTCCCCGTGATGACGGCAGAGGTTTTGAAGCTGTGACCGACGTAATCATTATGGTAAAAGGTGCCTACGAAATCAAATAATTTTTTTGGAAAATTCAAAAAATCACTTGTAAAACCATATCTTCGGTGATATAATAATATTACGCTGAAAATCGAAAAAAATCCTGCCGTTCGCGTCAGCCGGGTATTTATTAGAACCAACACATTTTATAAGGGAGCCTATCTCCTCTCGTCAATTGTAGGCCCACCGCCTTTATGGCCGTATGGGGAACGTGCGACTGAGGGTAAGCACCCACCTGCACAAGCAGGTTTCTAATATTATCTTCGGGCAACGGCTCGGCGGGATCAAATAGTTTTAAAAATGCCGCAAGAAATTTCTTGCGGCATTTTTTTCAAAAAACACTTGTCAAATAAGGGATTCTATTGTATAATAAAATCAGTAAAAAATCAGTTACCATAGGAAGAGAGGACACAAACAGATGGAATTTACCAACATCATCAGAAAAACTGACTCCAAAGTGGCAGATGCTATTGAAAGAGAAGTAAAAAGACAGCGTTCCAAAATTGAGTTGATTGCCTCCGAAAACTTTGTTTCCGAAGCAGTGCTGCAGGCAGTTGGCTCTCCCTTAACCAATAAATATGCAGAAGGATATCCCGGCAGACGTTACTACGGCGGTTGCGAATGTGTGGATATCGTGGAAGATATCGCAAGAGACCGTGCAAAAGCAATCTTCGGTTGTGACCATGCAAACGTGCAGCCCCATTCCGGTGCCAACGCAAACACTGCAGTGTATTTTGCAATGTTAGAACCCGGTGACACCATCTTAGGCATGAGCCTGGCACACGGCGGACATTTAAGTCACGGTAGCCCGGTAAACATCTCCGGTAAATACTTCAACATCGTTTCCTATGGCGTGGATGATGATACCCACACCATCAATTATGAGAAAGTAAGAGAATTAGCTTTAGAACACAAACCCAAAATGATTGTGGCAGGTGCATCCGCATATCCCAGAATCATCGATTTCCCCAAATTCAAAGAAATCGCAGATGAAGTGGGCGCATACTTAATGGTAGATATCGCTCACATTGCAGGGTTAGTTGCTGCAGGATTACATCCCAGCCCGGTTCCCTATGCAGACTTTGTGACCACCACCACTCACAAAACCTTAAGAGGTCCCCGTGGCGGTATGATTATGTGTAAAGAAAAATACGCAAAAGCAATTGACAAAGCGGTATTCCCCGGCCTGCAGGGCGGCCCCTTAATGCACGTAATCGCAGGGAAAGCTGTTGCATTCGGCGAAGCTTTGACTCACGAATTCAAAGAATATCAGAAAAAAATCATTGAAAATTCCAAAGCAATGGCAGATGCATTCTTGGAAGAAGGCATCGACCTGGTTTCCGGCGGTACCGATAACCACTTAATGCTCTTAGACTTAAGAAGCTTAAATGTTACCGGTAAAGATGCAGAACACAACTTAGACGAAGTTGGCATCACCGTAAACAAAAATGCAATCCCCAACGATCCCCAGTCTCCCTTCATCACCAGCGGTATCCGTGTTGGTACTGCAGCAGTGACCTCCAGAGGTATGGGTGTGGAAGATATGAAAACCATCGCACACTTAATTGCTTTAACCTTAAAAGACTTTGAAGGCAATAAAATGATGGTGCAAAAAGGCGTTGCAGATTTAGTTGCAAAATACAAACTGTATGAATAAACCGTTAGCAGACAGATTACGACCCGAAACTCTAACCGACATTGTCGGACAAAGGCATCTCCTCC
>JAZOQZ010000111.1:0-12823 GCA_045656345.1 Clostridia bacterium
AAAGTGTTAGCACTCGTGCTTGCCTGTCTGATGTTGTTGTCGGTTCCCGCTTTTGCAGCAACTTTTACCGACGTTCCCGAAACACACGACAGATATCAGGCAATTGACATGCTTTCCAGCATGGAAATCATCAACGGCTTCCCGGACGGCTCCTTCAAGCCCGAAGAAGCAGTAACCAGAGCGCAGATGGCAGCTCTGATCACCAGAATGTTTAACCTGAGCAGCTCTGCAGTAACTGCAGAACCCTTCTCTGATGTAACTGTTGCTTATTGGGCAGCATCTGATATTGTTTCTGCGAAAAACAGAGGCATCATCAACGGCTTCCCCGACGGTACCTTCCAGCCGGAAGCTGAAGTTACCTACGAACAGGCTGTAAAAATGATTGTTTGTGCATTAAACTACGGCGCAGCTGCAGAATCTTCCGGCGGATATCCCAATGGATATATTCAGCAGGCTTCTAAGCTCGGCATTTTGAAAAATGCAGCATCTGCACAGAAGCAGGGAGCACCCAGAGGCATTATTGCTCAGCTTTTATACAATTCCCTGAATGTTGATATGCTGGTTCCCCAGGTTAATGCAGACGGTACCGTGGATTATGTGAAATCCGAAAGCGGCAACAACACCGTTAGTCAGCAGTTCTTAAAAACCGAAACCTTAAAAGGTGTTACCGTGGTTCGTACTCCCAGAGTAAACTTAGAACCCGGTGTTCCTGCAATTGCAAGTGTCAATGACAATGCAATGTTTGTAAAAAAAGCGGACAACAGCTATGTAAAAATTACTGTTGCAAACAACTCTGCATTTGATTTTATCGGTCAGCAGGTAGATATCACCTACAAACTGAATGCAGAAGATGCTGAATTAAAAACTTTGACCAACATCACCCGCAGTTCCTCTGTGCAGGCATACGAAAACATCAAATTAACCAATATCATCAATCTGGATGCTACCGGTATCCAATATTATACCGATAAAGCAAACGACAGAGAAAACAGAGTGAATTTCAGCGGTACTCCTGTTGTGATGTATAATGAAAGACTGCATACCAATGGTATTGCAGCGGTTAACGCAGATTTATTCAGCGTATCCAATCACGAATATGCCAACGGTGTGATTTCTGTTTATATCAGCGGTAATCAGACTCTGATTAAAGTAAAATCCTACAAAAACTACGTGGTTGAAAATACTGATGCCAGAAGTGAAACAATTACCGTGAAAGGTATTTCCGGTAACATTTCTTTGAGTGTTCCCTATAAAGATGCTTACGTAAATGAAACCGTTATCAAAAAAGGAAACTTTGATTTCAGAACCGGTGCTGCTGTTGCCAATGCAAGCAAATTAAGCGGATACAGCGGTATTGCAAAGGGCAACATTATCGCTGTTGCTTCCAATACCGAAGATTCCTCCAGCAAATACTTTGAAGTTCTGGTATCCTCCGCAGCGCTGAACGGCGCTATTATTGGTATTGAAACCGATGATGAAACGAATCGTTCTAAGATTCAGGTAGGCACTTCTGCTCCGACTCTGCTTTCTGCAGATCTGGCAAGATATGGTCAGGCTGCAACTGCTCAGATTGAAGTGAATGCGAAATTCCATCTGGATCCCTTTGGCGAAATCGGCTATATCAGCAATGTGAAAACTCAGGATATCAAATTAGGTATTCCCGTGGCAGTAACCACCGGTGGTACCGGCTTTGATAAAATCACTCAGCTGGAAATCTACAATGTGGATACCGGCAGCGTGGAAACCTTACGCTTCCGCGACGAGGTTGCAGACGATCCCCGTGTGGCTGTATTGAAAGAAAATATTGGCACAGACAGCGATCCTGTTTATCAGTTAATCACCGATTCTTTGTTTAAATACACCATCAAAAACGGACAGATTGATACTATGGAAGCAGTGGTTGCAGGCGGTGCAACCGAAGATTATACCTATGTTGCTGCAAACTCTGCAGTAACCGAAGTGACCGACATTGAAAAAGACGGTTCCAAAATTACTTTTGACGGTACCAAAAAAATCACCTACAACTCCAGCTCCACAAAAATCATCTTAATCGGTTCTGTTTATGATACCGGTAAGGTAACTCCGAAAACCACCACTCTGACCAACAAATCTGAATACACCGGTAAGGTTTATCAGATGAACAACAAAAAATCAGGCACCTCCTATAATATGCAGTATGTGATTGTTCGTCCCTTAGAAGGCTTAACCAAAGATTCCGCAACTTATATTGTTGAATCTGTGGGCGGTACTATTCTGAAAGATGAAACCAACGTGGTAACCATTAAGGCATACCCCTTCACCGGTGCTTCCAAATCCGGTAACGGCGGTGCTCTGGAAGAAATCGTGCTGACTTCTACTGTTGCAACTGCTCTTAATCTGCAGAAGGGTGACGTATTCACCTACTATGATATTCCTTCCACTGTTGCAGATATTGAAACCTTAAGAAACGTATATATCCTTGCACGTGCGAAGGACATTGCAAACGGAACTTATCCCACTGCAGGTGCTTTAGTAGCTAATAATCATATGGATATTACCAATAGCGGTACCGGTTACAATGCTGATTATAACTATTTTGGTATCCAAAACAATTCCAGCAATATCGCCGTAGCTACCGATTCCAGTGTATATGCATATTATCTGGGTACTCCTTTAGCATACCTCACTGATGAAGATGGTGTTCAGCGTGAGTTGAGAATTGCTAAGAATGCCACCACCAAGCTGCCTGTAATGGCAAATGATACTGCGGAAATCACCGATCTGGAAACCGATCTGGATAACGCTGACCGTTTCTTTGATTATGATTTATCTCAGCTGGTAAATATCTATGTATATGACGATTCTGCTACCCTGGATGCAGACAAGCTGATTCAGATTAAAGGTAAGGATCAGGTTCGTAGCTATCTGGAAGACTTGCAGACCATCGAAAACAATCAGTTAAACGATGCTGCAAATAAGACACACGATACTTTGATGGTAAAAGTATTCAACTCTTCTTCTAACACCTTCTATAACCTTTATATCATTAAAGACGCAAGATAATCCTATCCCGTCAAAAAAGTCCGTAATGCTTGGCATTACGTACTTTTTTTAGTTGTTTATCAAAATCAGCTGGGCATATACCGTTGTTTTGTCGGTTGAAGTGCTGATGGTAACCGGCTTGTCCCGGTTATTTTTAAATTTAAAATCGTAGCCACCATAAGATACCGTGGCATCGTTTTTGGAGTTTGCATAAGGCACCTCGTGGGAATGGGAGTGTCGCTCCGTGATGTCGAAGTTTCCGTTTTTTGCCGCCATATATAAGGTGGAGGAAATCTGGCAGATTCCACCTCCGATGGTGGCTTTTTTCTCACCGTGTTCATCATAACCGATGGCTTCTTGGTATCCTTTTTCTGCAGTTCTTGGACCCACCGTTTCATTAAAAGAAAACTCTTCACCGGGATTTAACACTTCTCCGTTGATCGCTTCGATGGCCAGTGCTAAGTTTTGATTCCGTTCGGGAATGTTGTCAAAAATTTTGGTGGAAGCTTGTCCCACTGTTTCGTTGGCAGGTTTCGGCGTGGCGGTTACAACAGGAGAAGGCGAGGGGGGAGATAGCTCTTTTTCTATCGGTTCATCCTGATTCATACATCCACTCAATAACAGCATCAGAAGAAAAAGGAGGACTCTCCTGAAGTTTTTTTTCGTATGTTTCTGAGTATTCAAGAGAAGACCCCTTTCCTTTGATTTATGGTGAAAATCAGCTGTTTTTGTCGGTAATCATAAATTTAATGGCTGTTCGTTCTTCACCTGCCACTTCAATTTCTGAAAAAGCGGGCACACACACAATGTCGAAACCGCTGGGAGCGAGAAACCCACGGGCAATGGCAATAGCCTTGACTGCTTGATTGACAGCAGCTGCACCGATTGCCTGAAGCTCTGCTGAGCCACGTTCTCTCACAATTCCGGACAAAGCACCTGCCACCGAGCCGGGATTGGAATTTTTAGATACCTTCAGGATAAGCATATTGATTCCTCCAAATAGAAATAGATAAGTATATTGGTTTTTCAGTTTTTTGATTTTCTCAGTATGGTTTATTATATGAACGAAATCCTCTAAACATACAGAAGTTTATAAATTTATGTGAAAATTTCTAAAATCGCAAATGAAAATTCAAAAAAATTAGACAAAATGAAAAAAATTAAAAAAATTTGGAAAAACAGTGGACAAACAGGGGAAAATTATGTATAATGTATTTTGGTAAAAAATTTTTAAACATATATTTATGGAGGTTCAAAGTAATGAGCAAGTTTACACATGAAGTTGAACAAATGACTTGTGTAGCCAAAGGCCCCAACCACGGTCCGGCACCGATCCCGGAAGAAGGCAAATGGGTCCAGGCAAAAGAAGTAAAAGACATTTCCGGCTTAACTCACGGTATCGGCTGGTGTGCTCCTCAGCAGGGCGCATGTAAGCTGACCTTAAACGTAAAAGACGGTATCATTGAAGAAGCGTTGGTTGAAACCATCGGTTGTAGCGGTATGACTCACTCCGCAGCTATGGCAGCAGAAATCTTAACCGGTAAAACCTTACTGGAAGCAGTAAACACTGACCTGGTTTGTGATGCGATCAACACTGCTATGAGAGAACTGTTCCTGCAGATTATCTATGGTAGAACTCAGACTGCATTCTCCGAAGGCGGTTTACCCATCGGTGCAGGCTTAGAAGATTTAGGTAAAGGCTTAAGAAGCCAGGTTGGTACCATGTACTCCTCTTCTGCAAAAGGTCCCAGATACCTGGAAATGGCAGAAGGTTATGTTACCAAAATTGCTTTGGATGATGAAAAACACATCATCGGTTATGAATTCATCAGCTTCGGCAGAATGATGGATATGATTAAAGCAGGCACCAATCCTGAAGAAGCAATGAAGAAAGCAACCGGTACCTACGGAAGATTTGCTGATGCAGCATCTTACGTAGATCCCAGAAAAGAATAAGGAGGGAAACGATTATGCCATTATTTGAAGGTTACGAAAGAAGAATCGCCGGCATTACCAAATGCTTGGAAGAAAACGGAATCGCTTCCATCGAAGAAGCAAGAAAAATCTGTGAAGATAAAGGTATTGATGTTTATAACATCGTAAAAGGCATCCAGCCCATCTGTTTTGAAAACGCTTGCTGGGCATACATTTTAGGTGCCGCTTTAGCAATCAAACGTGGCGTTACCAACGCTGCTGACGCTGCAGAAGTAATCGGCGAAGGTTTACAGGCATTCTGTATCCCCGGCTCCGTTGCTGACGACAGAAAAGTAGGTATTGGTCACGGTAACTTAGCAGCTATGCTGCTTCGTGAAGATACCAAATGTTTTGCATTCTTAGCAGGTCACGAATCTTTCGCTGCTGCTGAAGGTGCAATCGGTATCGCAAAATCTGCAAACAAAGTTAGAAAAGAACCCTTAAAAGTTATCTTAAACGGTCTGCGCAAAGACGCAGCTGAAATCATCTCCAGAATCAACGGCTTCACCTATGTAAGAACCCAGTTTGACTACTACACCGGCGAACTGAAAGTTGTTTCCGAAAAAGCTTACTCCGACGGTGAAAGAGCAAAAGTTAAATGTTATGGTTGTGACGACGTTAGAGAAGGCGTTGCAATTATGCACAAAGAAAACGTTGGCGTTTCCATCACCGGTAACTCCACCAACCCCACCAGATTCCAGCATCCTGTTGCAGGCACCTACAAAAAAGAATGCATCCAGCAGGGTAAAAAATACTTCTCCGTTGCATCCGGCGGCGGTACCGGAAGAACTCTGCATCCCGATAACATGGCTGCAGGTCCCGCTTCTTACGGCTTAACCGACACCATGGGAAGAATGCACTCTGACGCTCAGTTCGCAGGTTCTTCCTCCGTTCCGGCTCACGTTGAAATGATGGGCTTAATCGGTGCAGGTAACAACCCCATGGTTGGTATGTCTGTTGCTGTTGCAGTAGCAATCGAAGAAGCTAGCAAATAATTTCTTTAAGGAGGCAAATTAATGAAGAAATTTATTGCATTATTACTCGTTGTATTTACAGTTTCGGTTTTTTTATCAGGCTGTAGTGACAGTAATAGTACACTTATAGAGGATGTAGCAGAGTCGTTTGATCGTATAACAGAAGATGATGACACTATGGAAAAAGCCTTCGATTTCTTGGATGACATAGGTTTAGGATTCTAATGTTATACCATTATCGGCGCAGGTAATAACCCAATGGTTGGTATGCCTGTTGCAGTTGCTGTTGCAATCGAGAAAGCTAGCAAATAATTTAAACTGATAAAATCACCGCATTTTGCACTTTTTTAGAAAATTTCACGTATCTAATATATAGCTCGCTTTCAAAAAAGCACAATCTACGGCATTCATACAGTTTAAAAAGAAAATCAATAAAAAATCCACTTTAAGCGTTAAGCTTAAGGTGGATTTTTTGTTATGAATCAAAATATAGGATTAAAAATTTACATTTTATTCGTATCGGGAATATATTCGGCAATATCTTCTAATCTGCAGGCTAAAATTTTACAGAGCGTGTCTAAAGTGTAGGAATTGATATTTCCGTTTTTTCTTAGTCTGTCCAGTTGGCCGGTTGAGAAACCGTATTTTTTAATCAATTGATATTGTGATACATTTCTTTTTTTCATAGTTTCCCATAGTTTTGTATAGACAATCATCTTTTGCACTCCTATAATTATTTTTGACATTTTTAGTATAAATTATAGGTTTTATATTGACAATTGCCCATAAACGGGCTATAATATTTTTACAGATGATTCGGTATTTTTTAGAAGATTGGGGGGGGAAGAATAATAATCGAATCGTTTAGAACATCACACGGCACATCCGATATTGTATTCAAAGAGGTTGTGCGAGATTAGAAAGGAATTTAAAATATGAAAAAGTTATTATGTTTATTATTAGCATTAATTGTGTGTGTGTCATTGGTTGCTTGTGGTGACGTGCAAGATTCCACTGAAACATCTTCAGTAATGACACAATCTGAAACAGAACAGAAAGAAAATGCAGAACCTATTGCATTAGGTAATACTATCGATTTAGAATATGTCACTATGACATTAGATTCCTTTGAAATTTCAACAGGATATTCGTTAGAATCAACAGATAGTTCTTCCGGAATATCATTTACTCGTAAGGCAAGCATCGATTGTCCTGATGATATGAAATTGATTTGTTTAAAAGGCCAGTTTACAAATAAAACCAAAGGCGATATTTTTCCGGCAAACGATCCGATTTACGGAGAACTTGTAATAAATGGTTATACATATAAAACATCAATGGAGTGCTATGTTTCCAATTCCGCTGAATCCGCTTTAACGCTTGCACCTTTACGCACAGTAGATTATTACTTGTATGCTGAAGTCCCCGTTGCTTTGGCAGATGCTATTGAAAGCTGCACCTTAAATATTGGTTTTGTGACTGATTTGGATGCTTCCAAACCTGTTTTTGAAATCAGTGATAACGACGTATTGTACACACTTGAAGCAATTCCTACAACACAGCAATAATCAGGATTTTTTAATATGCTTTTTTCCCTATAAAACATAGAATTTTTCAGTTAGACACATCATTTGGTGATTCGTCCTTATGATGTGTCTAACTTTTTTTATGCCAATGGAGGAAAACAAAATGAATATTTGTTGCTTTATACTTGAAAGTATCGATTGGCTATGATACAATAAAGATACAAACGAATTATGAAAATAAGGTCCGGAACAGATTTTATTACAGTGGAAAGGCGGTATAATGATGAAATTCCTTTGTAAGATTTGTAGTTTATGTTTGGCAATGTTATTGTTGTGTACTGCTGTGACTTCTGTTATGGCAAATAGCGATGTTATCGTAAAAATTGACGGGGAACAAATTGCTTTTGATGTGGCACCCCGGATTATCAATGATAGAACCATGGTGCCGTTACGGGCCATTTTTGAGGCTCTTGGTGCAACTGTTAGTTGGAATGGTGATACCCAAACTGTCACTTCCGTAAAAGATAATACCACGCTCAGTCTAACCATCAACGCTCAGGTGATGTATGTGAACGGGGCAAAAGTGTTTCTGGACAGTCCTGCTTGTTTGGTAAATGACAGAACCCTGATTCCGCTAAGAGCGGTTTCTGAAGCGTTTGGAACGAAGGTAGACTGGATTGCTGATGAAAGAATCGTTTTGATTACCACGCCGTCGCAGTATTTTATAGAAGGTGTTTCGGTGGAAGATGTGATAAAATACTTCGGGGAAGTTTGTTTAGACAGTGAGTATATGATTTCTGACACGGGAAACCCGGAATTAATCCATAAATGGGAGGAACCGATTTATTACTGTGTTTATGGAACTCCAACCGAGGAGGATATTGCCACGATTGAAGAACTGGCGACACGGTTAAACAGTATTGAAGGGTTTCCTGGGTTTTACCCCGGAACTTCGGAAAATTGCAACATAAAAATTTATTTTTGTTCCTCTGATGAGTTAGTTTCCCGTATGGGTTCAAACTTTAATGCGACACACTATGGCGGCTTTACCTATTGGTATAGGAATCATGCGATTTATGATGGTACCATTTGTTGCCGTTATGACATTCCGCAGCAGGAACGTATTTCCGTAATCAAAGAAGAAATTTACGGTTTAATAGGACCTGCACAGGATACCGTTTTGCGTTCAGATAGTATCTTATATCAGCACGATAACGCAAATATGGAACTAAGTCCTATTGATGTATTGATTTTACAATTATTATATCATCCTGATATCCGGTGCGGAATGAACTATGAAGAATGTGAGCAGGTTATACGCAATATCTATCATCCGTAAGCATAACAAAGAGGTCAGGCAGAGTATTCTGCCTGACCTCTTTTTATTACAATAAATTTTATTCTGCTAACATTGCATCAACTAAGCATTCGGTAATCTGATCCATACCTGCATAGTTGGGATGTAAGAATCCGTCTACCATGTAGTTTGCCACGTTGGAGGAGTTGATACCTGCATCGCGGTATAAGTCAACAAAGGTGCAGTTGTAGGTAGCTGCGGTTTCTTCGATGATGTCGCAATAAGAGGTAATCAGAGAATTCTGATAGTAGGGGAAGGACATCAGATAAATTTCTGCATCGGGGTATTTTGCTCTCATATCGGAAATCATCGTGTTGTAGTTGGTTTCAAATTTAGAAGCAGAACATCCGCCGATTAAGTCATTTACACCTTTGGTGACATCAAAAAAAGAGCAGATTTTATAAAACTCTGCTCTTTTTCTAAGCCGAAAAAATTATTTGATTTTTCTTGCTTCGGTGTAGAACCGTTTATCGCAGGCATCTCCCATAGAGAAGGTTTTTCGGGGGAGAGCACCGTCTAAAATAACCGATTTATAGAGGTCCGCCTTATCCATTGCTTCTAAAATGATGCCGAAATTGGATTCGTTTTCGCAAAGATTTACTATCACGTCTTCTCCGTGAATATAGTCAATTTCGCCACCGCTTGTTTTTACAAATTCGTCCAGCATTTTCTGCACGGTTGCCACGGTTAAATATTCTTTGGAATCAGCGATGGTTACCTTTTTGGTTGCACCTTTGGTGACTAAAAGGAATGACTGACCTTTTGCATCTTCTTCATAACTTACAGTATAATTTGCTTCTAAAAGCGACAGAAAATCGTCTGCTTTGGCATCAAAAATCACACGATGAATTGCTTCAAATACCAATGATTTGTCGTGCAGGTTTACCAGCTCGCAAAGAGCATATCTTGCAGGGGAGTTTTTTGCCGCTTCCTCGCCGATTTCTTTTTTTAAGTTTTCGTAGTTTGTTTTTGCGGTGGCAAGAGAATGGTTTCCGTCTCCCATTGCAAACACCAGAGGGAATTCTTTATCCACACCGTATTTTGCATTAAAAAGGGCTAAATCTGAGAGTTTTGCCAATTTTTCATCCAACTCATCGGCTGCAGTTTTTGAGAGCTTGTAGCCTGCAATTTTGCCCGAATTCTGCATCAGCTCAAAATCATACACCTTTTCAAATTCTGAGGTAGCCTTTTCCAATGGTTCAATGATGTCACAATCGGCATCGTCAATTAAGAGCATAATGTGAGGAAGCTCAATGGGAGCATCCTTTCTCACCTTTAATCTGGGAGGGATACGGGATACCACGGTGCCTTCGGTTGCTCTTATTTTGGTCTGAGAGCCAACGGCGTAGTCATATTCTTCCAGGTCAACACTGCCCACAACGCCCAAACGTTTCACGCCGTTACGTAAGGTTCTTTCCACGAAAATATAAGCATCCTTGTGTTCGGTGAATACATCTTCTGCCATATACGTATCCATGGTTTCATTGGTTTTTTTGATGCGTTCATCAATATCTGCATCGTTTAAGTAAATTTCGGGAACGGTGAGGCGCAGGGTAGAGTAAGTACCTTCTGTTATTTTTTCCACTTCCTGCCAGTAATCGGGTTCAGAGGTGTACTGGTCGCAGGCAACCACACTCCACTGCTTCATTTTTTCCCCGTCACCTGAAAATTTCGGTAATAAAATATTACAACGACGAAACGCCATTTTTTTCAATCCTTTCTTGTGAAACATCTTCTTTATTTTAACATAAGAATTCGTCAAATGTCAACACTTTTCCCATAAGTATAAAAAAAAGCAACCCGATATTTATCAGGTTGCTTTTTTTACATTTTTCAGAATTGTTTTTTAGAACAGGGGAACTAAGTTTGCATTTAACAGCATTGCTTTCACAGTGCCGGTAGCAGCATTTACTAAGGATACAGAGTAATCCTCGGTAGTGCCAACTGCCTGAGCAGTGGTGTCGATGGTTACTAAGTTAACCTGTACTAATTTGTTTCCTGCATATTCTGCAACGAACAAGGTTACGATTCCGTCATCAGCGTCAGCTGCTTTCTTGTAGGTTACAGCAGCGGTATCACCGTTTAATGCAAAGCCGGTGAAACCGTCTAAGAGGATTGCGTTATACTGAGCAGTATAGGTAGCATTACCGGTTACGGTAGCGATAGCGGTATCCCAACCAGCGAAGGTGTAGGTGTACTGAGCATCAGCTGCTTTGTCGGTAGTGCCTTTGAAGGAAGGAGTAGCACCGTAAGCATAGGTTTCGGTGGTGGTTTTGCCATCAACGTTCCAGGTAACGGTGTATTCGTTTACAGTTTTGTTATACTGTGCAGTATAGGTAGCATTACCGGTTACGGTAGCGATTGCGGTATCCCAACCGGTGAAGGTGTAGGTATCCTGAGCATCTGCTGCTTTGTCGGTAGTGCCTTTGAAGGAAGGAGTAGCACCGTAAGCATAGGCTTCGGTGGTGGTTTTGCCATCAATGTTCCAGGTAACGGTGTATTCGTTTACAGTTTTGTTATACTGAGCAGTATAGGTAGCATTACCGGTTACTGCAGTGATTTCTTTATCCCAACCTGCGAAGGTGTAGGTATACTGAGCATCAGCTGCTTTGTCGGTGGTTCCTTTGAAGGAAGGAGTAGCACCGTATTCGTAGGTTTCGGTGGTGGTCACGCCATCAACAATCCAGGTAACGGTGTATTCATTTACAGTTTTGTTATACTGAGCAGTATAGGTAGCATTACCGGTTACGGTAGCGATTGCGGTATCCCAACCAGCGAAGGTGTAGGTGTACTGAGCATCAGCTGCTTTGTCGGTAGTGCCTTTGAAGGAAGGAGTATCGCCTTCTACATAGGTTTCGGTAGTGGTTTTTCCGTCAACAATCCAGGTGATGGTATAGGTTGCCGGTTCTCCTCTATAGGGAATTAAGTTATAGAATGCCATAGAGGAATAATCTCCGCTTTCGTTGAATAAACCGATATCAATTTCGTATAACCCTGCAGAGCCTGCGCCAGTCCAGGTAACAGTGATTTCGTTTTCACCTTCTCTTAAGAAGATCAAAGCGTCGGTGGCGTCATTGCTGGACCAACCGGTAGAAGTACGGTTTACCTGCCAGTAATAGCCTTCTTCAGTACTGATTTCAAAACCTGCAGTACCGGTTGAATAGTCGCCGGCATAGGTCTGGAATACATACACACCGGTGTAGGGGGCATCGAAAGTATAGGTTACAGAAGAACCGGAAGATTTGTAGTAATCGTTTGCATAGCCGGAAACTTGAGAGCCTACATATTTTTTAGCACCACCGGGGAAGTATTCGGTGCCATAATCAACGCCCACATTGGTATACTTACCGTTCCAGCTGTCGATGGTTTTTGCGGGAATCGGAGGAATATTGCCGGAAGGAGCAGAGGTGGGAGTGGGTGTTGCGGTGGGTTTCGCGGTAGGAGTGGGAGTTGCGGTAGGATTAGGAGTTACTGCACCGCTTTCCACTAAGGTTGCTTTTAAGCCGGATACTTTAATTGCGTTACCGCTGTAATCACAGTCATAGGTAATGGTAACGTTATTGGTACCTACAGGCAGTTCCACAGTGGTGGAGGAAGGAGTCCAAGCACCGGAGGTGAAGTTGCCGTTATAAGAGGTAGTCTGACCATTTACAGTATAATAAATGGTACCAAAAGTAGTAGCATAGCCTGTGGTGTGAGATAATTTTGCATCAATGGTATATTTACCGCTTTCTGCAATTTCCAGCGCGTAGGTAACCTGGCTGTTGGGTTTGGTATCTTTATCCCAGATACCTACAGTCTCTGCATTGTTGGTCTGAAGATCGGTAGCAGAAACGTAGCTGTTCATATTTCCTTCAAACACAGAAGAAGAAACATCTTCGGGTTTCACTGTGGGAGTGGGAGTTGCGGTGGGTTTCGCGGTAGGAGTAGGAGTTGCGGTAGGAGTAGGAGTTGCGGTGGGGGTAGGAGTT
>JAZOQZ010000112.1:0-2648 GCA_045656345.1 Clostridia bacterium
GAAGTGGTACCGGTATTTTCAATGTAGAAGGTGTTAGTACCTTTGGTGAAGTAAATAGGCTGGTCCTGAGGAGGAGTCATTCTGTTGGTCCAGGTACTAGCTTCGGTAATTGCATAGTCACCGTAGTAACCTGCGTCAGTAGTAACTCTGACTTTTGCAGTACCGCTTAAGGTGGGTAATCTTAACTGGAATGCATACACGCCGGTGTAGGGAATGTCGGTTACAGTAACGGTGGTGAATTCACCGGGAGCTAAAGTAACCTGAGGTTCTCCACCGGAGGTATAATCGTTGAAATATCCTGCCTGGTTCTGTGCAGCATAAGCCCATTCTGCTTTTGCAGGAGTTAAGCTGGGAGAAACAGTAGTGCCGTCGGGCAGGGTAGTGGTAGCCTTCAGCAGATATTTAAAGCCGAGGGAATCACCTGCATCCATTCTTGCCAAGTCAAATTCCTGGAAGGTGAAGTTGGTGGTACCGGTGTTTTTAATGTATAAGGTGTTGCTGCCGCTCTTGAAATATATGGGGCAGTCTCTTGCGGGAGACATACGGTTGGTCCATACGCCTGTTTCGGTAATGCTGTAATCAGCATAGTAACCGTCGCCACTGAATGCACGAATGTTTGCAGTGCCGCTTACAGAGCTTAATTTCAGCTGTAAGCCGTAGATACCGCTGTAGGGTAAACCACTTACATTGATTTTGGTGTAAGCACCGGGAGCTAAGGTTTTGGATGCCGCAGCACCGGAGGTGTAGCCGTTATAATGGTCAACCTGGTTCTGGGATGCACCCAGCCATACAGCACGACGTTTTACAGATGCCATAGTGGGAGTAACGCCTGCATCTACCGCGTTCTGAGAAGCAATCAGACGGATTTCGGAAACTGTACAAGCTTCGTTACCGATATTGGTGAATTTCACAGCTTGTTTTCCTGCAGGCATGTATAAGAATTCGTAGTTGCCATTGTTCTGGTAATAATCCTGTTCGGTGGAATATACCGGCATTTCTGCATAGTATTCATCATTTACCAGCATTTCCAGAGTAGTATCACCGCCGGAGGATTTTACCTGCAGGTAGTAAATACCGGAGTTTACAACAGGCACATTGAAGGTTGCCCATCCACCGGGAGCAATGGTGATAGAGGTGTTATTATTATTGGTTACGTTTTCATAGGTGGAAACGTTACCCCAGAAGGTTGCCGCAGTACCCATAGAGTTAATGGAGGTCTGGGTGATTAAGGGGTTGGTTGTAGTTCCGCCACCGGTGGTAGCGTCTTCATCGGGTACTTCAGTACCGTCTAAGTAGTTTAACAGTTTCTGAGGAGCGTAGAATTTACCGGTGTTGTATTCATAGAATGCAATCTGGCCATCTAAGCTTACCCGTTCGCCGTTGATGGTAGCATAAGACTGGTTTGCTTCAACGGTACAATTCTGATTATTGAATTTGAAGGTACCGGTATAGGTAGAAGTTTTGGTATAGGTACCTAAGCTGCTGACATTGACAAACAACTCATCGGTTGCGTCATCCAGGTCAAATCCCATACAATCTGCCAGATAAGGTGCCAGATCGTCATTATCAATGGTGTAGTTATTGAAGTTGGTTGCTACACCGGGATTGGAGCTTGCGCCGGAGGGATAAGAAATTCCTGCGGGTACATACAGGAACACGCCACCGTTTCTTGCAGTGTGATCCTTAGAGTCCCAGGTAATTGCACTGCTGGGAGGATTTACACCATTTTGTAAGCTGGAAACAGCTGCAGATTTATTGATAATATTCAAACCACCGGTATCATGGTCAGGAGCAACCATAACCACGGTGTCGGTTCTGCCTTTTGCATATTCGATAGCCACTTTACAAGCTTCGTCAAATGCAATAAAGTTACCAATCATTTCCAGTGCGTTGTTATCATGTCCGCCGGTATCAACGGAGCTGCCTTCCACCATCATGAAGAAGCCTTCGTCGCATTCCAATGCACGAATTGCTGCATCAGTCATTTCAGCTAAAGTGGGAGAAGCAGCGGTATTCTGATAGTCAAAGGAATAGGTGGGCATATAGCTCCAGATTTTATCACCTTTTTTTACATTTGCCAGGTCATATTTGCTGTTGATTAAGGTGTAACCCATATTGGTTACGGTATCTAAAGCATCATCAAACTGACATACATTGTTGTAAAGACCGGGAGATAACACAACGTCAATTCCCTGGTTTACAATCTGTTCAGACATCATACGGTAGTCGGAACGGTTTACTGAGTGAGCAGAGAACGCTGCCGGAGTTGCATGTGCAAACTCATAGCGGGTAACTAAACCGGTTTTTCTGCCGGAAAGCTGAGCAGCTTCTAAAATGTTTGCTTTGGGTTTCTGAGAAGAATCCAACCCGATCTGATACAAATTGGTTTTGTATCCGATTGCCATTGCAGTACCTGCTGCTGCAGAGTCGGTAATGGCAGCATTTGCTGCATGGGTAGTCATACCTGCAACCAGGTAATCCTTTAAGTACATTTTGTTCACGGTTTGCTGGGTAGCGTAAGGGAACAAGCTACGGTTCATACCGCCGGCCTGTTTTACTGCATCGGCAAGATTAAAGGGTTCCATACCGCCCCCATCGGGGATCATATAGATAACATTTTTGATTTTGCCGGTGTTTGCCGCTGACAC
>JAZOQZ010000113.1:0-3273 GCA_045656345.1 Clostridia bacterium
GTAAATGACCTTTTACCTCAGTTAATATCCGGAATTATGTCTATTGTGGCAGTTCTTTTATCCATGCTTCCACAGATAATTCAGCCGCTTTTGAAAAGTTTGCCAAGCATCATGGGTTCTTTGGTGGGTGTGCTATTAGATAACCTTCCTATCTTGATTCAAGGGGTGTTGTCTTTGGTGCTGGGTATCGTCAATGCGTTACCTCGACTGATTATAGAAATCGTTAATGCACTTCCCATGATTGTTGACATGGTTTGCACGGCATTGGTCGATAATCTGCCATTGCTGATTGATGCTTGCACTCAAATTGTAGCTGCCTTAATAGCGGCATTGCCTTCCATAGTACGGGCTATTATCAATGCATTACCCGCCATTTTAGATTCAATTTGGACTGTTGTAACAACATACTTTTCCATTATTCCGAAGTATTTTTCCGGGCTTTGGGATGGCGTGAAAAAAATCATGTCAACATGGTGGGAAAGTGTAAAAAGCATTTTTTCAATCGTTGGCGAATGGTTCAACACGAATGTAATTCAGCCTATTGCTGATTTCTTTGCTGACCTGTGGAACGGCATCAAAGAAGGTGCAACCGCCGCATGGGAAAACGTCAAGGCTGTTTTCTCCGTTGTGGCGGGATGGTTTAGCCAAAAAATCATTCAGCCGGTAGGAAACTTCTTTAAAAATATGTGGTCGGGACTGAAAAACGGAGCTTCATCAGCGTGGTCTGGAATCACATCTGTTTTTTCAAACGTTACTTCGTGGTTCCGTGATAAATTTTCGCAGGCTTGGGCGGCTGTTAAAAACGTCTTTTCAACCGGCGGCAAGGTCTTTGACGGAATCAAAGATGGCATTGCGAACGTATTCAAAACTGTGGTGAATGCTATTATCGGCGGAATAAACAAGGTTATTTCTGTTCCCTTCAACGCACTAAATAAAATCCTTGGGAAAATCCGTGATACAAGTGTTGCCGGCATTAAGCCTTTTTCTTGGATATACACGTTCAACGTTCCGCAAATTCCCAAGCTGTCAACGGGTCTGAATTATGTTCCTTATGACGAATACCCGGCATTCCTTCACCGTGGCGAAGCTGTATTGACTGCGGCACAGGCACGGGCATGGAGAAACGGACATGGCGAAAATGCAATGACCGGCGGAAACGGTCAGATTGTTTCATTGTTGGTTGCTATCCTGAACGCAATCACAGGCGGAAACGAAGAAATGATTCAGGCGATACTTTCTGACAGAACGTTTGTTGTTGGTGAACGTGAATTTGGAAGGGCGGTGAAACAATATGCTTGAAAATTTCATTTATGAAAATCATCTTGGTCAACGCTTTATAGGTCTCGAAAACGGCGTGTATATCAACAGCAACGATTTAAGGGATTATCAGTGGAGCTTTGACACAATAAACGGTCGAATTTCCCGTTTTTATCGAAAAACCACTAACCGCAAATTGCCGTTGACGGTCATTTGTAAGACGGGGGATGAAGCTGTGAACGCAAAAAATCGCTTGTTGGAGATTGCCGAAGCGGATATAGAAGCGTTGATTCCGGGTAAAATCATCATCGGTGATTATTATACAAAAGGCTATATCACAGAAAGCTCAAAAAGCAATTACATGGTAAACAGGCGATATTGCAAAATTGACCTGACATTTACAAGCGAAAACGATGATTCCATGTGGTATCGGGAAGAAACACACATTTTTCTTCCCGATTTTGGAGCGCAAGCGAATGGGAAAGGCTTGGACTATCCGTTTGAATATTTATACGATTATGGAATATCACAAACGGTCAATCGTGTTGTTTGCAATTCCGTCCGTGCTAGTGCTTTTAGGCTCAAAATCTATGGGCGAGTAGCAAACCCGGCTGTAACTATTGGCGAGCATGTTTACGCCGTCAACGGCATAGTCGGGACGGGTGAAAACCTGATAATTGACAGCACGACAAAAACAATCACGCTGACTTCCGCATTGGGAACCAAAATCAATTGGTTTGACAATCGAAACCGTGAAAGTTATATATTCCAGCCAATCCCCGCCGGAATTAACAACGTAATTTGCAACGGCTCTTTTGGATTCGACTTAACAATCATTGAGAAACGGAGCGAACCAAAATGGACTTGATTTATACCGATGCGAACAGGGCTGACCAAGGTGTTTTGAAAACCCATGCTTTTGACTTGTCTTTTGGCAAGGATGAAAATGATTTTGAATTAGTCCTTGGAGCTGATGAACCCGTTTTGGAATATGGGGCTATTGCATACATCGAAGGAACGGAATACGGCGGCGAAGTGGGCGCAAAGAGAACCAGCACCAACAGCGAAACAATCATATACAAGGGTAGGACGTGGCATGGCATACTAAACAGCAAGGTCATTGAACCTGACACTGGGGAAAGTCACCTTGTTGTTTCAGGCGATGCCAATGAAATATTGTCAATGCTGCTTGACCGTTTGAGACTTTCAGAACTGTTTGTGGCGGTTGATAATTTATCGGGGATAAATATATCCGGCTATAAATTTAGCCGCTATTGCAAGGCGTATGACGGAATAAGGGCGATGCTTTCAAAGAACGGCGCAAAGCTGAAAATCACATGGGAAGGTCGCTATGTTCATTTATCCGCTGAACCCATTGCTGACTATACGGAATCCCCCTTGGATGGCGACACAGCAACGTTGACCGTTGAACGCCATGAAAAGAAAGTGAATCATCTGATTTGCTTGGGGCGTGGAGAGGGTGCAGAACGTGAAATCTTGCATTTGTATGTTGACCGATTCGGCAATATTGGCAGTTCGCAATATTACACCGGGATTGACGAAATTATTGACACATACGAAAACGTCAATGTGGAATCAGTCGTAGAATTGGAAGAATGCGGCATTGACCGTCTGACTGAACTTCGGAATAATGACACGGCTGAAATCGACCTTCCCGAATTGCAAGGGATTTCTTATGATATCGGTGATATTGTCGGCGCATCTGAAATCAAATCAGGTGTCAGCGTTTCCGCCGCTGTATCGCAAAAAATTGTAAAAATAAAAAACGGTGTTGTCAGCACCGAATATAAAACAGGTAGGTAAAAAAATGGCTGATAATTATTTAATCACCGGATATTGGGGCGAACCACATGTAACCGTTGAAAATGACAGGGGCATCAATGCCGCCATTTTCGGGGCTGGAAGGTTCGTTCTGCCTGTTGGCAATCAGTTCCGGGCTGAATACATCGGAAATAACACAGTAAGAGTGTATGACGGCAAATTGATTGACAACGG
>JAZOQZ010000114.1:0-5289 GCA_045656345.1 Clostridia bacterium
GAACGGAATACAAGTTTTCGGGATCGTAGAACAGGTTTTTGAATTCGGGTGCGATATTTTCAAAATTGGGAATATTGTCAAAATTGATGGGAGAGAGCATATCTTCCGCTATCATTTTTTCAATCATATATTCGGAGGGAATCACCACATCATAAGTGGTGGATCCGCTTTTCAGCTTGTTATACATATCCTCGTTGCTGGCATAGGTGGTGTAATTCACACTAACATCCAATCCCAGCTCTTCCTGACAGTAGATTTCAAATTCTTCGTTCACATCCAGAGTGCCTTCCGAACCGTCGGAAATATATTCACCCCAGTTATACACATTTAAAACCAGTTTGTCGCTTGCGGTTTCACATCCTGTTAAGGGCAGGATGGTAAAACATAAAAGTAAGGCACATACGATTGACAAAACATTTCTCATTTGATAGACAACCTTCCTTCCGCACTTTTTTCCTTGGAAAACAGATTGGACAAAATCAGAAGTGTGGTAACTGCCACAATCATCAGGGTAGAGAGGGCATAGATATCAGGTTTCACTTCTTTTTTGGTCATAGAATAAATGAGCAACGGCAAGGTCTGAAAATCGTTGCCGGTGGTGAAATAGCTGATAACAAAATCGTCTAAAGACAAGGTGAATGCCAGAATAAATCCGGAAATAACCCCGGGCATAATGTTGGGGAGTTCCACACGGAAGAAAGACTGCAAGGGTGTGCAACCTAAGTCCTGCGCTGCCTCGGGTAAGGATTTTGGCATAGACAACAACTTGGGACGAACAGATAAAATCACATAGGGCAAACAGAAGGTAACATGAGCAATGAGCAAGGTAAAAAAGCTCAGTTTTTCGTCACTACCCTGTATTGTGCCGATAAATACAAATAAAAGCATCATGGAAATCCCGGTTACAATATCAGGATTCATCATCGGGATATTGGTGATGGAAATCACAGAATTTTTCCAGTAATTTTTGCGGAACTTGGTAAGCCCCACCGCCGCCGCAGTGCCAATCACCGTGGAAATCACAGCCGCACTGATTGCAAGCACCAATGTGTTTTGCAAAGCGGTGAAGGTTTCGGGACTATTAAAAAGCTCCTGATACCAATAGAAAGAGAAACCCGTCATCGCACCGGTGTTGGAGGTGGAGTTAAAAGAAAACATCATCAACACCAGGATGGGGATGTATAAAATTATGAAAATGAGAGCTGTATAAACACGGGAGAAAATTTTCATAGTTTTTATTTTTTACCTTTCTATGTAGTCAGAATGAAGAATGGATAACGAATAATTTCGGTGGCAGGCTTTACCTGGATTCTAATGTACCCGCAGGGTGTCACTTTAATTCTTCACTCTTCATTATTCATTATTTTACAAGGCCTCCTCCTCAATTTCAGTGAGGCTGCCGGAAACAGGATATATTTTTTCGCTTTCTGCGACTGCCGCGTACTTGGATGTACGCAAAGGAGCAAAAACGGAAAAAGATGCCTGTTTACGATGCCTCCTCTTCGGAGAAGCGGTTCATGATGGCTAAAGAAAGCAACACCAAAATCATCATTACTAAGGAGATTGCCGCACCCACATTGTAGGTGGAGATATTCTGGAATTGGCGTTCGATGGTGTCACCGATGAGTTCAAAGGTTCCGCCACCTAATTTCTGAGAAATATAGAAGGTGGAAATGGAGGGAACAAACACCATGGTGATGCCCGACACAATTCCTGCTTTGGACAAAGGCAGAATCACTTTTCTTACCACCTGAAACTGATTGCAACCAAGGTCTCTTGCCGCTTCGGTCAGGTTGACATCCAATTTGGAAATGATGGTGTAAATGGGAAGCACCATATAGGGCAGAAAATCATACACCATCCCGAAAATTACGGCACCTTTGGTACCGATTAAATGCACTTTTCCCCAGTTTAATGCACCTAAAATGGAGTTTAAAAATCCGCCGTCATCCATAATTGCCATCATCGAATAGGTACGGATGAGCAGATTGGTCCACATAGGAAGCATTAAGAGGGTAATCATAATTTTTTGGGATTTTTCTTTATAGCTTGCAATAAAATACGCCAAAGGATATCCGATTACAAAGCAGATAAAGGTGGCAATCACCGATAAGCTGACGGATAAGAGGAAGGTGTTGGTGTGTTCCTCCAATGCGAAGATGTTTTCAAAAGTGAAGGCACCGTTGGCATCGGTGAAGCTATAATAAATAACAAAAATCAGGGGTGCTAAAATGAACAGGACAGACCACAGAATATGGGGTGCCGCAGTCATTTTTCCCCAGAATCCGGTTTTCGTTTTTTCCATCCTAATCACCTACCGTTTCGGAATTTGAAAGTTCGTCAATTTCGTCGGAGAAGGTGGAATAGTCACCATACTGACCGGAGAATTCGGATTTTTTCATAATATGGATAGCATCCGGGTCAATGGATACGCCGATATTGGCACCAACATCCACAAAATCAGTGGACTGAATCATCCATTTGAAACCGCCGATATCCACGATAATTTCATAATGTACCCCTTTGAAGGTAACGGAGGTAACAGTGCCGGTAAGCATCCCGTCTTCGGGAGATACCACATCCACGTCTTCGGGACGCACTACCACATCAATCTGTTCGCCGGGAGCAAAGCCTTTGTCCACACAGGAGAAAGTGTGTCCGGAGAAGGTAACTTTATAGTCTTCGTTCATCACACCGTCCAGGATGTTACTTTCGCCGATAAAGTCGGCAACGAAAGCGTTCACAGGTTCGTTATAAATGTCGGTGGGAGAACCGATTTGCTGAATTTTTCCTTCTGCCATAACCACCACCACGTCAGACATGGAAAGTGCTTCTTCCTGATCGTGGGTTACATAAATGAAGGTGATGCCCGTTTGCTTCTGGATTTTTTTCAGCTCATTTTGCATATCTTTTCTGAGTTTTAAATCCAGAGCGCCCAGAGGCTCGTCCAACAAAAGCACACGAGGATGGCTGATTAAAGCTCTGGCAATAGCAACACGCTGTTGCTGACCGCCGGATAACTTGGTCACGTTCTTTCTCTCAAAGCCTTTTAAGGCAACCAGCTCCAGCATCTCTTTTACCCTGCGGGTGATTTCTGCATTGGGGATTTTCTTAAGGCGTAAGGAAAACGCCACATTTTCAAACACATTCAGATGGGGAAACAGGGCATACTTCTGGAACACGGTGTTGATGCTTCGTTTGTGAGCAGGCACATCGTTAATCTGTTTGCCTTCAAACAGCACATCTCCGCAATCGGGCACTTCAAAACCGCCCACGATACGAAGGGTGGTGGTTTTTCCGCAACCGGAAGGACCAAGCAGGGTTACAAACTGCTTGTCATAAATATCTAAATTGATGGAGCTTAAAACCTGTTCGCCTTCAAACTCCTTGGAAATATTTTTTAATTCTATAATTTTTTTGGTGGTTGCCATTTGTTCCATAGTGGCCACGTCCTCCCCGTAAAAACTGTGAAAAACAAAAAGTGATGTGCCAATTGACACATCACTTGCAAATTCTCTTTCATTGAGGGGACAAAACACCCCCAAACAGGTTTGAGATAGGTTTCAGAGTTTGATCCGCGTACTCTTATTGACCGTTTCACAAGTCGATGTGTGCGTTTTTGCACATGGTTGTAAAGGAACCAACTTATAAAATTTGAGCTTCTAACTCAATCAATAAGGCAGGTTGCCCCTGCCAACCAAATCTTTTTTCGCTTAGATTCGGCGTTTCGGCGTTCGACCCGGCTGTCCGTCTGGCCTTGGCTTGAACAACTGTTCAAGCGGTCGTGATACTCACCCTCCGGAACCTTCTGTTCCTGATTCTGATGATACGCTCAGTATAGCACAGTTTTTTCTCAATGTCAACAAATTTTTACGGATTTTTCCCTATATGTCACAGGTTTATGACGAAAAATCAGGAGGTGGGCTCCTCAATTCCCAAAAATTCTCTTTGAATCAGTTCCCGTGTTTTTTGCACATCGCAAATCACATAGGAAATCCCGTTCACATATTCTTCGGATAAGGGCATGGTCCAGGTGCAGATTTCGCAATCGTCAAAATCTGTCAATAACCTGAGAAAAAGGGGAATGTCGGACAGTTTGATGTTGGTGTCCACCTGGGTGGATATTTCTTTGAAAATCCGGGGAGCTTTGCTCAGATACTGCGGTTTTGCTTTCTGACGAATCAGCTCCTTTAAAAACATCTGCTGTGCATTAATACGCCCTAAGTCCGCATCCGCATATCCTGCACGGAACCGGGTGAACTGCTCCGCTTTTTCTCCGTCCAACAACTGGTATCCCGGCGATAAATCAATGGTAAGATTCTGCTCGGGATCCTGATAATACATCCGGCTTGGCACGTCAATCCAGACTCCCCCCAATGTATCCACAATGTTTCGGACGGCACTGGGAGTGGTTACCGCATAGTAGTGGATGGGAAGTGCGGTCAGTTCCTTCAGATAGCGGATGGGTTCTTCGTGACGGTTCCCCTCTTCTCCCAATGCATACAGGACATTGAACTTATAATAAGAACCCTCCCGACGGATACGGGTGTCTCTGGGAATGGAAAGAATATTCAACCGCTCACGATCAGGGTCAAAGGAACAGAGCATCACCGTGTCGGTGAGCAGACCACTTTCGTCGGTGGCTAAAAATAAAAGATTGACCCGTCCCCCTGTGGCAACATCTGTCACTTTGGCTACGGCACGTTCATGGGGAGCAATGTAGCAATAAGAACAGAAGGCACCAAGACCAATCACCGTCACCGTGAAGATGATTCCTGCCACCACCAGCAGAACAGTAAAAAATTTGTTGCAAATCATTCGGGTATTTTCCTTTCAAAAACTGTTTTTCTTTTAGTTTCGACCAAAAAAATCTCTCTAAACCCCTGATTTTGCAAGGAAAAATTCATATCCTGAAAAAAAATCAAAAAAATGCTTGACAAACTGATATTCCTGTGTTATAATCGTTAAGGTGAAATTGATGATTGAACTTTTTCCCAGGCCTGTGCTGGTGTAGCTCAATTGGCAGAGCAGCTGATTTGTAATCAGCAGGTTGCGGGTTCGAGTCCCATCACCAGCTCCACTTTTAATTGAATATGGAGGGGTTCCCGAGTGGCCAAAGGGGGCAGACTGTAAATCTGTTGCATCTTGCTTCGATGGTTCGAATCCATCTCCCTCCACCAAAAAGACATCCGAATGGGTGTCTTTTTTGATTCTATCAAAGATGGATGAGAACCATCGAATTGGTTCGTCGAAGCAGACAAGTGCCAACGGCAATTGGACTGCAAAGTC
>JAZOQZ010000115.1:0-3197 GCA_045656345.1 Clostridia bacterium
AGGGACATCCCGATATGAAGAAAATTCCCGGCGTGGATATGTCTTCCGGTTCCTTGGGTCAGGGATTATCTATTGCAAATGGTATGGCATTATATGCCAAAGCTAACAACAAATCCTACCGTGTATATGCCGTAATGGGTGACGGAGAAATTCAGGAAGGTCAGATCTGGGAAGCAGCTATGTCTGCAGCACACTACAAACTGGATAACCTGGTTGCCATTGTGGATAACAACAATCTGCAGATTGATGGGGAAGTTGGCAATGTAATGTCTCCGTATCCCATTGATGAAAAATTTATGGCATTCGGTTTCCATGTGATTAACATTGACGGTCACAATTTTGAAGAAATCGAAAACGCACTGGCAGAAGCAAAAACCGTGAAAGGAAAGCCTACTGCAATTATTGCAAAAACCGTGAAAGGAAAAGGCGTTTCCTTTATGGAAAACTTAGCAAAATGGCACGGAACTGCTCCCAACCGCGAACAAGCAGAACAGGCAATCAAAGAATTAACGGGAGGTAGCTTATAATGGAAAAATTATCAACAAGAGCAGGTTACGGCAAAGCACTGGTGGAACTTGCTGAAAAATATAATTATTACGTATTGGATGCCGACTTAGCAGAAGCTACCAAAACTATTGATTTTGCAAAAAAATATCCTGAACGCTTTTTCGATATGGGGATCGCAGAGGGTGATATGGTTGGTACCGCAGCAGGTTTAGCATCTTGCGGTGCGACCGTTTTTGCAAGTACCTTCGCAGTGTTTGCAGCAGGCAGAGCGTATGAACAGGTCAGAAACGCTGTTTGCTATAATAATCTGAATGTAAAAGTGGTTGGTACTCACGGCGGCATTTTGATTGGGGAAGATGGCGGTTCTCATCAGGCGATTGAAGATGTTTCTTTAATGAGAACAATCCCCAATATGAAAGTGCTGGTTCCCTCTGATGCTATTGAAGCAAAATATGCTGTGGAAGCAGCAATCAACGAACCAGGCCCTGTCTATTTAAGATTCGGCAGATACGATGTGCCTGTATTCAACACCAATGAAGATTATTCTTTCACCTTTGGGAAAGCAAATGTGTTAAAGAAGGGAACTGATGTTACCGTAATTGCAATGGGCGATATGGTATACGAAGCACTGGTTGCATCCGAAGAATTAGCGAAAGAAGGTATTTCGGTTGGCGTAGTGAATATGCACACTGTAAAGCCCATTGATAAAGATGCCATCAAAACTGCTTTGGAAACTTCCAAGCATATTATGACTGCAGAAGACCACAATGTGTTTGGCGGACTTTATTCCGCAGTGGCAGAAGTTGTGGCAGAGTTTGGCGGAAAAATCAGTGATAAAGTTGCTGTGGAAGATCGCTTCGGTCAGTCCGGAAACCGTCCCGACCTGCAAAATGAATACGGCTTAACTGCAGAAAATATTATTGGGAAAATCCGCAATTTAATGAAATAGGAAAACAAATAAAAATACCGTTTGATATTAGCACGAAAGTCCTTTTATCTTACCTGTTTTTTCAAAATTCAACTGACAAAGAAGATGTCTCTGATTTGGAAGTGCATGCAAGCGGTAAAAAGCATCTGTTCCATCTCGGAGCAGATGCTTTTTTGATGCAAAAGGAGGGGTGTCAATGAAAGAATACCCAAATTTTATTGACCATCAGTATATCGTAAATTTGTTGGAACAATCAAAATCCGCAGATGATAAAAAAATTACCGAAATTTTAGATAAAGCAGAACGCTTTGACGGTCTTACGCCAGAAGAAGTGGCAATTCTTCTCACTACTGACTGCAAAGAACACCAAGACCGTATTTTTAAAATTGCAGATAAAATCAAACAACATATTTATGGTGACAGGATTGTAATGTTTGCTCCGTTATATGTGAGTGATTACTGTGTCAACAACTGTTCTTACTGTGGTTTCAACTGCAAGAATAAATTCCAGAGAACCAAGCTTACTATGGATGAAATCCGTGATGAAGTGAAAATTTTAGAAGCCATGGGTCATAAACGTTTGGCATTGGAAGCAGGGGAAGACCCTGTAAACTGCGATATTGATTATATTTTGGATTGTATGAAAACAATTTATGATATGAAATCAGGCAACGGAGAAATTCGCCGTGTGAATGTCAATATCGCATCCACTACCGTGGAAAATTATCAAAAATTAAAAGAAGTCGGTATCGGTACTTATATTTTATTCCAGGAAACTTATCATAAAGAAACCTATGAAAAAGTGCATCTGGGTGGTCCCAAAAAGAATTATGAATATCATTTGACTGCATTCGACCGTGCAATGGAAGCCGGAATTGACGATGTTGGCGGCGGTGTATTATTTGGTTTATCCGGAGACTGGCGTTACGAAATTTTGGGATTAATGCTTCATAACAAACATCTGGAAGATACTTTCGGTGTGGGGTTTCACACTATTTCTGTTCCCAGAATGTGTCCGGCAGAAGGGAACGATTTGTCAGGATTTCATCCTATTGATGATGATACATTCCTACGGATTGTTTCTATTATTCGTTTAGCAGTTCCATTTACGGGGATTATCATTTCTACCCGCGAAAACACCAGAATGCGAAAAGATTTAATTCGTTTGGGGGTTTCTCAGATGAGTGGTGGTTCGTCCGTGGATGTTGGCGGTTACAGTAAAGGAAATCACAGCAAAGGTGCTCAATTTGTCACTTCTGATGACAGAAGTGCTCAGGATATTATCCGTTGGATTATGGAAGAGGGAATGGTTCCCAGCTTTTGTACCGCTTGTTACCGTAAAGGCAGAACCGGTGATCGCTTTATGGAACTTGCCAAAACAGGAAATATTAAAAATGTTTGTTTGCCTAACGGATTGATGACCTTAAAAGAATATGCACTGGACTACGGTGATGAATGTTTTCAAAAACTGGCAAACGATGTTATTAAAAAGCATATTTTGAATATTGAAAACGATAAAGTAAGAACATTAGTGATTGAAAATCTCAAAAAATTAGAACAAGGTGATCGTGACTTATTCCTCTAAAAGGAGTGATTGTATGTTGAAACAGGAAACCCCTTTAGCAAACCGTAAACATATCGGGATTTTCGGAAATACCAATGCAGGTAAATCTACACTGTTTAATCGAATCATCGGACAGGAACTTGCAATCGTGTCTGAGCAGGAAGGCACAACAACTGACCCGATTGTAAAAGGAATGGA
>JAZOQZ010000116.1:0-46218 GCA_045656345.1 Clostridia bacterium
TTACCGGGAGTGATTTCGTTACGGAAGGATTTCCCGATCTGACAAACGCCGAAAGGCACTTTCTTACGGGAAGTTCTCTGCACGGATTTAAAGTTTACAAAAATACCCTGAGCAGTTTCGGGACGTAAAAACAATTCGCTCTGTGCATCCTCGGTAACGCCCTGGAAGGTTTTAAACATCAGATTGAATTTTCTGATATCGGTAAAGTTGGATTTACCGCAATCGGGACAAACGATGTTGTTGTCTTTAATGTACTGCGCCATCTGTTCGTTGGACCAGCCTGCAGGCATCACACCGGTGTCTTCAATCAGCTTGTCTGCACGGTGACGGGTTTTACATTCTTTACAGTCCATTAAGGGGTCGGAGAAGCCGCCCACATGACCGCTGGCAACCCAAACCTTGGGATTCATTAAAATCGCTGCATCAAGGCCCACATTGTAGGGATTTTCCTGCACGAATTTTCTCCACCATGCTTTTTTCACATTGTTTTTAAATTCCACACCTAAGGGGCCGTAGTCCCAGGTGTTGGAGAGGCCGCCGTAGATTTCGGAGCCGGAATATACAAAACCTCTGCCCTTACAAAGAGCAACAATTTTTTCCATTGTTTTTTCAGTGTTTAACATAACGATGTTCCTTTCTCGGGGGACGTTTATATTCTGGTATTCAAAAACTTATTTCTTTTTGCCTAAAGTTGCGCTTTTCACGCCGTAAACCACAAATGCAGCCACAGTGTAGATTGCAGTCAGAGTCATCACCAGTGCAACACGGAACTGAACGCCGTTGTTTGCAAAGAAAGGATGGAAATTGTTGTAGGGAGCCAGATGCATAGGATCCATTTTAAACACATCGGTCAGAATGTCTAAGGGCCAGATGTACAGACAGGAGAGTAAACCTGCCAAGCATACGTAGAACCAGTTCATATATTTTTTGGAACGCTGGGTTTCTTCTGTTTTCATTAACATAGAACCTTTCACCACGGTGAAGATACAAAGAAGCAGGAACACAACCATCAGAATATGGCAAATGGTCACTGCCGCATCGTGTGCGCTGATTTCGCCTAATAAGCTGTTGGGATAGAACCAGTTGAACAGATAAAGCAACAGCATTTCTGCGCCTAATGCGGTGGCAAACACGGTTAACAGTCTGTTTTCAATTTTTTCTTTTTGCATTTTGATGACTTCTTGGTTTTTCATGATAAAAAACTCCTTTTATATAAAAATAATTTTAATCAAGTTCATATTGGATATTGGCTAAGGCATAAAGACCTGCCGTTTCGCAACGAAGAATCCGCTTGCCTAAAGACACAGCCTGAAATCCTGCTTGTGTCAGAAAGGTTACCTCTTCGGGGGAAATGCCGCCTTCGGGACCAATCACCAAGGCAATTTTTTTAGCGGAGCAATGATTTTTTAAAACCTCTTTCAGGGTGGTTTTGTTTTCATCCTCATAGCAAAGAAGCTTTAGGTCAAATTCATCCCAGTTGACCTGCTTTGGTGTTTTGGGTTCGCTAACGGTGGGGATTACCAGCCGTCCGCACTGCATTGCCGCCGACTTGGCGATTTTCTGGAAGCGTTCCACCTTTTTTGCCACATCTTTTCCTTCGATTTTGGCAATCGAGCGGTGCATTTTAAAGGGCACAATTTCGCTTACCCCTGCTTCCACCGCTTTTTCCACGATGAAATCCAGCTTGTCTCCTTTGGCAATCCCTTGAAATAAGGTGACTGCGTAAGGTGGTTCGCTTGCGCTGTCCAATTCTTCCAACACATATACTATTATACTGTTTTTTTCAATTTTGTCAATACGGCAGAGCAATTCTTTTTTATTTTTTACAAGAATCAACTCTTCTGCTTCCCGCAGTTTTATCACATCTTTGATATGGTGAACAGAGTCATCCCTCAGCGTGATGGTGTTGTTCACGATGGCTTCATCGGTAAAAAATCGGTTCATATGGTAAAAAAACTCCCTTCGGGATAATTGATAGATTTGAAAAATTGCGCATAATCCCAAAATCTCACCACTCGGCGTACACTCAGTACGCCTTCGGGCTTCAAGGCGTTGCCTTGGTTCGATTTCTTCATTCTGCATCCTTTTTTTTGGCACCTTAGTTTGTAATTTTCTTGATTACTGATTTTTAAAACATGGGTTTATTCGGGTTTTTACGCCGAAAATCATGTTGCAGTTTTTCTAAGAAAACATCAGGATTTTCCATAGCATTTTCCAGATACCATTCGTAGAACAAGCGGAACAAGTGGGGATGAGATAAAGGCGGTTTTTTGGATAATGCCTGTCCCAACGATAAGAAAATGTCATAAGGTTTCTGGTCGTTTACTTCCCACAGGTATGAAAGAACTTGGGGAAAAAACTCCTTATTGGAGAAGGTTTCCAAGCCCTCCTCCGCCACTTTTAATTCCATCACGTCAAAGGCAGATAACCACTTGGTGGAAATCACCTGATAGGGCGGATGGGGTGAGAATATCATTTCGTGTTCTGCAGTCTGCTCAGAAATCTTAGTGCCGTGAAGCACTTTTAAAAAGCCAAGCTGCAGCATATCGGGGCAAATTTCATACACACGGTTAAAACCTTGGATAAAGCTCTCTTTATCTTCAAAGGGTAACCCTGCAATCAAATCCAGATGCAGGTGGATATTGCCCATATCAAGGATTCGTTTCAAGTTGGAAAATGCCGCATCGGTGTCATTTTTTCGGTGAATGGCAGTCAGGGTAGCAGGATTTAAGGATTGCAGACCTGCTTCAAACTGGATGCGTCCCTTCGGTGCAGTTTCCAAAAGGGTAAAGTCACGAGAATCAAAAAGTTCGGGTTTGATTTCAAAATGAAAGCCTGTGTTGCCGCCGTTTTCAATCACAAACTTGAAAATTTCGTAGGCATCGGGATTCACATTAAAGGTTCTGTCGATGAATTTTATCTTGGTTGCTCCTGCGTTAATCAGGACCCGAAGCTCTTCTTTCACCTGCTCTAAGGGTTTGAATCTTAAGTTTTTTTCTAAGGAAGAAATGCAGTAACTGCAACGGTAGGGGCATCCTCGGGATGCTTCGTAATACACGGTTTTCCCTTTCTGCAAAGGCGTTTTGTAGGGGAAAGGCAGATTGGGGAAGGAATCGGAGGTTTCTTCTCCTGTCAGATATGTATAAACGGCGGCTTCCCCTTCTCCGCGGATAATTTCATCTGCAAAGGGGAAATCTTCTTTGGGATTGGTTCGGTACCCTGCTTCGGGACCTCCCAAAAAGATTTTCACCTGAGGTAACGCCAGCTTTAAATCATCTGCCAGTCTGCATACCCGCTCCACATTCCAGAGATACACAGAAAACCCGATGATATCGGGTTTTTTCGACAGTATATCATAAAATACGCTTTCATAAGGATCGTTGACCGAATATTCTGCCACACAGTTTAAAACACCCTTTTCGCTCAGATAAGCACTGATAGAATAAACCGCCAGGGCGGTGTGAGAATATTTGGCGTTTAACCCCACCAAAAGTATTTTGGTTTTTTCAGCATTTTTGGATTCTCTCATAAAAAGTCCTCTATTTCAGGGATTCTAAAAAAGCGGTTAACTGTTTTACGGCTTCCTTTTTGATTTGGAAGTTGCCGTTGGGCAGTTTTTTCATGTTAAGAGCAAGGGTTGCCACCTTGGCACAACCGCTGGACAGATAATAGGAATTGGCAGTGGATACCGAATCCTTGCAAACTGCGGCGGGAAGCGCAGGGATATCAAAGGTGGAAACAAAGTCGCCCTCTTTTTTCACAAAGCAGAACTCATGGGGTAACTCCTCCGCACAGGTCACAAAATAGGATTCTTCAGCAGGGAAATGAATGCCCAGAGCATGAGCACCTTTTTGTTTTTCCCGTAAAAACGCAACCGAAATTTTTGCCGCGCCGTGTTTGATATAGTCGCAAAAAATCTGTTTTAAGAAATAGGGAATCTGATTGGTGATATAAGAATCTCCCAGGGTTTCGCAAGTGGGCTTCAGATAAACCACGTCCCCCGGTTGCACCACTTTTTCTGCCGCTTTCTCATCTGCCACAAAAAAATCCACGGTTTTATTTTTGGCATCTAAGATGCCCTGCTTTCCGTTTGGGGAGAGCACTCTTTCGTTGGATAAGGTTTCGGGAATGTCAAAGAGAGGGGAAATCCCCACCTTGCCGTCTGGCAGAATGTTATTCACCAAGAAGGCGTTTTCCGAAGCGGAAAATGCCACCAGGATTTTCTTTTCACCTTTTTTCACGGCAACCATATTGGAAAATCCGTCAAAACAGGTATCGTCGGTATAGATAATGATTTCACGTCCGATTTGTTCAAAATAAGGTTTTTCCAGACCGAATACGGGATGTTTCATAGATTTGCTCCTTAGTTTTTCAAAAGTTCTTCCCCTGCCAGATACACATCTCCTGCACCCACGGTTACAAAAATGTCGCCCTCTTGTAAGGATGCTTTTAATTTGGTCACCGCATCCGACAGCGCAGGTGTGTAGTGAGAATGAGCAATGGCATCGCAAAGGTCACGGGAGCTGATATCTCCCGGGTCTTTCTCCCTTGCAGCGTAAATATCGGCAATATAGAGGCAATCCACGGTTTTTAACACGCGGATAAAATCGTCTTTTAAGGTTTTGGTGCGGGTGTAGGTGTGGGGCTGAAACAGCATAACCAACCGTTTGGGATTTTTCTGACGGATGGAAGAAATGGTGGTTTCAATTTCGGTGGGATGATGGGCATAATCGTCATACACGGGAACAAAGTTGTATTGCCCTTTGTATTCCATTCTTCGTTTGGCACCGCCGAATTCTCTGAGTGCTTCCAGCACAGGTTCTTCGGGGATTCCAAGTTCACGGCATAAGGCAAACACCGCCAAAGAGTTGGACACGTTGTGAGCTCCTGCCACGGTTAATACCACGTGAGCCAGCATTTCGCCGTGATATGACACGTCATATTCGGTGCGGTCGGGATAGAATACCACGTTGTTTGCTAAGTAGTCTCCCGATTCCAATCCGTAAAACACAGCTTTGGCACCCGAGTAGTTGAGCAGACGCACATTTTCGTCATCGCCGTTTGCCACAATGATATTTTCGGTTTTGTCGGTAAATTTCTGGAAGGCACTGCGGATATGAGCAATGTCTTTATAGTAGTCCAAATGGTCTTCTTCAATATTCAAAAGGATGGTGGCAGACGGATAAAATTCCAAAAAGCTTTCCACATATTCACAAGCTTCACACACAAAATAATCTTTACTGCCAAGCAACAGATTTCCGTTAATCTGAGGAAAATCACCGCCCACGGTAACGGTGGGGGTTTTGTTTGCTTTCATTAAGCAAAGAGCCATCATAGAGGTGGTGGTGGTTTTGCCGTGCGTTCCGCACACGTTGATACGTTCATTGTAGCCTTTCATCACAAGCCCAAGAAGCGTGCTTCTCTCCATCACGGGGATGCCAAGCTCTGTGGCTCTCACGATTTCGGGAGCATCCATAGGCACTGCCGCAGTGCGTACCACAAGGCCTAAATCAGGGGTGATATTTTCCGCTTTCTGCCCGATAAACACGGAGATTCCCATCTTTACCAGACGGTCGGTAATTTTGGAGGCAGAACGGTCGGAGCCTGACACAACATAGCCGTTTTCCTTTAAAATCAGGGCAAGAGCGTTCATACTGACTCCACCGATGCCTGAGAAAAATATACGGTTGGTTTTTAAATTTCCTAACATAGCTTTTCTTTTTGGAAAACAAAAACTTTTTCCAAAAATACCCCTTTCCTTTTTTTCGGAAAATCACTCTTTTTATTATATACGATTTCTCTTTATTTTTCAAGTGAAAAACGCAATTTTTTTGTTCCTTTTTCCAACTTATGAGTTCCAACGGAGGAAGGTTACATTCTTGTTTCAATTTCCGAAAAAGAATTGCCAATTTTTCTGGAATATGATACAATATAATTGACCAATTTTGAGCGAGGTGTTTATATGGCAGACATTTCCTACGAAAAATATTTTGATGAGCTGGTTATGCTCCGTCGGGAGTTTCATAAAATCCCCGAAATTTGTTACGAAGAGCATAAAACCGCCGAAAAAATTGAAGAGGTTTTAAAAAGCTACGGCATCACCAACGTAAAGCGGGTGTTCCATACAGGTGTGGTCTGTCTGATTGGTGACGAAAGCAACGAATGTATTGCCCTTCGGATGGACACAGATGCTTTGCCTGTGACGGAAGAAACAGGAGTTTCGTATCAATCGGAGCACACAGGCATGATGCACGCTTGCGGTCACGATGCTCATATTGCCATATTGCTGATGACCGCTAAAATTTTAAAAGAACACGAAAGTGACCTGAAATATTGTGTGAAGCTGATTTTCCAACCGGGAGAAGAGGGAGACGGCGGAGCCTTACCTATGATTAGAGAAGGGGTTTTAGAGAATCCCAGGGTGAGAAAAATCTTCGGTGCCCATGTTTGGCCCCAGGTTGGTGTGGGCAAAATTGAATATCTGCCCGACACTGCTTTTGCAGGGTGTGACCGATATGAAATGAAAATCCACGGCAAAGGTGGTCACGGTGCCATTCCCGAGTCGGCAAATTCTCCCTTGCCTGCCTTAGCGGACTGTATTTTAGGCATTGAAGCATTGGGGAAAGAAGAAGCTGATGCAGTGATTTCTGCCTGTGCCTGCAATGCCGACGGTTATTATAATGTGTTTCCCGATGATGCCCTGTTAAAAGGCACCATCCGCACCTTATGCCCCGAGCAAAGAACACGGATTTTAGAAAAATTAACAGTTTTAGCAGAGGAAATTTCCAAAGCGAGAAATATCACGGTGGAATTTCATCCCGTGGAGGAATATCCGCCCTGTCAACAGGATGAAGGTGCACTCACCGAATATCTGTTTGCGGCGATGAAAGTGTTTGGGGATTCCTATCCTGAACACATCGACGAGGGCAAGCGAACCTTTGCCGCCGAAGACTTTTCTTTCTTTGCCCAAGAGATTCCAGCGGCACACGTAAGAATCGGTTCCAACGGAGGAGAAGACAGTGCCTATCCTCTCCATCACGCCAAATTTCAGATTGATGAGCAGTGTTTGCTCACAGGAGTAAAACTATTTTGTGAAACTGCATTCCGATAAAAAAACAGCAGAGCAATCTGCTGTTTTTTTCTTTGATGCAACCTGTGGAATTCTTTTTGAAATTTCAAAAAAAGAAAGTGCGTATTTCCAAGGGTTTTTCACTGAATTTGTGAAAAAACACAATAAATCCCCCATTATTCCACAGTAAAAAAACAAGTTTTCCCCAATAAATGTGGAAAACTGCGTTTGTTTCCCCAATACGGACAAAGCTTCACCCAATGGGGATTATGGGGATAAAATGCGGTCACCCGTGCGGATATTTTCGGGAGAAATGATGATGGTTTCTGCGGGGAAAAGTCCCTGCAGAATTTCCACCTGTCCTTCCCGGAGCAGGGTGCCTTTTTTCACATTTCTTTTCATAGCATATCCGTTTTGCACCACAAAGACTACATCCTGACCGTTTGAATCTTTTTGTACACATTCTTCCGGCACAAACATCACATTTTGCCGTATGTTCCCCAAAATAACGGCGGTGGCAGTATCTTTGGGTTCCTGGTTGATTTTGTCCACCGATACAGAGGCATAGTAAATGCCGTCGAAGGTGGGTTCCAGCCGACAGAGGGTGCCTTCGTAAGTATTCCCCTGACAGGAAACATTGGCAGTGGCTCCCACGGTAATATTATCAATTTTTCGCACCGCACCCGACATCAGATACCCACTGTTCATCCGGAGAATGGGAGCGGAAAACTCCATCTGTTCCTGATGAGTGTCCACCGTAACGGTGTGAAGATCAGCAGAAAAATATCGGTGGTTGGTTTGGTAATCAAAGATGGCAATCCCCATAAAAACAACGATGATTCCCAATATCACAAAACATAGTTTCTTCATGGAATCCTCCCCTTTTAGGATTCCCTTTTTATAAAAAAAGCATACAAAAAGAGCATACTGCCTGAAGGCAATATGCTCTTTTTTTTTAAAATTGCATTATTGAGGCTGTTTTCCTGCAGTTAATTTTTTGATTACAAATAAGGTTGCAACTGTCAGCACAATGCCGATGGGGAGTAATACCCAGGCACTGCGGATAAATGCTGCCAGTACGTACACCACGAAGCATAAGAGTGCCACGGTGATTGCATAGGGCAACTGGGTGGAAACGTGGTTTACGTGGTTAGACTGGCTACCTGCAGAAGACATAATGGTGGTATCGGAGATGGGGGAGCAGTGGTCACCGCAAACCGCACCTGCCAGACACGCGGAAACACCAATGGTCAGCAGGGTCATATCGCCCGGGAACATTGCAGTTACAATGGGGATTAAGATACCAAAGGTACCCCAGGAGGTACCGGTTGCAAATGCCAGTACACAAGCCACTAAGAAGATAATTGCAGGTAAGAAGTTTGCCAAGCCTGCAGCTGCGGAGTTCATTAAGCCTTCCACGAAGGTTGCAGCGCCAAGCAGACCGGTCATATTTTTTAATGCAGTTGCAAAGGTTAAGATTAAAATTGCGGGCACCATTGCATTAAAGCCTTTGGGGATACATTCCATTGCTTCTTTAAAGGTGATAACTCTTCTTGCAATCAGATAAATAATGGTCACGATTAATGCCACGATTGCACCCCAGGGTAAGCCAACGGTTGCATCAGTGTTACCGAATGCATTGATAAAGGTTTCGCCGGAGAAGAATCCGCCCACATACAGCAGACCGATGATGGAGATAATCACCAGCACAATTACGGGGAAAATCAGGTCAATTACTTTGCCTTTGGGGTTTGCACCTTCGTCTGCATCCGGGAATTCTTCTTTGCCGGAGGTGAATAAGTCACCCTTGTGCATTGCATTGAATTCGTGGAGCTTCATGGGGCCGTAGTCGAATTTCATCAGGGTGATTGCGATGATGAACACAATCATCAGAAGAGAATAGAAGTTGTAGGGAATTGCTCTCACAAACAGCTCAATGCCGGAGTAGCCGGTTCCTTCGGTAAACTCGGAAACAGCAGCTGCCCAGGAAGAAACGGGAGCAATCATACAAATCGGTGCAGCGGTTGCATCAATTAAAAATGCAAATTTTGCACGGGAGATATTGTGTCTGTCGGTCACGGGACGCATAACGGAGCCCACGGTGAGACAGTTGAAATAGTCGTCAATAAAAATTAAAACGCCTAAAATAAAGGTTGCAAACGTAGCGCCCACACGGGATTTGATGTGCTTTTCTGCCCATCTTCCGAAAGCTGCGGAGCCGCCTGCCTTATTGATTAAGGCAACCATGGCACCTAAGATTACCAGGAAGATGAAGATGCCTGCGGTGCCGGATACAGCAGAAATCAAACCGTCGTTGATCACAGCATCCAATGCGCCAACGGGATTCCAGTTCATTGCCAGCAAGCCGCCCAGCACGATACCGATGAATAAAGAAGAATACACTTCTTTGGTGATGAGAGCAAGTCCGATTGCCACAAGGGGCGGAACCAGTGCCCAGAAAGTTGCATAATAATTGCTAACAGGAGCTTCGTCTCCGGTTGCAAATGCTACCATAGCGGTACCCAGCATCAGAAGCAGGGTAATCAGCATGGTCAGCACGCTTTTGTTTTTGAAAATTTTCATTTTCAAATACCTCCTAATTTGATTTCCTTTCGGGAATTCGCTTAAAGCTATGTTACCATATCAGGAAAAATTTGTCAAGAAAATTCGTTATTTCTTGGATTTTTCGGGTAATTGCACCAACAATATGGCACCGAACATCAGCACGCATCCCCACAATTCTCTCGGCGATAGCTGTCCGCCCGTGAGATTCCATCCGCAGGCAACCAAAATCACCGTGGTTAAGGTGGCAAACACCGATTCTAAGCTCATTAAGATGGATGCAGAGGTTGGGTCGGTGTATTTTTGTCCCACAATTTGCAACGTGTATGCCACACCGCAGGATAAAACGCCCGAATAACCGATGGATGCCCACAGGGAAATCACCTGAGAGAAGGTGGGCGTTTCGCCTAATATCACCATAGCAATCAGGTTTAAAATCCCGCACACAAAAAACTGCAAACAGGCAAGTTTCACACCGTCCACTTTTGGGGAAAACTTGTCAATGGCAAGAATATGGAAGGCAAACACCACCGCACAGAAGATAGTCAGCACATCTCCGTAGTTGATGGAAAGAGAGCCGTCCATACACATTAAGTAAAGGCCTGATAAGGCAATCAGCACCGACACCAAAATCACAGGACGGGGACGGTTTCCCATAAAGAGTCCTAAAATCGGCACAATCACCATATAAAGTGCGGTTAAAAAGCCTGACTTTCCGGGGCTGGTGTAAACCATACCGATGGTTTGAAGCGTGCTTGCCACGCAAAGACACACTCCGCAAACGATTCCGCCAATCAGCAGGGTTTTATTCATCTTTTGCACAGGGATTCCCTTTTTCTGTTTGGAACGGTCCAAACAGAATATCACGGGCAAAAGCACCACTCCCCCCAACACGCTGCGGATGCCGTTGAAGGCAAGAGGGGAAATTTCCTCCACCCCAACGCTCTGTGCAATAAAAGATACCCCCCAGATAAATGCGGTGAGCAGGAGAATCAGATTTCCCTTCAGTTTGCTTTGGTAATTCATAAACATATACTCCTAAAAAACAAAATACTCTCCCATTTTACCTTTTTTGGCAAAAATAGTCAAGAGAAAAATAAAAAATACTGCTGTCATCACCATTAAAAAAATACTGTGGCGGATGCCACAGTATTTTATCATTATTGCAAAGAATTCTGGTAAAGAATTTCGTTGCCCACCAGGAGCAGAATATTTTTGGCGGGGTTCCACACCTTGTCAAAATTGCCGTTGGGATACGGATAGTTTCCAACGTAGGGGCATAATTCCACGGTCAGCGTGGGCTTTTGATACTGATAATACACATAATTAAAGAAGGTACCAGTGAGGGCAGAGTTATCTTCCTTCATTTTTTCAAAGCCTGTGTCCTTGATAATCAGACGGTCTATATGGGTGGGATTCACGGGATTGTCTGCCCAGTAGAACACCTCTCCTTGCGTGTGAAAGGCAACATAGGCTTCAAAGGGGTTGTTATCCACATAACGGGACACGGCACGCACCTCCGGCTCGGTGCAGGGAGCATCTCCCTGAAAACCGTTGGAGCCTCTGGGGTTTTGGTTGTCCTCAGGGTCCCAGAACAGACTGTAGTTTCTGTTTAAGTCCACGCCGCGGATATTGGCCTTCCAGGCAGAATAGCAGTATTTTGCACCTTCATAAATTTTCATTTGGGCAAGCTCATCGGCGTGTTGGGTGGCGGATATGCCGTTTTGCACCAGGTTTACCCCGTCGGGATTCACCATAGGCACAATGCAGAAGGTGATATTGTCTAAAATTTCTTTGGGAGAATACTGCCCCCACATACTGCCCACACGGTAGGCATAGGCGTAGCGGTCTATGGCGTACATCAGGTAGGTGGCAGTGATGTATTCTCTGGCGTGATGGGCTCCGTTTACAAAAATGCGGTTATCACCCCGACCAAATTCTATCAGCAACAGGTCTCTGCCCTCCACGGATTTTCCGATGGAGGAGAGCTTTACAAGATCGGGATACATCGCCTGCAGACTCTTGGCATCCGCTTGCATCATTTCATAGCTGTATGTCTGATAGGGATTCACAAGGTAGGTGAAGGGGGCAGGGTATTTCTGATACACATAGTCATCCTGATTGGTTGTGTCAATTTTTAAAAATGACGGATGATTTTTTGCGGGGGAATTTCCCAGGGTAATCAGCCCGTTTGTATAGCTGAGGGGAGAGCCTGCCAGGTCGCAAAGCTCCCGTAAGGACACATAAATGCAGCCATCCTTCACAACAAAGCGATAGGGCAGACGGGTTAAATCGTCCCATTGGGAAATCAGAATAAAATCCGTGGAAATTCCCGTTCCCGTTACGCGGAAAAATCCTACTTCTGCTTCTATCCAGGAAACTTTCATTCCCAGAAGAGGCGCCACGTCATACAGATTTACATAGGTTTTTCCCAGCACCAGTATGGGAGGAGTCATCTGTTTTTCGGCACCGTTTACCATAAAGACTTCTTCATTGATTGCCATGGTGATTTGGGGAAGCTCACTGTTTGCGCACGCAGGCAACACGGAAGATGCCATAAGGTAAATGGTCAAGCATAATAAAGAAATAATTTTTTTCATAGAGTCTCCTTTAGTCTCCAATATGGATTTTGGGCAAACTCCACCGATACCTGGTGGCAAACATTCGGATTGCAATTACCGAAACCACCGATACGGTAACCGTCCACACTTCTGCAAAAGCCACTTGTTTGCAGAGGTAGTATAGAATACATCCGAACACACTTGCCAAAGCATAAATGTGTTTTTTGAATACATAAGGAGTGGTGTTAGTAATAATATCCCGAATAATTCCGCCGCCCACTGCCGTAATCATACCGATTGCCACAACCAAAAAACCGTTATCCCCGAATCCTTGCGTGTACGCCACTTCGGCACCTGTCACGGTGAAGGCGGCAAGCCCGAAAGCGTCAAACACATTGTTCACACTTTCCACCCGAAAGCGAAAGGACTGAAATTTTTTTCTTTTAAAATACGCAATCACAAACACCGCCAGTGCCACCGCTATTGCAAGGATGCACAGGTGATCATTGGTGAAAATCACGGGGGGATGAATTCCCAACAGCAAATCCCGAATGATTCCGCCGCCCACCGCTGTGATACACGCCACAAAAATTACCCCGAATAAATCCAGGTTGGCATCAATGGCAACCAATGCTCCCGACACGGCAAAAGCAACGGTGCCCACAATTTCAATCAGTTTAATAAAATCGGTCATAAAAAAGTTCCCCCTTGGGTTCGTTCTACTTTTATGTTATGTCCAAATCATAATCCGTGTTCTAAGTATATCACAAAAAAGAGTTTTCGTCAATTTAAAATGTTTGTTTTTTTTACATTTTGGAATCAAAATAATGGGTTTATCATAAAATATTTGGAAAAAGATTGAAATTTTTTTCCATTCGTGTTATAATTAACAAATGCAGAATTTTATTCTATAAAATTTCTGAGAGCTTAAGCTCTTTTGTGCTCTTTTGTGCACTTTGTCAATTGACTGCGTCGTAAAAATGCCCTTGCAAGCAAGCATTTTTACTTCTGGTATAATGATTCTGTTTTATGAAAACTTGGAAAGGAAACTTACCTATGATATATAACACCGTGTTAGACGCCATCGGCAATACCCCCTTAATCCGTCTGAATCGGATGGTTGGGGAAGACTCTGCCGAGGTGTTGGTAAAATTTGAAGGGTTAAACGTGGGAGGCTCCATCAAAACCCGCACTGCATACAATATGATTTTAGATGCACAAGCGAAAGGTTTGATTAACGAAAATACCATCATTGTGGAACCCACCAGCGGAAATCAGGGCATCGGTCTGGCATTGGTTGGTGCCGTTCGTGGCTACAAAACCAAAATCATTATGCCTGATTCTGTCAGCGAAGAACGCAGAAAATTAGTGAAGCACTACGGCGCCGAGGTAATTTTGGTGCACGACGCAGGCAACATTGGTGATTGCATCGACGAATGTTTAAAAACAGCTCTCAGAATGCAGGCAGAAGACCCCAATGTGTTTGTGCCTCAGCAGTTTGAAAATCCTGCCAATGTGGAAATTCAGAGAAAACGCACAGGCGTGGAAATTTTAGAACAGGTGGACGGTCCCATTCACGGATTCTGTTCGGGTATCGGAACAGGCGGCACCATTACAGGTATCGGCGAAACCTTAAAAGAAAAAAATCCTGATATGACTATCTGGGCTGTGGAACCAGAACACGCGGCAATCTTGTCCGGCGGTTCCATCGGTACCCATTTGCAGATGGGCATTGGTGACGGCCTCATTCCTGCCATTTTAAATCAGAATATTTATGATGACATTTGCATCGTAAAAGACGAGGAAGCTATTCAGGCGTCCAAAGACCTGGCTGCAAAAGAAGGTATTATGTGTGGTATTTCTTCAGGAACCAATGTGGCAGCGGCAATCAAATTAGCGAAAAAATTAGGCAAAGGAAAAACCGTGGTAACAGTGCTTCCCGACACGGCGGAACGCTATTTTTCCACTCCCTTATTTGACGAATAATTCTAAAAAAACAACGGCATTGCCGTTGTTTTTTGTATTTTCTGAAAAGATATTTACTTTTTTGAAAGTTTGTGCTAAACTTAAAAAGATGAATCCTAAAAAGGAGAATAGTTATGAAATCAAACAGTTTGATAAAAACCAAGCGGGAGGAATGGTTATCCTTTCTGACGGTAGTTTTGGGCATTCTTGCCGCCTACTGGGTGGTCTGGGCGTTCACGGGAATGTGGCCCTGGGCAAAAAATCACTATAATTCCTACACCCTGCAGGCGTGCCGTTGGTTACAGGGGCATCTGGACTTGGGGCAGAATTATTCCCATCTGGAAATAGCAGAATTTGGCGGCAAATATTTTGTCAGTTTCCCCCCATTCCCCTCTTATGTGATGCTTCCCTTTGCGGCGTTGTTCGGGCAGAACACTCCCGACGGCTGGATAGCGGTGGCGGTAAGTTTATTGGGTGCGTTTTATGTGTTCCGTTTGTTAAAACATTATGAAAAATCCAACGAATCTGCGGTGTTCTGGACGTTGTTTGTCACCATCGGTACCAACCTGATTTTTGTCACCGTGAACGGTTGGGTTTGGTTTATTGCTCAGAATCTGTGTTTCACCTTATCCGTGATGGCAATTTATTATGCCGTGGTGGGCAAAGGTGGTTTATCCCTTGCCTTTTGGGCAATGAGTGTGGGATGCCGTCCCTTTAACGCTCTTTATGCTCCCATTTTGCTGATCATTTTATATCAGGGACTGAAAAAGCAAAATCTCACCTTTGCAAAAATGCTTAAAAAATATTGGACTTGGGCGATTGCTCCCGTGGTGATTGCGGTCAGCTATATGTTGCTCAATTATTTTCGGTTTGGCAATATTTTAGAATTCGGACACAACTATCTGCCTGAATTCACCGAAGCCGAAAAAGGACAGTTCCATCTTGACTATATCAAACAGAATTTTCCCCTCCTCTGGAAATGGCCTGCAAAAGATGCCAAGGGCATGATGCAGTTTCCCAAATTCAACGGTTGGGCATTTTATTTGGTAATTCCTGTGTTTCTCTCCTACGCCATCTACACCGTGGCATCCTTTTTTAAAAAACAGCAAAAGAATATCTTGGTAAGAATTTTAATTCCCATTACCGTGATTGTGCATCTTTTGTGCCTTACCGCCCATAAAACCATGGGTGGCTTCCAATGGGGAAACCGTTATGTGTTGGATTCCTTGCCCTACATATTCTTAGGCATCCTGTTGGTGACGGATAAAGACGACAAACTGGAAAAATTCCAGATTCCCATTGCGATTTTCGGTTTTGCCTTAAATCTCGTGGGAACAATTGCAGTCTACAACAACTGGATATAAAAAAAAGACGAACTTCCAACGAAGTTCGTCTTTTTTTAGTGAATAGTGAAGAATGAATAGTGAATAATTTCGGTGGCAGGCAAAGCCTGCATGATAATGTGCCCGAAGGGCACCACACTTTTTTTCTTTATTCTCTATTATTTATTCTTTAAAAACTCTACAGTTTCTCTTTCAAAAATCTGCCTGTATGCGATGCTTCCACCTTTGCCACTTCTTCGGGAGTGCCCATTGCCACCACGGTACCGCCTTCATCTCCGCCTTCGGGGCCCATATCAATGATATAGTCACCCACTTTAATGACATCCAAGTTATGCTCAATAATCACAATGGTGTTTCCGCTGTCGCACAAACGGTTTAACACATCAATTAATTTTCGCACATCGTCAAAATGAAGACCTGTGGTGGGTTCATCCAAGATATAAATGGTTTTACCTGTGGGGCGTTTGGAAAGCTCGGTGGCAAGTTTCACACGCTGTGCTTCCCCACCTGATAAGGTGGTGGAGGGTTGGCCTAACTTAATATAGGAAAGACCCACATCATATAATAACTGAAGTTTCCGCTTGATGGAAGGTATATTTTCGAAGAACAAAAGACCTTCTTCCACAGTCATATCCAGCACTTCGTGGATATTTTTGCCTTTGTAACGGACTTCTAAGGTTTCTCTGTTATAGCGCTTGCCCTTACACACATCGCAGGGCACAAACACGTCGGGCAGAAAGTGCATTTCAATTTTCACAATGCCGTCACCCTCGCAGGCTTCGCATCGTCCGCCTTTCACGTTAAAGCTGAACCGTCCCGGTCCGTAGCCTTTCATTTTGGCATCGTTGGTGGATGCAAATAAGTCACGAATCAGAGAAAACACGCCTGTGTAGGTGGCAGGATTGGAGCGGGGTGTTCTGCCGATGGGAGACTGGTCAATGGCGATGACCTTATCCAAATGCTCTATGCCTTCGATAGAATCGTGAAGACCGCCACGGCTTTTTCCGCCGTTTAAATAATGGAATAATTCCTGATATAAAATCTGATTGATTAAAGATGATTTCCCCGAGCCGGATACCCCTGTCACAATGGTCATACAACCTAAGGGGATAGATACATCAATATTTTTTAAATTGTTCTGTTTTGCGCCTTTGATGGTTAAAAAATTGCCGTTTCCTTCTCTTCGCTCGGTGGGAACGGGAATTTGTTTTCTGCCTGATAAATAGTCCCCTGTCAAAGAATTTTTTGATTTCATAATTTCTTGGGGAGTGCCTTCTGCGGTGATGTAGCCGCCGTGAATCCCTGCACCGGGGCCAAAGTCAAACACATAGTCTGCGGCACGGATGGTGTCCTCGTCGTGTTCCACCACCAATACGGAGTTGCCCACATCACGAAGACGAATCAGGGTTTCAATCAGTTTTTCGTTGTCACGCTGATGAAGACCGATGCTGGGTTCGTCCAAAATATATAATACGCCCATTAAATAGGAGCCAATCTGGGTTGCTAAGCGGATTCTTTGTGCTTCGCCGCCCGACAGTGTGCCTGCAGAGCGGGACAGGGTGAGGTAATTAAGACCCACTTTATCCAAAAATCCGACACGCTCTCTGATTTCTTTTAAGAGACGCTCTGCAATGTTTAATTCTTTCTCGGTTAAGGAGAGTTTATCAAAGAAGGGAAGTAATTCTTTCACAGGCTTCTGGCACATTTGGTAAATGTTGATGTCGCCCACGGTTACGCCCAAGCTTTCCTGTTTCAGTCTTGCACCTTTGCAAACGTGGCAGGGTTTCTGACTCATAAAGGATTCAATTTCGCTTCGCATCCAGGAGGAAGAAGTTTCCCGATAACGACGCTCCAAGTTGGTGATAACACCTTCAAAATCGCTGTAATAGGTGCCCGAATTGCCACGGCGCTGATACTCGATTTTCAGTTTTTCACCGCCGTTGCCGTAAAGAAGAATCTGCAGAAATTCGGGGTCTTGTTTTCCGATGGGTTTCACCATAGAGTAGCCGTAGTGCTTGCAAACCGCTTCCAATAAGGTGTATGCCACGCTGTCGGACTTGTCTGCCGCATACCAGCCGCTGCCGCGGATGGCACCGTCTAAAATAGATTTTTCGGTGTCAATCACCAAGGCAGGATCCACCTTCATTAAGTGTCCGATACCGCCACATTCAGGGCAGGCACCAAAGGGATTGTTAAAAGAAAAAGCACGGGGAGAAAGTTCCTCCACCGAAATATCACAGTCGGGGCAGGAGTAATTTAAGCTGAAGGTGGTTTCCTTTCCCGAATCGTGCTCCAGTAAGGTTACAAGACCGTCAGTCAACCCCACAGCCGTTTCCAGAGAATCGGTCAGTCGGGAACGGATATCTTCTTTCACCGCCATACGGTCCACCACGATTTCCACGGTGTGCTTTTGGTTTTTATCCAGCTTGATTTCTTCAGATAAATCATACTGATTGCCATCCACACGCACACGAATAAAACCGCTTTTTTTCGCTTTTTCAAAGGTTTTTTGATGTTCCCCTTTTTTGCCTCTCACCACAGGTGCTAAAATCACAATCCTGGTTTTTTCGGGCAACTTTAAAATTTTATCCACAATCTGGTCAATGGTCTGTTTGTGAATTTCCTTGCCGCAGTTGGGACAATGGGGAATCCCGATTCTTGCATATAACAGTCTGAGATAATCGTAAATTTCAGTCACCGTTCCCACGGTGGAGCGGGGATTTTTCGATGTTGTCTTCTGATCAATGGAAATGGCAGGAGAAAGCCCTTCAATCAAATCTGCCTGAGGCTTGTCCATCTGCCCCAAAAACATTCTGGCATACGAAGAAAGCGACTCCACATAACGCCGCTGCCCTTCCGCATAAATGGTATCAAACGCCAGAGAGGATTTCCCCGAACCCGATACCCCCGTAAAGACAACCAATTTGTCTCTCGGTATTTTTAAATCAATATTTTTTAAATTGTGCTCTTTGGCACCTTTTACATAAATATTATCTCTCATAATCGTTCCTTTGTTGACTTGCTAAATTGTGCCTAACGGATGAACCTCATCTCTCGCCGTACACACGGTACGGCGTCGGATAACCCCTACGGGTTCGGTTTCTCCGTTATGCATCAATTTATCTGCGTCTTAGTTATATAGGGTAACTTGCTAATTAGTTATATAGGGTAATTTGTTAAATTGTGCCTAACGGATGAACCTCATCACTCGGCGTACACTCAGTACGCCTTCGGATAACCCCTACGGGTTCGATTTCTTCATTTTGCATCAATTTATCTGCGTCTTTAAAAATGGATATTTAGAAAAATATAACTTCATCAAACGACGTTTCTGAGCCTTTCCGCCGTTATTTACGCAATCGAATACAACGGCAGGAAGACGAACTTTTTGGATTGCGTAAATACTTGGCGGCAGTTTCTTTTTTTTGGAATTCCGTTTGGTAACAAAATGGGGGATAGCTTGATTGTTGTAGGGGAAGAGAAAAGGAGGCAGAATTCGGAAATCGAATCCCGAAGCTGTACTATGTGTACAGCGAGCGGTGAGATTTACAGATTATGACCCTTTTATCAACCCTAACTTTGATAAGCTTTTATCTTATCTCTAAGCTCTGCCGCCTTTTCAAAGTCTAAGTTCTTAGCGGCTTTGTTCATTTCTTCGGTTAAGCGCAGAATCTCGGTTTCTAAGTAACCGTCATCCACCAATTTTTTCGTTTTCCCTTTTTTAGACGGAATTTCTGCCTTTTTGGTTGCTTCAATCACCGCACGGATGTCTTTTTTGATGGTAACAGGAACGATGCCGTTGGCATCGTTATACGCTTTCTGAATGTCACGGCGGCGGTTGGTTTCCCGAATGGCTCTTTCCATAGAATCGGTGAGAGTGTCCGCATACATAATCACCGTCCCTTGTGCATTTCTTGCGGCACGACCGATGGTCTGAATCAGGGAGGTTTCGCTTCGCAGGAACCCTTCTTTGTCTGCATCCAAAATGGCAACCAGGGATACTTCGGGTAAGTCCAGCCCCTCACGGAGCAGGTTGATGCCAACCAGCACATCAAATTCACCCATTCGCAAATCACGGATGATTTCCATACGCTCCATAGTGTCAATATCCGAATGAAGATACCGCACCCGAACGCCTGCCTCGGTGAAATAGTCTGTCAAATCTTCTGCCATTCGTTTGGTTAAGGTGGTCACCAGCACACGTTCATTTTTTTCGGTGCGGATGTTGATTTCGGATAATAAATCGTCAATTTGCCCTGTGGTGGGTTTTACGAAAATTTCGGGATCCAACAGTCCTGTGGGACGAATCACCTGCTCCACAATACGGGTGGAGTGTTCCCGTTCATAATCGGCAGGCGTTGCGGAAACAAAGATTGCCTGATGGATTCGCTGGATAAATTCGTCAAAGTTTAAGGGGCGGTTATCGTATGCTGAGGGTAAGCGGAAGCCGTAATCTACCAAAGAGGTTTTTCTGGCTCTGTCCCCTGCATACATTCCCCGCACCTGAGGTAAGGTGACGTGAGATTCGTCCACCACCAGTAAAAAATCGTCGGGGAAATAATCGAGTAAGGTGTAGGGAGCGCTGCCGGGTTCTCTGCCGCTGATATGGCGGGAATAGTTTTCAATGCCTTTGCAGAAGCCGATTTCTCCCATCATTTCCAGATCGTAGTTGGTGCGTTCGGTGATACGCTGCTTTTCAATCCACTTTTCTTTTTCATCAAAGAAAGCGATACGCTCTGCCAGTTCTTCCTCAATGGTTTTAATGGCACGTTTCATTTTATCAAAAGAGGTGGCATAGTGAGAAGCAGGGAACACAAAAATGTGGTCTCTCTCTCCTAAAATTTCTCCTGTTAAGGGGTTGATTTCGGTTAAACGCTCCACCTCGTCTCCGAAAAATTCCACACGAAGCACCATTTCGTTGGAGTTTGACGGAAAAATATCCAGCACATCGCCGTTTAATCGGAAACATCCTCTGTGAAAGTCGATGTGATTTCGTTCATACTGAATTTCAATGAGTTTTTTCACCACTTCGTCACGGTCTTTTTCCATACCGCGGCGGATGGACACACATAAATCGGTGTAATCTTCCGGGTCACCTAAGCCGTAAATACAGGAAACGGATGCCACAATGATAACATCGGTTCTCTCAAAGAGGGCTGTGGTGGCAGCGTGACGGAGTTTATCAATTTCATCGTTAATCTGAGAATCTTTTTCAATGAAAGTGTCGGTGCCGGGAAGATATGCTTCGGGTTGATAATAATCATAGTAAGAAACGAAAAACTCCACCGCATTATCAGGGAAAAATTCCTTGAATTCACTGCAAAGCTGAGCGGCTAAGGTTTTGTTGTGAGCCAGCACTAAGGTGGGCTTTTGCACCTTTTCAATCACATTGGCGATGGTAAAGGTTTTTCCCGAACCGGTTACCCCAAGTAAGGTCTGGTATTTGTCATTCTCTAAAATCCCTTGACTTAGTTTTTCAATGGCCTGAGGTTGGTCTCCTTTTGGTTTCATGTGAGACGCAATGCGAAAGGGTTTTTCTAATTTCATATCGGCACCTCCTTTCTGTTTGATAAGGGCACAATAAGGGCTATCGGCATTGCCGATTGCCCTTATTAATGAATCATGAAGAATGAATAATTTTATTATATCTGTATGGATAAAATGAGAAAAATGGTGCAGAGCGGAGAAACCGAACCCGTAGGGGTAACCCGAAGGCGTACCGAGTGTACGCCGAGCGGTGAGGTTCATCCGATAAGTGCTGTTTTCTCATTTTAAGGTTTTTTCTGGAACATAAGACCAACCAATCCGGGGCCGATGTGAATTCCAATGGTGCATCCCACCTGATTTTCGTTGATTTCTGCATCGGGGAATGCTTCTTTGGTCATTGCCACAAAATCGTCATAGTAATCTGCTTTGGTGGAATGCAAAATCATATAACGGTAGTTGCCGTCACAGGTTGCTTCTTTTACCAACTCAATAATGCGGTGCATTGCTTTTTTGATGCCACGGATTTTTTCGTGAGCACCAACCAGCCCTTCCTGCACGGTGAGAATGGGTTTGATGTCTAAAATAGTACCCAGTGCCGCGCTCATTCCTGTGATTCTGCCGCCTCGCTTTAAGTATTCTAAGGTATCGTTTACCAAAAAGATACCGGTGGATTTGCAACATTCGTCGATAACACGGATAATTTCGTCCACATCAGCACCATTTTCGTATGCTTTGACACCTTCTTTTAAAGCGTAATAGTAGCACACGGAATAATACATGGAATCCACCATACGAATATCCAATTCAATTCCTTCTGCCTTTAAATTTTTTAAAGCCATTTGCACGTTATTGTAGGTGGGGCTTCCCACGGAAGAAATGCAGGGGAAAATATAGGTGTCATATTCATTCTTTTCCGCTAAGTTACGGAAATATTCTTCCATTTCAAATACAGTGACCTGGGAGGTGGATACCTGACCTTTGTTTTCTTTCATAAAATCGAACACTTCGTCAGGGGTGATGTCAATGCTGTCCAGGTGTTCTTCCATGGTTCCGTCCTGATGTTTTAAATACACGTGAAATGCCAGAATATCAATATTTTTTTCCTTGATAAACTCTTTTGGCAAATCGCCTGCAGAGTCGGTAATAAATTTAATTCTTGCCATTTTTTCGTTGTTTCCTTTCCCTTTTTTTCAAGAGGTTTACTGAACGGTGATTTCGTAGTCTTCAAAGGTAACTACGTCGCCTGCACGGAGCTTTCTGCCACGGCGGGATTCACATTCGCCGTTCACTTGCACCAAACCGTCCACAATCACGTATTTGGCTTCGCCGCCTGTTGCAACAATATTTTCCACTTTCAGAAGATTCTGCAGGGTGATGAATTCTTCGTCCTCCCGCAGAGTAAATGTAATTTGTTCTTTTTCCATAACTATTTTCCTTTTTGTTTTAATACTTCTTCCAAGGTTTCGGTAATGATCCGAAGCACTTCAATACGGGCGTGACGTTTATCGTCACCGCTGATTAAGTGCCAGGGTGCGATTTTGGTATGGGTTTTATCAATCATTTTTTCAATGGTGCAAAGATAATCGTCCCATTTTTCACGGTTACGGAAGTCTTCGTCGGTTAATTTCCACGCTTTCTGGGGATTTTCACGGCGGTCTTCAAACCGTTTTAACTGCTCTTCTTTGGAGATGTGCAGGAAAAATTTAATCACGGTGATGCCACTGCCGACCAGATGCTTTTCCATGTCGTTGATTTCAAAGAAGGCACGGTCGTATTCCCTCTGAGTGCAGAACCCTTCCACAGGCTCCACCATCACTCTGCCGTACCAACTGCGGTCAAAAATGGCAATATGACCTGTTTTGGGGAAATTCTTCCAGAATCGCCACAAATAGTGGTGAGAAAGTTCCTCTTTGGTGGGAGCAGGTGTGGAAAACACCTGATACCCACGGGGATCCAACGCTGTGGTCAAACGTTTGATGGCGCCGCCTTTGCCTCCTGCATCCCATCCTTCAAACACAATGATGACGGGTTTTTTCTTCATATAGAGTCGGTTATGCAGATGTTCCAGCTTATTCTGATAGTAGGCAAGTTTTTCCTGATATTCCTTTTTCTCCAGTTTCAGGGATAAATCCACCGAATCCAGATAATTGGTGGCAATGTGACGGTCTAAAATGGGGCGGGGAGATTTGGATTCCTCTTTCTTTAAGGCAATTTTCTTTTCCAGCTGAGAAATTAAAATCTCAAAAATCCGAAGAGTGGCGTAGGTAATGTCGTTGGCGTTCACCAGATGCCAGGGAGCATTTTCCTTGTCTGTCTTTTCAATGATTTTTTCCGAAACCTCACGGTATTTTTCGTATTGTTTGTTGTGTTTTAAATCGTCTTTGGAAACACGCCAGGCGGTTTCTTTGGAATCCATCAGTTCCTTCAGACGCTTTTTCTGCTCGTCTTTGGAGATATGCACAAAGAATTTGATGAGCAGATTATCGTCATCGGTCAACAGCTTTTCAAAAGCGTTGATTTCTTCTAAATCTTCATAAAAACGGTCAGTTTTTACCTTTTTATCAATATGGTCGTTTAACACTCTGCGATACCAGCTGCGGTCAAAAATAGCGATTCTTCCTTTGGCAGGGGTTTTGGTGATAAAACGCCATAAGAAGGGATAACGGCTTTCTTCCTCATTTTCGTCCTTAATGGTATAAACGGTGAAGCCACGGGGATCTAAGGGGATAATAAAGTGGTTAATGAGTTGACCCTTACCTGATGCTCCCCATCCTTCCATTACCACAATCACGGGAATGTCCAACGCTCTTGCTTCTCTTTGCAGGGCGGCAAGACGTTCCTGATAAGTTTCCAGTTTCTTTTTCAGTTCCTTGGGTGAATCATTGGTTAAGGTGAGGGTTTCACATTTTTTGAGCATAGCGGGTACCTGCTTTCCATAGTTGTCGGGTGTTTGTGAGAATAAACAATAAAGGGACAGCACCCTCAAAACCTTTGGGGGTGTTGTCCCGCATCTTTTTAGTCAGTTAGGTTTGCCACGAAACGAGCTAAGCGTTCCATCCCTTTTTCAATACTGTCCATACCGGTTGCATAAGACCAACGGATAAAGTCATCCGCACCGAAGCCGGAGCCGGGAACCAATGCCACCAGTTCTTTTTCTAAGAGTAAGGAGCAGAAATCGTCGGAAGTGTTGATGGTCACACCTTCGTATTTTTTGCCTTTCACTTTGGAGATGTTCATCATAATGTAGAATGCGCCTTTGGGCATTCTGCAGGATAAACCGGGGATTGCATTGATTTTTTCATACATATAGTTTTTGCGTGCTTCAAAATGTTTTTTCATATTGTAAACGCAGTCTAAAGAGCCGTCCAGTGCTGCACAAGCTGCCGCCTGAGCAATGGAGTTGGGATTGGAGGTGGCGTGAGACTGAATGTTTGCCATTACCTTTGCCAACCCTTCTTCACAAGCGGTGTAGCCGATACGCCAACCGGTCATTGCATAGGTTTTGGAAACAGCGTTTACGGTAACGGTCAGTTTTTTAATGTCTTCACCTAAGGTGGCAATCGAAACGGTGTCACCTTCGTAAATCAAGTGTTCATACACTTCGTCGGAAATCACAATCAGATTTTTTTCCACACAGAAATCTGCAATTTTCTGCAGTTCTTCTTTGGAATAAACGGAACCTGTGGGATTGGAGGGGCTGCATAAAATTACCGCAACGGTTTTGTCGGTCACAACCTCTGCCAGTTCTTCCACGGTGAATTTGAAATCGTGTTCTTCGGTGGTGTTTAAAATCACGGGCACACCGTCTGCCAATTTCACCATTTCGGGATAGCTCACCCAATAGGGTGCGGGAACGATTACTTCGTCACCGGGATCGCAAATCGCCATAAAGATGTTGGTTAAGGAGTGCTTTGCACCATTGGAGATTACGATGTTTTTCACTTCGTAATCCAAGTTATTTTCCCGCTTTAATTTGCGCACGATTGCCTGTTTTAAGGCAGGAGTGCCGGAAGCGGGAGTGTATTTGGTCATCCCTTTGGATAACGCTTCAATAGCCGCCTGTTTGATGTGGTCAGGGGTGTCAAAATCGGGTTCACCGGTTCCAAAACCCACTGCATCCAGGCCGTCTGCTTTCATCTGTTTGAATTTGGAATCAATTGCCAGGGTGGGAGACGCTGAAACTGCGCCGCCTTTTTTGCTGATTTTAATGTCCATTATTGTTCTCTCCAATCCGAAATATCTGACCGGGGTCCGATAAAAGACTCCGGTTTAAATCAATTGTTTTAAAATGAATTTTTTGAAGGAACTCCTGCAAAAAAATTCACGCTATTCTTTATATTACTATATTATGTCGAAAAAATCAAGATGTTTTACAAATTTTTTGGCGCAAACTGAAAGTTGCTGTCGGGAACTTTTTATGTTCCGGCATTATTTTGAAAATTCACCTTTCACGCCTCTGCGGAACATATCCAGGGTTTCGGGAGTTTCATCCAGATAGTAGGGACGGGCAATAATGTCTTGCATGCCTTCACGGTAGTCACGGTCTCCTGAGTTAAACCAGACAGCCGCTTTGATGTTTTTGTAGTCGCCGATATGGGTGAACATTTCTTTCATCCAGGCTGCTTTATCGCCACCGTAGGAAGAGGATGCAAATTCGGTCACAATCCAGGGAACTTCGGGGAAATCTTGTGAATACAGAGCATGCAACGCATCAAAAGAGGGTTTGAAATCGTTCCAGGTTTCGCCGAACACTTCGTTGTAGTAGGTTCCGGTATTGTATTTGGTGATTCCAAGCAGCTGCACCTTGTCATTGCCGGGATAGTAGTTCATATAATGGTTGAAGCTTGCAGGAGGATAGTTGCCGTATTGGGGATTGAAAATCCAGATGACGTTATCCACGCCTTCCTCTTGGAAAATGTCATAGATACGTCCATATACCATTTTGTAGATATCGGCATCCTGCAGGGTTACCACACCGCTGTACGTACACCAGTCTGTGTTCATTTCGTTGTTGATACGAAGCAAAATCGGGTGAGAAAATTCTTTGAAGGCTCTGGCGTATTTTCTGATCTGGTCGTCCCAGAGACCGTCTATCACTTCAAAGTTGGGATTGGTGGCAGAATCCAGCGCCATATGGTCAATGGTGCAGACCTGCAAGGTCATTTCTGTGATTTTACCGTCGTCGTATGCTTCCTGCAAACCTTTCACGGGAGGCTCTTCCATCAGGTAGGTATATCCCATACAAAGCTCAAAACGGTAATCCAGTTTCTGCTGTAATTCTTCCATGGTGGGAGCCATACCTTCCACGGTGATGAGCTTGTGGTTATACACGCCCCAGAGCACGTCATCACGGTTCACAAGTTCGTTGTAGAATTTCGCAGTTTCTTCATTCCATTCGGGAAGTTTCGCTTTGGTGGGAATGGTGGTCATATTCTTCCCGATGGGAGCAAAAGTTACCATGGAAGCAAGCACCTTTTCCACCATATCGGCGTCATAGGTTTCTGCTTTTAAGAGCATTCTGTGATAAATTTGTCCGCCTTCGGGGTCCAGCAGGTATGCAATGGTGTAGGAATTGAGTTTCGATTCGCTTCCCGGAGCAGGATTTCTGGTCAGAGACAGAATTCTCACGGGAATATTGCCGATGTTGCGGACGGTGTCTTCGTGTAAGGTGATGTTGTTGGACTGTTGGTAGGCAGGATTTGCCACATATTTATTGATGTATTCATCAATGTATTTGAGGGTATCTTCATAAGGAGAGCCTTCTCGGGTGAATAACGCTTCGTAACCGTTGGCGTACACCTTCACACCACCTTCTCCCCGGGAGCAATCAAAGGTGGGGTTTCCGGGCAGATCCACATAGTAACCGTTGGAGAAATCCACCAGACGAGTGATGTCTTTTGTTTGATACACTTTTTTCACATCATAGCGGAAATCTGCAGCTTCGGGATTTGCAAGCAACACATTTCCCTGATAAGCGGAAATGGAAATCACATCAGAAAGACCTTCTGTGTATTCATGACGGTTCAGGTTATATTTGATTTTGGCAAAGTGCTCCTGAAAAAAGGGAATCGGGAGTTTTTCCAAAGGCATCAAGGGCATCAGGATTGCAAAAATTGCCACAAAAATCAGCACAGTGGCGGTTAGGGTATTTCGTTTCATAAAAGCCTCCGAATCAGAATAATCAATATGGAAAAGATGATCATATCACAACTATGCATAGTATAACAGATATTCTCCCGTTTGTAAATAAGTTTTCTGCTTTTTTTCACCGTTTTTTTCATTTTTTATTGCGTCTTCGGAATGGTTATGATATGATAGATTCATCGGATAAACAAGGAAGGAGCAGACCATCATGAATGTGCTTGCATTCGGCGAAATTTTATTTGATTGCTATCCCACTGCGAAAAAAATCGGGGGCGCACCCTTTAACTTTTGTGCTCACCTTGCAAAGCTGGGAGCAGACTGTGCATTATACGGTGCCGTGGGGAATGACGAGCTTGGGAAAGAGGCACTTTCTTTTGCCAGACAATACGGTGTGGATACACGGTTTTTAAAGCAGCATCCAACCTTGCCCACAGGGGTCTGCCGTGTGACTTACCAAAAGGGAGAACCCTGCTACGATTTAAGCGGTTTTTTCAGTTATGATGATATTTCTCTTGATACTTTGGTGTTTTCTGAAAAATATGATATCTTCTATTTCGGCACTCTTGCTCTGCGTGGCGAAACCTCCCGCAAAACCTGCGAAAATTTGCTGAAAAACGGTGATTTTGGCATCCGCTTTTTCGATATGAATCTGCGGCAGCATTATTACAGTGATGAATTGGTAAAAGAGCTCCTTTCCGCCTGCGATATGGTAAAAATGAACCGTGACGAATATTTTTTGGTAAAGAAAATCTCCTCAATTGCGATAGCGGAATATGAACTTGCCTTACAGGAAATCTGCCGAATCTATCATATCAAAACCGCCATTTTAACCTTAGACGCAGACGGTGCCTGTGTGTGGGACGAAACAGACGGCTTTTTCCGAGTGCCTGCCCAAACAACAGAATTCGTTTCCGCAGTGGGTGCGGGAGACAGTTTCTGTGCCTGCTTTTTATACCATTATAAACAGGGAAGTCCGTTGCCTGTCTGTCTGGAAAAAGCGTCGGTCTTAGCGGGGTATGTGGTATCTTTTGAGGAGGCAATTCCTCACTATTCTGATAAAATTTTAACAAAGCTGACCTCCGAATTGTAAAATCGCATATTCAAAAAACGAAGAAAACAAGAGAAAACGAAAGAAAACAAGAGAAAACTATTTTTAGATTGAAAAATTTCAAAAAAGTTGTTGACAAATGCAAAATCTTTCTGTATAATGATATCCGTTCGTAAAAACGGACGCCAAAATCAGATTAAAATAAAGATTAAATAAACTCGGAGGTTTCTTATGAAAGATACTTATCTTGCAAAAGCAGGACAGACCGAATCTAAATGGTACATTGTTGACGCTGCAGATATGCCCTTAGGTAGAACCGCTGCAAAAGTTGCTTCCATTTTAAGAGGTAAACATCGTCCTGAGTACACTCCCAACGTTGACCTGGGAGATCACGTTATCGTTATCAACGCTGAAAAAGCAGTTTTAACCGGTAACAAACTGAAAAACAAAATCTATTACAGACACACCGGTTACATCGGCGGCTTAAAAGCAGTTCCCTACGAAAAGCTGATGGCTGAAAATCCGGAAAAAGCTATGATGCTGGCAATCAAAGGCATGCTGCCCCACAACTCTCTGGGCAGAAAAATGGCTACCAAAGTTAGAATTTACAAAGGTGCTGAGCACGAAAACGCAGCTCAGAAACCTGAAGTATACAACGGTTAATAGGGAGGATATAAGATATGGCTAAAAAATTAGAAGTATATCTTGGCACCGGCAGAAGAAAAAGCTCTGTAGCAAGAGTTCGTCTGGTTCCCGGTAAAGGTAACATTATCATCAATAAAAGAGATATCAACGACTATTTTGGTCTGGAAACCTTAAAATTAATCGTTAGACAGCCCCTGAACTTAACTGCAACCGCAGGTCAGTTCGACGTTTTAGTTAACGTATTCGGTGGCGGTGTTTCCGGTCAGGCAGGTGCTATCAGACACGGTATCACCAGAGCTTTAATCAACTACAATGCTGATTTAAAATCTGACCTGAAAAAAGCTGGTTTCGTTACCCGTGATCCTCGTATGAAGGAAAGAAAGAAATACGGCTTGAAAGCAGCTCGTCGTGCACCTCAGTTCTCCAAACGTTAATCGATTGGAATTTGGTTTTACCCCAAAAAGTGCATCAAAAATCCCGCAGAGAAATCTGCGGGATTTTTTTTGTGAAATAAGCATATAGACAAACGAAATCCATTATGCTACAATAAAAGAAAACGAAATAAAAGGCGGGAAATACAGCATGAATGAAAAAGTGGAACAGTTTTTACAAGCAAAAAAGCAAGCAGTATCCGAACAATATGAAAAAGAGAAGTCTAAGTTTTTGTTCGAATTGGGCTTATTTGAAAAAGAGTATTCTCCGAATAATGAATTCAGCTCGGAATATTATTTTAGTGAATGGGATGGCTCCGCAACAAAATATTTCAAAAAAGTTCCCGTTCAGATTACAGACGAAGAATACGAAGAAATTAAAAAATATGCAAATATAAAAACCAGCGACAATGGTAGAAATATTGTAGCTGATATGTTGACAGCGATTGCTGTAGCCATTTACGTTATTGGGTTTATCGCTTCGTTCTTTCTTGGGGTAAACGGATATGGTGAAATTTCTGATATGTTAATTGTTTGGTGGATTGTGTTCTTTGTTGCCGGAACTATTTATCTGGGATTTGCAGAAATTATCAAGTTATTGCAGAATATTAAAAATAAATAATAGTCAAAAATCCCGCAGATTTATCAAAAAATTCTGCGGGATTTTTTTGTGTATGTTTTGAAAACTTAAGCTTTGGAGAAGATAGAGGTCAGAATAAAGCCAACAAGAGCACCCCAGAATCCAACACCCATTGCGGAGATGATTTCGGAGAAATCGCTGCAAAAATCAGAGAAAGAATTTGATTGGATTTTGTTTTTATAGGAAAAACATCCTTCTTACTTGATTTTTAATGTGAATAAGTTAGCTGTTTTTTTCCACTTTATTATTTTTCACGCTTCCGCATAAGCTGCAGAATTTAGAAGTTTCGTCATTCTTTCTGCCGCATTTTGTACAGCGCCACCCGGTTCCGGGTGCCACCCGCTTGGGTGTTACCGCTTGCTGAGGAGTATAAACATACTGGGGTGTCACCACTTGCTGAGGTGTATGTACTTGTTGGGGTGTCACAACAGTTGGTTTCGGTTTGGAAGGTGTCGGATCGGTTTCCACTTTATTATTTTTCACGCTTCCGCATAAGCTGCAGAATTTAGAAGTTTCGTCATTCTTTCTGCCGCATTTTGTACAGCGCCACCCGGTTCCGGGTGCCACCCGCTTGGGTGTTACCGCTTGCTGAAGCACATCGTAACTGGAAACTGTTGCAGGCGTTTTCCGTTCGGTTGCGGAGAAAACCAAGGTTGCCACAAAGCCTATGGCAGCAAGCCAGGGACTCGTTCCCGCTTTTAACAACGCTTCACTGCCCATCTCCAGCGCAGCGATGTAAAAAACGAACAGCATAAATCCCGTCAGACATATGCCGATAATCGAGGACACAAAGACACCGTATTTACTGCGGGCAATGGCGAAGATAATATTTAAAACAGCCACAATGACAATCAAACTAATAATACCTATCAGAAACACAATTCCCAAGGATACTTCGTCAGACAAATAAGAGGTGTCTAAAACGTCGCCTGCTTCCTCCATAAGCTCAGCCACGGAAATTGATTCGGTATAGCCAAAACTGCTTACGGACATAAACTCGGTTGCAAAAAATCCGAGGGGAATGAGAATTGCCAGAATTAAAATAATCAGATAGCGAATCGATTTACTCATAGCAACCTTCCTTTCTTTACATTCAGTATACATCTTTTAGCCGAAAAATGCAAGATTTTTTTGGAAAACCAGGGGTTTTTGGCATATTTATGCTTTTTTAGAGGAATCCTTGTATATTTTGCCGAAAAAAGTCACAATTTTTTGGTTTTCAGCTTGGGTGGGTTGACACGATTGTGCCAAAATGGTATACTTGATTTAATCAATCAACAGAGGAGATTTTTATGATAAAAGGCGCCATTTTTGATTTAGACGGCACATTGCTTGCCACCTTGGAGTCAATTGCTAAGTCAGGCAACACCATGCTGGATTATTTTGGATATCCGCCTGTTGCTGTGAAGCAGTACGGCTTATTTGCAGGAAACGGTGCAGACAAGCTGGTGGAGCGTGCTTTAATTTACAGTGGTGACACCCAGCTTATCAACCTGAATGAAGCCATCCGTGTGTATCGGGAATGTTTTGGAGAATACTGCAGTTACAATGTGAAACCCTACAACGGCATTTTAGAAATGTTAAAAGGATTGATTGCCAAAAATATCCGATTGGGAGTTGTAACCAATAAACCCCATGTGAATGCAGTGCGTTTAATGAAAGAATATTTTGGGAATTATCCTTTTACCCACGTCATCGGTCAGCAGGAGGGATTCCCCAAAAAGCCTGACCCTGCCGGGATTTTTTCTGTGCTTTGTGATTGGGATATTGCTCCCTCGGAATGTGTGTATTTAGGGGACAGCGATGTGGATATGCAAACGGGAAATAACGCAGGCTGTTTGACAGTTGGTGTTTTGTGGGGATTTCGTGACAAGGAAGAATTAGACGAAAACGGTGCCCATCACACCATCTCTCATCCCATGGAATTATTACCGCTTCTGAAAGGATAATTACTATGTTACCAAATCGGGAAATTCTTCAATATAAACCGCTTTTTCAGGAGATTTTCAAGGAAGACTCCGTTTTTTGTGAGCGTATTTTTGCCCACCGCTTAGACAACGTATTCGATAGGCGCGAGGGTGAGAAAATTGCAAGTTTTTTGTTTGCAATCCCCTTTAGCGCAAGGGTTTTGGGGAAAGAATACCGAGCTGTTTATGTGTACGGAGTGGCCACCGTTCCCGAAGCTCGTGGCAAAGGCTATATGAAAGAAATTTTTCGGAAAATGGAGTTGCATTTTGGCAGTCAAGCGGATTTCTATTATCTGGTACCTGCAAGTGAGAATTTGTTTTCCATGTATGAAAAATTGGGTTACCAGACTGCATTCTATCTGAAAAAAGAGATGCTTTTCCCTGAGAAAAAACCTGCTCTTTCCTATGAAATTCACGAGGCACCCGAGGAATTTCATTCCGATTATCTTTGTTGGACAAATTCTTTTGATACCGTGATTTTAAGAAACGAAGAAGATTCCTCTTTTTATCTCTCTCAAGGGAAGTATTACAAAATCAAAAACAGCGGTTTTTATGTGGAATCTTCCGATTCCGACCGACAGACTGCCCATATCCGTGAAAGTTATTTCAAAACCGAACAGACTTTGGAATGTCTGCTTGATTTTCTGGCAAAAAACGGATATACCAAAGCCATTCTCACTACCCCCGAACCCAAAACTCCTTATGCGATGGTGAAAATCGTCAACCCCGAATTAACCATGGACCAAATCCAAAACGGTTATACCAATTTGAATTTGGATTAAAAAAATGCACAAGAAATCTCTTGTGCATTTTTTATTATGCATGATAGTTTGTAAGATGCAGAAAAAGGGCTCAGTGCCTTTTTCCAAGCCGAAGGGAATTTGTTACCACCGAAACCGACGATAAACTCATCGCCAGCGCCCCAATCATCGGATTCATTAAAATCCCAAAGGGTGCTAAAATCCCTGCTGCCAGGGGGATTCCCAAGGTGTTGTAGCAAAATGCCCAGAATAAGTTCTGACGGATAGTTCGGATGGTTTTTTTGCTTAACAAAACAGCCTTTGCCACATCTTCGGGATTGCCTTTTACCAAAATCACATCCGCACTTTCCATAGCAATATCGGTGCCGTTTCCTAAAGCGATGCCGATATCGGAAGCTGTTAAGGCAGGGGCATCGTTGATGCCGTCTCCCACCATGGCAACAGTTTTTGAATTGGCTTTTAATTCCTCAATTTTTGCCATTTTTTCATCGGGACGAACTTTTGCAATTACGGTTTTGATACCGCAGATTTTCCCGATGGCATCAGCGGTTTTTTGGTTGTCGCCTGTTAACATTACGGTTTTGATGCCCATATCATTTAAGGTTTTGACCGCTTGTTTGGAGGTTTCCTTCACGGTGTCTGCCACAGCGATAAACCCTGCATAAATGCCGTCAACCGACACAAACAAGGGGGTTTTTCCCTCGTCGGATAATCGGTCGGAAACTGTTTTATCAGGCACCGTAACAAAATCGGCGTTTCCGATTTTCACTTCCTTGCCATCTACCGTTCCCATAATACCAAGTCCTGTCACCGACTGAAAATCTTTGGCTTCGGGCAACGGTTTTTCTCCCCATCTTTTTCGTATTGCACGTCCTAAGGGGTGCTCGGAGAATATTTCCAATGCTGCCGCTTTTTTTAAGAGTTCTTCTTCGGAAAGAGAAAGGGTAAACACATCGGTCACCGCAGGTTCACCCAGGGTTAAGGTGCCTGTTTTATCAAACACAACGGTATCAATTTTGTGTGCAGTTTCCAAAGCAGTGGCACTTTTAAACAAAATTCCTGATTTTGCCGCTTTTCCTGTTCCCACAATAATAGCGGTGGGAGTGGCAAGTCCCAATGCACAGGGGCAGGCAATCACTAACACGGACACAAAGATATTCAAGCAGAATGTAAAATCTTTTCCCAATAAAGTCCAGATGACCGCAGAAATAAGGGCTATCAAAATAACAGTCGGCACAAAATAACCCGAAATCACATCGGCAAGTCGTGCAATGGGAGCCTTGGTGCCCGAAGCATCTTCCACCAGACGGATGATCTGGGAAATCACGGTGGCATCCCCCACTTTGGTTGCCTCAATTTTCACATAACCGTTCTGATTGGTGGTTCCGCCGTACACCGTGTCGCCCACAGTTTTCTCCACAGGTAAACTTTCTCCTGTGAGCATACTTTCGTTTGCCGAGGTTTCTCCGAAGATTACCGCACCGTCCACAGGAAAATTCTCACCCGGTTTCACAATTAAAATGTCGCCAGCCTTCACCTCTTCTGCAGGGATATTGATTTCTTCCCCATCACGAAGAAGGGTGGCGGTTTTGGGAGATAACGCCATCAAAGAACGGATGGCATCCCCCGTTTTTCCGCGGGAGCGGTGCTCCAAAAACCGTCCCAATAAGATGAGAGCAATAATCACCGCCGTGCTTTCATAATACAAATGATGGGAGAAATGGGAATATCCCATCCACACCATCACGGTGCCGTAGAAGCTGTATAAAAAGGAGGCAAGAGTTCCCACTGCCACCAGGCTATCCATATTGGGAGATAAGTGAAACAGTTTGGAAAAACCGATGGTGTAAAATTGATAGCCAACCCCCATCACGGGCAAGGTGAGTAACAATTGCACCGTTACATTCCAAAAAGGATCCGAAATGCCGGGCAGTCCAATCATAGGTCCCATACAGAGGTAAAACAGAGGTATCGCGAATACAATCGCCACAAGTAATTTCTCTCTCAAATAACTTTTTTCTTCTGCTTCCACCACTTTATATCCGCTTTTTACCACGATTCTTTCAATCATAGCGAGGGTCACGGTGTCGGCATCATACCAAACCTCTGCCTGATGGGTAGCAATATTCACATTGGCACGGATGCCTGTCTGTTTGTTCAGTTGCTTCTGCAGATATGCCGAGCAGGCACCGCAGGTCATACCGCCGATTTTTAAAATGACTTTTTCCATAAGGATAACTCCTTTTTCTAAGGATAACAAAGGACGACTTTTTTAAGAAAAGTCGTCCTGAATATTTTATAACAAAACTTGCAAAAATGCAATCAATTTTGGCAAGAAAATTACGATTCCAACCACAAGGGAACCAATGGCGCAAACCAGCACCATTCCTGCGGACACATCTTTTACCACACGAATGGTCTCGTTTTGGTTAGGTTCTGCCACATCGCACAGATTTTCAATGGCAGTATTTACCATCTCAGACGCCAACACCAAGGCGATCACCACAGCTAAAAAACACCATTCCCACGGTGCGATTTGAAAAAACCAGCCCAAAAGGATTGCCAGAAGAGCCATCAGGGTATGCACCTTGAAATTCTGTTCTTTTTTGAACACTTCAGCCACACCTTTTATGGCATAGCCAAAGCTTTTAAAAAATTTAGGAAATGAAAATTTCATCAGGCTTAGCCAACCTTTCCAAAATGGGAATGACTGCATCCTCTTTGGGTGCAGTCAACGGTTTTTCGGGATTTTGTCCCATACGAACGGCGAGATACTCACCGTTCGTATGAGAAAGAGAAAAAATATGAATTGTGCTACTTAAAATGTTGCACTCTGATGTCTGCACAAAAGGTTCTCAGATAGCAAATGTTTAGTTACATTTGGTCCAGCCGCAGTTATCGCAGGACACGCATCCGCCCTCGTGTTTTAATTTGGTTTTGCACTCGGGGCAAACGGTGGGGAATCTGCCGAAATCCCCTTCTTCTTCACAGGTGGTCATATCTGCTTTGGGGTCTTCCTTTTTGATGGAAGGATGAGCATTCATGGAGAAGAAACCGGATTCGTATTCTTCCTGGAGCGCTTTTGCAATAATATCAGGACAGCTCTGCCCGTCTAATTTTTCCCCTTTGGTGCGCAGTCTTAAACAAGCGGGACAGGAAATATTCTTTAACTGATCCACAATTTCAGAAACCAATACGCCACTTCTTAAGGATAAGGAAATCATACGGTTGATACCGTCGATATTGGATTTACAGATACCGTTTTTGGAGGTGTTTACAAAAGATTCCACAATATCACCGTTCTGGTTACGGTTAATGGTAACAAACAGATTACCGCAAGCGGTGGTGTATTTGGAGGTGGTACCGTAGGTTTTGCCGATCTCGGAACGGGAAATGGGTTTGATAGCATCAAAGTGAGTTGCTTCTTTTTCCGGAGCATCGTTGGATGCGGTTTTGTTCAACAAAATACCGGTTCTTCTGCAGTTATCACGGTAAATGGTAACACCCTTTAAGCCCATTTTCCAAGCGTAGATGTAGAGGTCTTCTACTTCTTCCTTGGTGAATTCTTCGGGCACGTTTACGGTGGAGGAAATGGAAGCGTCAATATGTTTTTGCCAGATGGACTGCATATTGATACGTTCTCTGTAATTTAAGGTCATTGCAGTAACAATGTAGTTGGGCAGGTCTTCCCCTTCTTTGATACCCAATGCATCCATCACTTCTTTTACGATGGGGGTATATACGGTGTAGAACCGTTCTTCTCCGTGTAAGGATTCGGTTTTTCTGGTGTAGGAAATGTTGTAGATAGGTTCCAAACCGCCGGAAATACCCAGCATGGTGGAGATGGAGCCGGTGGGTGCGATGGTCAATAACTGACTGTTTCTAAGACCCACTTTTTTCACATAGTCACGGGTGCGTTTGGAAGTGTTTTCTTGGAAGTATGCACTTGCAAAAATTGCTTTTTCGTCATATTTGGGGTAAGCACCTTTTTCTTCTGCTAATTTTGCGGAAGTGTAAATAGCGGTATCAGCCATTTTGAAGCCGATTTTGTCACAGATTTTAACGGATGCGGTGGAGCCGTAGCGGATCCCTAATTTAATCAAGCAGTCGCCTAAGCCCATAATGCCAAGACCAATTTGTTTCCAGTCGTTTACACTCTTTCTCTGCTCTTCTAAGGGATGTAATTCCAGACCTTCTTCTAACACTTCGTTTAAGTAAATAACGGATTTTTCCACGGTGTCTGCAAAGGCATCAAAATCAAATTCTGCTTTTTCGGTGTAGGGATTTAACACAAATTCAGATAAGTTGATGCTACCCAGCAAACAGCTTCCGCCTGCCGGTAAGGGTTCTTCCGCACAGGGATTCACGCCGGCAAACTGGAAGTTGTTATCTTCGCTTAACAAGTTCCAGTTTTCGATTCTGTCCCAGAATAATGCGCCGGGTTCTGCCATATCCCAGTTGTTGTGAGCAAGTTTCTGGAACATTTCTCTTGCTTTTACGGTGTTTACAATGGTTTCACCGGTAGCTTCACGGGTATAGGTTAAATCCCAGTCTGCATCTTCTTCCACTGCTTTCATAAAAGCATCGCGGATTCTTACGGAGATATTTGCTTTGGTAACTTTATTAAGGTCATTTTTGATGTCGATAAAACGGGGCAGGTCGGGATGGTTACATTCTAAAGAAATCATCAGCGCACCGCGACGTCCGCTCTGACCGATTAAGTCGGTAACCAGAGAATATAAGTCCATAAAGGACACGCTGCCGGTGGTCTCTTTTGCAGCGTTGTTGATTTTGGCACCTGCGGGAGAGAGCTTGGAAATATCAATACCGCAACCGCCGCCGTAGGAGTAGGTTCTTGCTAATTTGGAAGCACATTCGAAAATGCCTTCAATGTTATCTTCCGGAGGGGAAATTACATAGCAGTTGGAGTAGGTGATTTTTCTGCCTTCCTTTGCCAATCCTCTGGATGCAATAATTCTGCCGCCGGGCAGGAATTTTCGTTCCATCATTAAGGGAATAATTTCTTTGTTACCGCCGGAGATTCTTTCGAAGAATCCGTCAATGGTTTCTCCGTTGTGACGGTATTTTTTTTCCCAGATGTCTTTTTGGAGTTGTGTTTTAAAAAACGTACTTTCCTGTTCCATAATCTTGTCCCTTCTGTCTTCATTTTTAACTTTATTTTCCAAAAAACATTGTGTCAAAATTCCCCCGAGAGGGTGAAAAAAACGCTGATTTCCATCTGTTTTCAGCGTTTTTCGGAATTTTTCGTATCTTGCTTTTTGACACAACATCTTGTGTTGACAGTGAATATCTTACCATATATCTTGTGTTTTGTAAAGAGGTTTTTGCAAATTTTTTAAAAATTTTTTTGGGGAAATCCAAAAACCCCTGGAATCATCAGAAAAAAATCGAAAAAATTCTGAAAAAACACTTGAAAAAAGATATTCTTATATGTTATAATGTATCATGCTATATAATGGAAAAGAGTTTTTTCGAAAGATTTATAAAGGAGCAACACTATGGATACCAAGTCTCTGGCAACACTTTTGTTTGATGCAGCTCTTCCCACTCTGGAAGAAATTAACAATACCTATCCCCGCCGTGATTTAAAAGAAGGCGAAAAGGTGACCCGTATGGCACCTTCTCCCACCGGCTTTATGCATCTGGGCAATCTCTATGCGGCACTCACCTCCGAGCGTCTGGCGCATCTTTCCGGCGGTACCTTCTATCTGCGTATCGAAGATACTGACCAGAAACGTGAAGTTGAGGGCGGTGTGCAGGCAATTATTGACGGTTTGTCTCACTTTGGCTTAAACTTTGACGAAGGTGCTTTGGTAGAGGGAGAAAAAGGTATTTACGGTCCTTACCGACAGCGTCAGCGTGCCAAAATTTATCAGGCATTTGCCAAAGACTTAGTGGAAAAAGGCATGGCATACCCCTGCTTCTGTTCCGAGGACGAGCTTAGCGATTTGAGAGCCCGTCAGGAAGCCGAAAAAGAAGACAATTTAGGTTACCGTGGCAAATGGGCAAAATGCCGTGAGCTGACTTTGGATGAAATCAAAGAAAAGCTGGATAAAAACCTTCCCTGGGTACTCCGTTTTAAGAGCGAAGGCAGTATTGACAATAAATTTAAATTTACCGACCTGGTAAAAGGAGACCTGGAATTATCCGAAAACGATATGGACGTGGTTATCTTAAAGTCCGACGGAATTCCCACCTACCATTTTGCTCACGTTGTGGACGATTACCTGATGGGCACCACCCACGTTGTGCGTGGAGACGAATGGATTGCAACTCTGCCCATTCATCTGCAGCTGTATCGTGCAGTGGGTTTAAAAGCTCCCAAATATATGCACATTGCACCTTTAATGAAGATGGACGGCTCCACCAAGAGAAAACTTTCCAAACGAAAAGACCCCGAGTTGGCGCTTTCTTTCTACAAACAGGAAGGCTATGTGGTAAACTGCGTGATGGTGTACCTGATGACCTTATTAAACTCCAACTTTGAAGAATGGTACGCGCAGAATCCCGATAAATCATACAGAGATTTCCCCTTCTCTCCCAAGAAGATGTCTGTATCGGGTGCTCTGTTTGATTTGGTGAAACTGGATGACGTTTCCAAAAACGAGTTAGCCAAACTTTCCAACACCCAGCTTTATGAGTTGTTGGAAACCTATACCGAAGAATTCGACAAAGAATTTTATGATATTATCACCGCACAAAAAGAAAAAGTGCTTGAGATTTTAAATATCGGACGTGTAGGTCCTAAACCTAGAAAAGATATTGCGAAATTATCCGAAATCAAGGACTACATTTCCTATTTCTTCCCCGAACTGTACCAACCTGATTATCAGTTCCCCGAAAATATTTCGGAAGAAGACCGAAATATTTTAATCACCGAATACAAAGAAATTTACGACGAAAATGATTCTCAGGACGAATGGTTCCAGAAAATCAAGGATTTATCCGAGCGTCACGGCTTCACCTCCAATATGAAGGAATATAAGAAAAATCCCGAAGCATTCAAGGGTAATGTGGCTCAGGTTTCCACCGTTCTTCGTGTGCAGATTTGCGGACGTCAGAACACGCCCGATACCTACGAAGTGTTCAAGGTTATGGGAAATAATCTTGTTCAGGAAAGACTTTCGCTGTAAGGGTTTGAAAAACGGCGCACAATCAATGAACCTCACCGCTCGGCGTACACTCGGTACGCCTTCGGGTGACCACCTTCGGTGTTCGGTTTCTTGATTCTGCATCCATTTTTCTTCACCCATTAAAACAAGGGGAAGTGCTTGAAAAACAACTCTCACAATACCATACCACCACTTTCGATTTTTAGAAAGGAAGAATACAACAATGTCAGAAATTATGGAAAGCAATTTCATACACGAAATTATTGATAAAGACTTAACGGAAGGCAAAGTGGAAAAAATCCATACCCGTTTTCCGCCCGAACCCAACGGCTATCTGCATATCGGTTCGGCAAAAGCAATCTGGATTAACTACGGCACCGCAAAAAAGTACGGCGGTAGCTTCAATCTTCGTTACGACGATACCAACCCTGCCAAAGAAGACGATGAATATGTGCAGGCAATCTATAAAGACTTAGAATGGCTGGGTGCCATTCCCGACGGTGGCGTGTTCTACGGCTCCGACTATTTTGATAAATGCTATGAGTTCGCTTGTGAGCTCATCAAAAAAGGCAAGGCATACGTTTGTGACTTAACTCCCGAAGAAATGAGAGAATACCGCGGAACCTTAACCACTCCCGGCAAAAACTCTCCCTACCGTGACAGAAGCGTGGAAGAAAACTTAGACCTTTTCCAGCGGATGAAAAACGGCGAATTCAAAGACGGCGAAAAGACTCTGCGTGCAAAAATTGATATGGCATCTTCCAATATGAATATGCGTGACCCTGCAATTTACCGAATCGTGCATACTGACCATCACCGTCAGGGTAACAAATGGTGCATTTATCCCCTCTATGACTATGCACACCCCCTGCAGGACGCACTGGAAGGCATCACCCATTCCTTATGCTCCATCGAATTTGAAAATCACAGACCTTTATATGACTGGGTTGTGGAAAATGTAGGCTTCGAAATGCCTCCCCATCAGTATGAATTTGCAAGACTGAATGTGACCAACACCGTCATGAGCAAACGTTATTTACGTCAGTTGGTGGAAGAAGGCATCGTGGACGGTTGGGACGACCCCAGAATGCCCACCTTATGCGGTTTAAGAAGAAGAGGCTACACCCCCTCTTCCATTTTTGAATTTGTAAAACGTTCCGGCGTTGCCAAAGCTAACAGCTTAGTGGATATCGGGTTGTTGGAATTTTGCATCCGTGATGAATTAAATACCACCGCAAAACGCCGTGTGGCAGTGTTGGACCCGGTGAAAGTGGTATTAACCAACTATCCTGAAGACAAAGTGGAATATATCAAGCTGCCCGACAATCCTCAGGATCCCGAAACCACCTATCGTGAAGTGCCCATCACCCGTGAAATTTATATTGAACGCTCCGACTTTGCAGAGGTTCCGCCTCCGAAGTTCCATCGTTTGAAACCCGGCGGAGAAGTTCGTCTGATGGGAACTTATTTCATTCAGTATCAGGATGTGGTAAAAGATGAAAACGGCAATATCACAGAAATTCACTGCACCTACGATCCCGAAACATTTTCCGGCAATGCTCCCGACGGCAGAAAAGTGAAAGGTACCATCCATTGGGTATCCGCAAAATTCGGCGTGGAAAAAGAAGTGCGTCTGTATGACAGACTCTTCACCTTGGAAAATATGAATGATATGCCCGAAGACAAAGGCTACGACGATTATTTAAACAAAGATTCCGTTTCCGTTTGCAATGCGATCTGTGAGCCTTCTTTGAACGATGCAACCCTGGAGGACAAATTCCAGTTTGTAAGAAACGGTTACTTCCAGAAGGACAGCAAATTTGAGAACACCTTCAACTTAATCGTCAACTTAAAAGACAGCTACAAACCCAATTAATTTTGATTTTTTTGATATTTTAAAATAAGGAGGAACCCACCTGTGAGTCAGACCTTGAAACCTGTGTGGTATCCCAAAACATTAAACATTTATGAAACCCAGACCGCCATCGGAAAAACCAAACGTATTTTTCAGGATAAGCTGGCGGAAGTTTTGAATTTAAAACGTGTCACCGCACCCTTGTTCGTGGAATCTCGTATGGGCTTAAACGACAACTTAAACGGTGTGGAACGTGCCGTTACCTTTGATATTCCCGAAACACAGGGGATGGCGGAAATTGTGCATTCTCTGGCAAAATGGAAACGTCTTGCCCTCTATCAGTACGGCTTTTCCAAAGGGGAAGGTATTTACACCGATATGAATGCCATCCGCAGAGATGAAACCATGGATAACCTTCATTCCATCTATGTGGATCAGTGGGATTGGGAATCCATTATCGGCAAAGAAGACAGAACGGTTGATTTCTTAAAAGATACTGTTAGAAAAATTGTGGGTGCCATTTGTGACACCTTAGACGAAATCAAACAGGATTATCCTGCTATTTCCATCACCTTAAACCGTGATGTCACCTTTATCACTTCTCAGGAATTAGAAGATTTATATCCCGATCTCACCTCCAAAGAGAGAGAGAATGCCATCACCAAAGAAAAGAAAACCGTGTTTATCATCGGTATTGGTGATGTGTTAAAATCGGGCAACAAGCATGATGGCCGTGCTCCCGACTATGATGACTGGAAGTTAAATGGTGATTTGCTCTTCTATAATCCCATGCTGGATTCTGCGCTGGAAATTTCTTCCATGGGCATCCGCGTGGACGAAAAATCCTTAGAAGAACAGCTGATAAAAGCAGACTGTGAAGACAGAAGAACTCTGCCGTTCCATCAGATGCTTTTAGACGGTACTCTGCCCTTAACGATGGGTGGCGGTATCGGTCAGAGCCGTTTGTGTATGCTGTTATTGGAAAAAGCACACGTTGGTGAGGTGCAGGTATCCGTGTGGGATAAAAACACCCGTAAACTGGCAGAAGAATACGGTATGAATCTGTTGTAATTTATTTTGTTTATTTTGTTTATTTTGTAAATCTGAAAAAAGGAAGAACTGTTTATGGCTAATATTCCCGAATTATTTGGCAGTTTTGTATTCAATGATACCGAAATGCAGACCCGTTTGTCTAAAGAAGTGTATGAAGCGTTGAAAGGCACGATGGAAGCGGGGGAAGCATTGGATTTAAATGTTGCCAATCAGGTGGCATCTGCAATGAAAGACTGGGCGGTGGAACACGGTGCAACCCACTATACCCACTGGTTCCAGCCGATGACAGGTATCACCGCTGAAAAACACGACAGCTTTATCGTGCCTGCAGGGGACGGTAAAGTTTTGATGGAATTTTCGGGGAAAGAGCTGATTAAAGGGGAACCCGATGCGTCAAGTTTTCCCTCAGGCGGACTTCGTTCCACCTTTGAAGCAAGAGGCTACACTTCCTGGGACCCCACCTCTTATGCCTTCATCAAAGATGGTTCTTTGTGCATTCCCACCGCTTTTTATTCCTACAGCGGTGAGGTGTTGGACAAAAAAACACCTCTGCTGCGTTCGATGAAAGTTATCAGTCATCAGGCGGGCAGAATTGTGAAACTGTTCGGAGAAGATCTGGATGCAACCGTGACCACCACCGTGGGTGCCGAACAGGAATATTTTTTAATCGACAAAGAAATGTATGACAAACGTCCTGACTTAATCTTCACAGGCAGAACCTTATTCGGTTCCAAGCCCCCCAAAGGCCAGGAATTGGAAGATCATTATTTTGGTGCTATTAAAACCAGAGTTTCCGCCTATATGAAAGAGCTGGACGAAGAACTTTGGAAACTGGGCGTTTTAGCAAAAACCAAACATAACGAAGCGGCTCCCTCTCAGCACGAGTTGGCGCCCATTTTTGCCACCACCAACATTGCCACCGACCATAATCAGCTCACCATGGAAGTGATGAAAAAAGTGGCGGAACGGCATAATCTGGTATGTTTGCTCCACGAAAAACCATTCTTGGGCGTAAATGGTAGCGGGAAGCATAACAACTGGTCCATTTCCACCAACACAGGGGTAAATCTGTTAAATCCGGGTAAATATCCCGAAAATAACCTGCGGTTTTTACTGTTCTTGGTAGCGGTAATCAAAGCGGTGGACTGCCATCAGGACCTGCTCCGTATTTCTGCTGCATCTGCAGGCAATGATCACCGTCTGGGTGCCAGCGAAGCACCTCCGGCGATTATGTCCATTTTCTTAGGGGACGAGCTGACTGCTATTTTGGAAGCCATCGAAACCGATACCCCCTATCAGAAAATCAAAAAGGAAAAAATGGATGGTGGGGTAGACGTCCTGCCTCAGTTCAGAAAAGATACCACCGATAGAAACCGTACCTCTCCCTTTGCATTCACCGGGAACAAATTTGAATTCCGTATGCTTGGTTCTGCATTCTCTATTTCCGGTTCCAACATTATGTTAAATACCATCGTTGCCGATGTGCTCTGCGATTTTGCAGACCGTCTGGAGAAGTCTTCCGATTTTGAAAAAGACGTGATGGCAATCATCAAAGAAACGGTGAAAAACCATAAACGCATTATCTTCAACGGCAACAACTATTCCGACGAATGGGTGATTGAGGCCGAAAAACGCGGACTTTTAAACTTAAAAACCACTCCCGAAGCATTGCCCTGTTATCTGGCAGACAAAAACGTGGAGCTGTTCGGTAAACATAAAATCTATAGCCGCACCGAGATGGAATCCCGTCTGGAAGTATTGCTGGAAGGTTACTCCAAAGTTATCAACATTGAAGCACTCACCATGCTGGAAATGGTGCGTAAGGAAATCTTGCCTGCCTGCTCCCGTTTTGCAAGTGATTTGTGTGTGTCTATCCAGAACAAGGCGGCAACTGTTGGAGCAGGTGCCTACGAAATGGAACTTGCCAAAAAAGTGACCGCTTTAACCGACGAACTTTATTTCACCGTAAACCGTCTGGACGAAAATCTGCAAGGTGTGAAAAAATTGACCGATGGTGCCAAAATTGCGCAGTATTACTGTGAAAACGTGCTGTCCGTGATGAACGAAGCCCGTGAAATTGCAGACCAGTTAGAAGAAGTTACCGACAAGACTTATTGGCCGTATCCTTCATATGGTGACCTCTTATTCAGCGTATAGGATGGCTTGAAAAAGAACATAGAACGCAAAAGGCATGGATTTTTCCCATGCCTTTTTGTATTTTTTATAGAGGACATCTTCTGTGGGGTGAATGTCCGAATCTGTGGAATTTTTTCATAAAAATGTGGAATAACCAAACTGTTCGTTAGAATGCACTATGGCACACAACTTGTTTTGTTGTATTCCCACAAATCCTTGCAATCAGCGGATTTTCGCTGTGAAAAAACTTGTAACAAAAATGTAATTTTTTTGTAGAAATGCTTGACAGTACCCTAAGAGAATGCTAAAATAATGCATATACCATTATATATTGGGATATTGCCTAACTGGCATCTGTTTATTAATTTTGTAAAAAATAAATACATAAAATAAAAAACAAAAGAAAGGAAGTGTCATACGTGAAAAGATTTTTAAGCATTCTTCTCACATTGACCATGTTGGCAGGTATGTTCACATTTGCAGTGTCTGCAAATGAACTGGGCACCATCGCATTTTTTAATGCGGCAGATCACACTGCAGTGACTCAGTTAGACGGTGTGGACAACTTATATGCCAATGTAACCTTCACAGCAAACCAAACCGGTACTGCAAGCGTAATGGCAGCTCATTACGATATCGAAACCGGCAAACTGACAAAAATGGAATTGATGAATTCCGTAGATACCACTGTAGGAGGATACACCACTCCTGCGATTTCGGTAGCCGATACCGATTTATTAAAAGTGTTTGCATGGGATGCCGAAACCATCGCTCCCTTAACCAATGCAGGCATTATTGAACGTGATTTACTGGAAGAACTTCCCACTGCAACTGTTACTGCAATTGAAGCTGATGCAGACTTTGCATTAAACTTCAAAGCAGATGAAGTAACCGACGAACAGTTAGCATTCTATGGAGACTGGGAAGCAGACTTTGTATTTACTGCAAACAAAGATGCAACCTTCAATGCTGACGGTACAAAAGATGGTTACTTAGTTGGTCAGTATGATGAATTCGGTCCCGAATTTGTGAAAGTTCCCGCAACCGATTTAGCTATCACTGCAGGTACTCCCGTATCCATTATGAATGCAGCAGGTCTGACTGTTACCTTCCGTGATGTTGTTGAAACCGTGAAAGAATTCAACTGTGGCGTTGACTATTCTGATGCTTACTTAAAAGCAAACAACGGCTTGGAAGTTTCTATCGCTCTGGTACTGGTAAATCCTGAAAACGGCAATACCTACACCATTGTTGAAGAAGCATTCGACTTTAATATGCCCACCGCAACTGTTACTGCAATTGATGCAGATGCAGACTTTGCATTAAACTTTAAAGCTGACGAAGTAACTGAATCTCAGTTAGCAACCTTTGGCGACTGGAAAGCAGACTTCGTATTCACCACAAACAAAGATGCAACC
>JAZOQZ010000117.1:0-11248 GCA_045656345.1 Clostridia bacterium
CAACTCCTTGGCTCACAGAACGACATGGCTACGATCCGACTTAGTTTGTCTTAACAGCACTGCTAACAGGATTAGCGGTGCTTTTTTTATAAAAATCGCAAAAAAATTTGACAAATCGGAAATTATGTATTATACTATATAAGTAAAACTATGAAAACATAAAACAAAATAAGAAAGATGATGAAAAAGACAGTACTGCCTATACCAAAGCTTCAGCGAGTCGGGTACGGTGTGAGCCGACAGTGAGTAGTTTGGCAGGAATATCCCTTTGGAGTTGCATTGCCGAATTTTTTTGGTATGGCTATTTTAGGCAAATTGGTGTTTGTCGAATAGTGCTTTTACTAAAAGATATTAAGTAATGACGGTATTCCCCGTAACAGGAAGCGTGTATGATGGTACACGGATAATAGGTGGTTACAAGTTTTTTATAAAACCTTGTCCTGTTATCAGGATAAGGTTTTTTCTTTGCTTGAAATAGAGTGATATATAGGAGGAGTACGAAATGTACGAAAAAGTGTCTGCAAATTTAAATTTTGTGGAAAGAGAAAAGAAAACCGAAGCTTTTTGGAAAGAAAATCAAATCTTTGAAAAAAGTATCGATTCCAGAAAAGAAGGGGAAACCTTTACCTTTTATGACGGCCCCCCGACTGCAAACGGAAAGCCTCATATCGGGCACGTATTAACCCGTGTTATCAAAGATATGATTCCCCGTTACAAAACCATGAAAGGCTACCACGTGCTTCGTAAAGCAGGTTGGGACACCCATGGTCTGCCCGTTGAGCTGGAAGTGGAAAAGAAGCTGGGCTTAGACGGCAAAGAGCAGATTGAAGAATATGGCTTAGAACCCTTCATCAAAGAATGTAAAGAAAGCGTTTGGAAATACAAAGGAATGTGGGAAGACTTTTCCGGAACCGTTGGGTTCTGGGCAGATATGGACGACCCCTACGTTACCTACACCAACGATTTTATCGAATCCGAATGGTGGGCATTAAAACAAATCTGGGACAAAGGTCTTTTGTATAAAGGCTTTAAAATTGTGCCCTATTGCCCCCGTTGCGGAACCCCCTTATCCAGCCACGAGGTTGCCCAAGGGTATAAAGATGTGAAAGAAAAATCCGCTATCGCAAAATTCAAGGTAAAAGGTACTGATAACGAGTACATTTTAGCTTGGACCACCACTCCCTGGACCTTACCCTCCAACGTGGCACTTTGCGTAAACCCTGATGAAACCTATGTAAAAATCGAAACCGAAGGCGTAAAATATATCTTAGCGGAAGCGTTGGTTGCAAGCGTTATCGAAACCGAATATACCGTGTTGGAAACCTATATCGGTAAAGATCTGGAATTCACCGAATACGAACCCCTCTTTGATTTCGCAAAACCTGATAAAAAAGCATATTACGTTGTTTGCGATCATTATGTTACTTTAACCGACGGTACCGGTGTGGTTCATATTGCACCTGCCTTCGGGGAAGATGACGCGCAAGTTGGCAGAAAATATGACCTGCCTTTCGTGCAGATGGTTGACCAAAAAGGTGAAATGACCGCAGAAACTCCCTGGGCGGGCATGTTCTGCAAAGATGCAGACAAAGAAGTGTTTATTGATTTAGATAAAAGAGGGCTTCTCTTTAAAGCTCTGCCTTTTGAACACTCTTATCCGTTCTGCTGGAGATGCGATACTCCCTTAATTTACTATGCAAGAGATTCCTGGTTCATTAAAATGACCGAGGTAAAAGAAAATCTTATCAAAAACAACAACACCGTAAACTGGATTCCCGAATCCATCGGGAAAGGCAGATTTGGCGACTGGCTCAACAACGTGCAGGACTGGGGCGTTAGCCGTGACCGTTATTGGGGAACTCCCTTAAATATCTGGCAGTGTGAATGCGGTCACCGTCACGCAATCGGAAGCATTGAAGAATTAAAGAGTATGTCGGATAACTGTCTCGATGAAATTGAACTGCACCGTCCCTTCATTGATGCGGTGACTATCAAATGTCCTGAATGTGGCAAACAGATGACCCGTGTGAAAGAAGTTATCGACTGTTGGTTCGACTCGGGTGCAATGCCCTTTGCACAGTGGCATTATCCCTTCGAAAATAAAGAAATTTTTGAAGAAAACTTCCCCGCAGACTTCATCAGTGAAGCGGTGGACCAGACCCGTGGTTGGTTCTATTCACTCTTAGCGATTTCTACCCTGATTTTTGATAAAGCACCTTACAAAAATGTTATCGTGTTAGGTCACGTGCAGGATGAAAACGGTCAGAAGATGTCCAAATCCAAGGGCAACGCTGTTGACCCCTTTGATGCACTGGCAGAACACGGCGCCGATGCAATCCGTTGGTATTTCTATTCCAACTCTGCTCCCTGGTTGCCCAACAAATTTCATAAAGGTGCCGTAACTGAAGGGCAGAGAAAGTTTATGGGTACCCTCTGGAACACCTACGCATTCTTTGTGCTCTATGCAAATATTGACGGCTTTGATGCCACCAAATACACCTTGGAATATGACAAACTGCCCGTGATGGACACGTGGTTATTATCCAAATTAAACTCCTTAACCGAAACCGTGGACACCTATCTTTCCGACTACAAAATTACCGAAACTTCCCGTGTGCTGGATGATTTTGTGGATGAACTGAGTAACTGGTATGTTCGCCGCTCCAGAGAACGGTTCTGGGGCAAGGATATGACTCAGGATAAAATCAATGCGTATATGACTTTATACACCGCATTGGTAACCGTGGCAAAACTGTCTGCTCCCATGATTCCCTTTATGGCAGAAGATATTTACAGAAACTTAGTTTGCTCCATTGACAAAACTGCTCCCGAAAGCGTTCATCTTTGCGATTTCCCTGTGGCAAACACCGCTTGGATTGACAAGGATTTAGAAGCAAAAATGGAACAGGTGGTTGATGTGGTTGTATTAGGCCGTGCGGCAAGAAACTCTGCCAACATCAAAAACCGTCAGCCCATCGGCAAAATGTTTGTGAAAGCAGAAAACGAACTGCCTGAATTCTTTAAAGAAATTATCGCAGAAGAGTTGAATGTGAAAGAAGTGGTATTTACCGATAACGTGAAGGATTTCACCTCTTACTCTTTCAAACCTCAGCTTAAGACCTTAGGTCCCCGTTTCGGAAAACAGCTTGGTGAATTAAGAACCGTTCTTTCTGAATTAGACGGCATCGCCGCTATGGATGAATTAGAAACTAAAGGTACCTTAACCATCACCTTAGGCGGAAACGAAGAGGCTCTGACCAAAGAAGATTTACTCATTGAATCTGCTCAGGTTCCCGGTTACGAATCCAATTCCGATTACGGCATCACCGTGGTGTTGGATACCAACTTAACCGAAGAACTCTTAGAAGAGGGCTTCGTAAGAGAAGTGGTTTCCAAAATCCAGACCATGAGAAAAGATTCCGATTTTGAGGTGACCGACCATATTGTTGTTAGTGTCTTCGGTAACGACAAAGTGGCAGATATTATGAAGAAAAACGAAGCTGCTATCCGTGAAGATGTTTTAGCAGAAGAAATTACCTACGGTGCTTTGTTGGGCGAAGGTAAACACTGGAACATCAACGGCGAAGAGGTTGATTTTGCTGTGGCAAAATGCTAATCTTTTTTGATAGCTTCCGTATAAAATCTATACTATTATAATATAGTGATACAAAGAGCGAAAGACAGAGCGATTCCCAAAACGAAAAGCTCTGTCTTTGCCTTAGCTTGAAAGGAGTGTTTTTTGTAAAATGCCCGACATTTTAGAGCTGTTGAAAGTTGTGTTTATCGGGATTGTGCAGGGGATTACCGAATGGTTGCCCGTTTCTTCCACAGGGCATATGATTTTAACCGATGAATTTGTGAAACTAAGTGTGTCAGAAACGTTTTGGGATATGTTCTTGGTAGTGATTCAGTTTGGCTCCATTTTAGCCGTGTTGGTACTTTATTTTCATAAACTGAACCCCTTTAGTCCCAAAAAGACAAAAGAAGAGAGAAAAGACACATTAAACCTTTGGGGCAAAGTAATTGTTGGGGTGCTTCCTGCGGCGGTTCTGGGCCTTTTATTGGATGACTGGCTGGATGCAACATTTTATAATCCCACAACGGTTGCCACCACGTTGATTATCTACGGTATTCTTTTTATCTGGATGGAAATCCGCAATAAAAACCGTACACCTAAAGTGCAGAATTTAGGGGGCTTAACCTATAAAACTGCCTTTATGATTGGTTGTTTTCAGCTTCTTTCCTTAATTCCGGGAACTTCCCGTTCCGGCTCCACCATTTTGGGAGCGATGCTCATTGGCACTTCTCGTTTTGTGGCGGCAGAGTATTCTTTCTTCCTGGCCATTCCCGTAATGTGTGGTGCAAGTTTATTAAAAACCGCAAAATTCTTTATGGAAACCTCTATCTCCACCCCCGAACTTGTGATTTTAGGCGTGGGAGTATTGGTTGCCTTTTTGGTATCTGTGTTTGCCATTAAATTCTTGATGGGATACATCAAAAAACACGATTTCAAGGCATTTGGTTACTACAGAATTGTGCTTGGTTTATTGGTTGCCCTGTATTTCATTATTTGGTAAACTATGAAAAAAGTCCGGAAATTCCGGGCTTTTTTTAGTTTTTTGAAAGGAGGAAATCCCTTTAAAATCAAGGGTTTTCAAAGAATTCCACAGAAATTCCACGGTGAAATTTTATAAAAATAAAAACTGTAAATGTTTTGTAATTGTATTGTAACAAAGTTTATGCTATAATATGAATACGATGATAGAGTCGTGCAGACTCTGTTGCTGTTATGGTTACTAAGAAGAAAGGAGGAACGCAAAATGAAAATGAAACTGTTAAGTCTCGTATTAGTGCTTGTATGTGTGTTCACTATGGGTGTTTTTGCTGCGCCTTCTTCTATCTCTTCGGGTGATTATGGCAGCACAGGTTACATCACTGTAACCAATCCCAATAAAAACTATTCCACCACCTACAATAAATCCATCACCGTTTCGGGGTATGCCAAAGCAGGCTCCACCGTGTATGTGTATATGATGGAAGGTGGCGAATATAAACCCTGTTATCAAAACGGTCATGCGCTTTCTGCTTCTGTGGGAGCGTCGGGCTTATTTGCAATTCCCGTAAACTTATCTGCAGGTCGTAATCTGTTCCTGCTTCGCGTGGAATCCGGTGATCAATATCAGAACACCACCTTTGAGGTGAACCTGCTTAGCACCTCTATGTTTAATATGATTGGTCGCCTGCAATCCTTAACCCTCGGCTGGAGATAATTAAGCCGGGAGGGGTGGATTCTTTATGAAACGGGAATTTATTAAAACAGTAGTCTTAACTTGTCTGGTAATTTCTTCCTTAGTTTTGTCTGCTCATATTTGGTATGAAAAAGAATTATGGTCTTTGGACTATAGTTCTTTTGTGCATTCTTCGGAGAATTTATTCGTGGGCGGAAACTCAGAAAGTCCTGCCGATGCAGATGAGCTTTTGTATTGGAGTGAGTTTTCTCCCGAGTTTATTTCCTTAACTTACGGATCCCAAAAAAATATTATCTATCAAGCGTCTCCTGATTTTCCCCAGGTGAATCGTATGGCAGAGGAGATTGTTGCGTCTATCGAGAAGGACGGCAGTCTCACCGCCATCACGGCAGAAGAATATTTGAACGCATACAAAACCAACAGTATGATGTTGAAATTTCCTGCCCGGGTAAACCTGACGGAATTTTTACGGCAGGAGGACGCTTTTTTTGATGCTGTGCTAAATCCTGTTTCAGACACATTGGTCATTGGGGTGGGGGCTTCTCAGACCAACTATCTCACCTTTATGGATTTATCCTCCGGCCGGGCTTATCAGATGCCGGTGAAGATTACCGTGGATGCAGGGACTATCGAGAAAAGAGTGCTTTCTGCCAATCGGAACGATTCGTATGCATTTGAATTAAATTTTGATACCAACGCAGAAGACACCCAGCGTATTTTGTTTGAACGGTTTGTTCCCATTGTGTTAGAACCCACCGGAGTTCAGAAAATTCACGTGGAGCCGGTTTCGTTTTCTTCTGCTTACGATGGTGTGTTTAAAGCATTCCGCATTGTGAAAAATTCTGCCCGTACCTATCGGGACAAAACGGGTGTGATAAACTTTATTGAAAATCGCTCCACCTTAAAAATCAACGAAGAGGGAGCTTTCCATTTTGAAGCGACTGACCTGGAAGCGGGCATCGGATTAAGTAAGGGTTCCCAGAAAGAAGCTGTTACGGAGTTTGTGAATTTGTTATATCGCAGTATGGTGCCGGGCAGTGACGGATATCTCAGAGTGCTCACTTCTTACACCGAGGGCTCAAAAACCGTGTATGAATTCTGGTATTACACGCCAAATGGTGCCTTATATCAGAAGGAGAAGCCTGCAGTGCGGGTGATATGCGAAAATGGCACTATCGTGGAATACGAGCAGACGGTGCTTCGTCTCGTGATGGAAGAAGGCACTGAAACAGTGAGTGGCGTGATTGAAGCGTACGACTACCTGTATAATCAGCCGGATTTTTCCGAAAAGAGTAACCACAAAATCGAAAGTATGTTCCCTTGTTACACTTTGGAAAACGGGGAGCTGTCGGCGGGATGGTTCTGTCGGTTTTCGGATGATTCGGTTACCTTTATCAAACCGTAACGAACTCAACATTTCAACGGAAGGAGGAGAGAGCATGCTTTGGAATCGTGCAAAAACTATTTTAATTGTGGCGTTTTTTCTCATTAATTTGCTGTTGCTTCATTATTTATTGGCAGACCGTTTTCAGGATAACAGCAAAGCGTTGCAGGATTTAACTGCAGTGCTTGCAGATAACGGAGTCCATTTGCGGGTAGACAAAATGCCTGCCACTTTGGAGAAACTTCGTGTGCCGGAGCTCTCCTCTCTGACGGTTTCTGAATCTTTGGCAAACAAGCTGATGCAAAATCCCATTGCTGTGGAAAACGGGTTTGAAAACGAAGCACACACCTGCAGGCTGGAGCTTCGGGACGGAATGTTTTTCTATCGGAACGACTCCCCCGAAGAAGCCGGATTTTATAACGTGAATACCGAAAACGCCGTTTCTAAAATCCGTCCGTATTTAGATGAGCTTGGCGTGGGGCATCTTGCCTATGCGGTGAGCGTTTCTCAGATTGGAGAAGACACGGTGGTGGAATATGCATACCGTATCGGAGATTATAAACTGTTTGCTTCCCGTTTTTCGGTGACTGTCACTAAAAACGGTATCAAGCAAATCAAAGGCTTCTTGGGAACCGAAAACAGAGATAACGGTTATGCCTATCAGCTTTCCGGTTTGGACACGGTGCTCCTGAGTCTGGCACAGAACAACTTAGAAGGCGTGGAAATCACGCACATTGAATTGGGGTATTACTTAATCAATTATCGGGATGCATTGATTTCTCAGGCGATTCCGGTGTATCGCTTACGAACTTCCCGGGGAGAATATATCTTAGATGCCAGAGACGGTGTGGAATATACCGAACGCATCCTTTCGGGGGATATGAAGGAGGTTAATCATGAAGAAATTTTTATTGATTGATGCCAACAGTATCTTAAACCGTGCCTTTTATGCCATCCGTCCCTTAACCAATCCGGAGGGATTAAACACCAACGGGATTTTCGGATTTTTAAATATTCTCTTAAAAGAATTGGAAGAAGAAAAACCGGATTTGATTGCTTGCTGTTTTGACGTGTCCCGCGTGACATTTCGAACCTCCATGTATGACGATTATAAGGGGACAAGAAAAGAAACACCGCCTGAATTAAAAGAACAGTTTGCTCCCTTAAAAGAGCTTCTGTCTGCTATGAATATTGCTGTTTTGGAAAAAGAAAACTACGAAGCAGACGACATTATCGGAACCCTTTCCCGCATTTGCTCAGAACATAAGACCGAGTGCCTTATTTTAACAGGGGATAAGGACGATTTGCAGCTGGTGGATGAGTATGTGAATGTGAAGCTCATCATCACCCGAATGGGAAAAACCGAAACCACAAGAATGGATATTGCCGCCGTTGCGGAAAAATACGAAGGATTAGCCCCTAAGGACTTAATTGAATTAAAAGCGATTATGGGGGACAAATCGGATAATATTCCGGGTGTTGCAGGGATTGGCGAAGTGGGCGGTTTAAAGCTTATTTCGGAATTTAAAACCCTGGAAGGTATCTATGAAAATATTGACTTGGTAAAAGAAAGCCTTCGAAAAAAACTGCTTGCGGATAAAGAGAATGCCTTCTTATCCCGTGATTTGGGCAGAATTTTCCGTGAGGTTCCTATTGATACCGAACTGGACCATTATGGTGTGCAACCCTATAACATTCCTGAGCTTGATAAAATGCTCACAAAGCTTAACTTCCTGAGTTTTAAAAACCGTTTAATCGGTGAAGAACGTGCAAAGCCTCAGGAAGAAATTTTGTTGCTGGATGCAGATAAGTTTTTTGAAAACCTGCCGACTGACACCGTATATTACCTTTTAGATGAAGACGGTTTTTTGGTAAGTGAGAACGAGAATGTTTATCGGATTGCCAAAGAAGACAGCCGTTTTTTGGAATTATTAAAAAATACCCATATCACAAAAGTGACGGCAGGGGTAAAAGCACAGCTTCATAGCGGACTTTTGATCTCGGAGCCGTACTCTGATGTGCTTTTGAGTGCCTATGTGTGCGACCCTCGTTTCAATGATGGAGATTTCGCTAAAATTTACCGTCAGTTCACAGATGTTTTCGCAGAGAATACTCCTTCATTCGCAAAATATCTGCCCACTCTTTCTAAAAAACTGTCAGAAGAAGTGATGGTAAAAGACTTGTTTTATATCGACGATATGGAGCATCATCTGATTAGCGTGCTATACGGTATGGAATCCCAAGGGGTCAAGATTGACGAAGCTCATCTTAGCGAGCTTTCTGCCTTTTTATCTCAGAAAACCGAAGAGTTGGCACAAAAAATCTATGAGCAGGCAGGAGAATCTTTTAATATTCTTTCTCCCAAACAACTTGGTACCATACTGTTTGAAAAGCTGGAGCTTCCTGCAGTGAAGAAAACCAAGTCAGGCTATTCCACCAATGCAGAAGTGCTGGAAAAATTAAGCGGAATGCATCCCATTATTGAGCTGGTGAAAGAATACCGTCAGGTGACTAAATTAAATTCCACCTATGTGGAAGGTTTCCGCTCTGCTATGGATGAAAAGGGAATTCTTCGCACCACCTATCAGCAGACACTAACCCAGACAGGAAGACTTTCTTCCACCGAACCGAACCTGCAGAATATTCCCATCCGCACCGAAGAAGGCAGGAAAATTCGTCAGGTGATTCTGCCGAAAAATGACTTATTCATTTCTGCCGACTATTCTCAGATTGAGCTTCGTGTGTTGGCACATATTTCAGAAGACGAAAACTTAATTGCCGCATTTATGGACGGAGAAGATGTTCACACCTCCACCGCAAAACGTATCTTTGCCACAGAGGAAGTCACATCTGAACACCGCCGTGCCGCAAAAGCGGTCAATTTCGGTTTGATTTACGGAAAAGGTGCCTTCTCTCTGGCAAAAGATCTTGGCATCAGCCGTTATGAAGCCCAGGAATATATCAAGCGTTATCTGGGGCAGTATCCCAAAGTGGAAACCTATATGGCAAAGGTGATTGAAGATGCCACCCGTGATGGATACACCAAAACTTTGTATCACCGCATCCGATATTTCCCTGAGCTCAATGGAAGTAACCATATGATGAGAGAAGCAGGCAAACGTGCGGCGTTAAACAGCCCCATTCAGGGCACTGCCGCGGATATTATTAAATTGGCGATGCTTCGTGTGGCAGAGGCGTTAAAACCCTACAAGAGTAAGCTCTCTCTGCAGATTCACGACGAATTGGTTATCGACTGCGTGAAGGAAGAAGAAGAGGAAGTGAAAAAATTGCTCCGAGACTGTATGGAAAATGCAGTCAGCCTGGCAGTTCCCTTGACCGTTTCCATTTCTTCAGGGAAAAATTTAGACGATTGTAAATAAAAACAAAAAAACGGTATCTTTTGATACCGTTTTTATTTTTATCTTTTTTTCTTAGTCCAAAGAGCGTCTATTTTTTTTGCGTAATTTACAATTTCGTTTTCGAATTTATTATCGCAGGGGAAATAATAGCTTTTTTCCAGAATTTCGTCGGGCAAATACTGCTGGGGCACATAATGATTGGGGAAATTGTGGGGATACTGATATCCTTGGGCACGTCCCAATTTTTGTGCACCGCCGTAGTGACCGTCTTTCAGATGAGCGGGGATATCGCCTGTGTGAGAATGTTCCACATCGGATAGCGCCGCATCAATGCTTGTGATTACGGAATTGGATTTGGGTGCTGTTGCCAATAGAATTACCGCTTGTGCCAGGGGGATTCTTGCTTCGGGGAATCCCAACTGAAATGCCGCATCCACGCAGGATTTCACGATAGAAACCGCCTGAGGGTAGGCAAGACCGATGTCTTCTGATGCCATGACCTGAATTCTTCTGCAGATGGAAATCAAATCACCTCCTGCAATCAGGCGTGCTAAGTAGTGCAGTGCTGCATCAGGGTCGCTTCCGCGGATGGATTTCTGCAAGGCAGAAAGCACATCGTAGTGACTGTCGCCGTCTTTATCGTAACGGAATGCTTTTTTGGAGGTGGCGCGTTCCACATCTTCTAAAGTCACTGTGGTGGTGCCGTCTTTATCCAGTTTGGCAATCATGGAACACATTTCCACAGTGTTTAATGCTTTTCTGCAATCGCCTCCTGAGGTGGTTGCAATATGGGAGATGGCTTCCTCCGAGAAAGTAATCGCCATATCCTCTTGCAGCAGGGAAATCGCCCGTTTTACCGCATCTTTGATATCTTCTTCGGATAACTCCTGAAACTCAAACACAGTGCATCGGGATAAGAGGGCATTGTAGATATAAAAATAGGGATTCTCAGTGGTGGAGGCAATTAAGGTGATGTCTCCCTTTTCCACATATTCCAATAAGGATTGTTGTTGCTTCTTATTGAAATTCTGAATTTCGCCTAAATACAACACCACGCCGTTTTGGGCTTCAAAACCGTCTAAGTCTGCGATAATGGACTTAATGTCGGAAACGGAGGCGTTGGTGGCATTTAATTTATACAGTTTTTTATTGATATTTTTCGCAATCAGATTGGCAACCGTGGTTTTGCCTGTTCCGGAGGGGCCATAAAAAATCATATTGGGAAGATTCATTTCGCTCTGTTTTGCCCGTTTTAG
>JAZOQZ010000118.1:0-4983 GCA_045656345.1 Clostridia bacterium
GGGCATTGTGCCCATTTTATTTTCCTTCCGAATTTCTCCGGGAGTAATTTCCTTTTCTTCAATTTGTTCGCTCATAAGATATCCTCCGCTATGTAATATACACACAATCACGGATTATACCACAAATTGAAAAATTTGTCAAATAATATTGAAAATTTTAATAAAATTTACGGAATATTTATGATCCCCAAAACAATCGCATCCACAATTTGTTGCTGATAGGCTTCATCCTGAAGTTTTTTTAACTCCTCCTCATTGGAAAGAAAACCGCATTCCACCAAAACGCCCGGAATTTCCAGTTTTGAAAAAGTGAGATTTTTATTGGGAAGTTCTTTTTCTACACGATGATTATCAGAGTCTATTTTTTTCAGTTCCGACATAATGTTTCTGGCATACTGTGCTCCTGTTGGGTCATTTTTCCGGAAGAACACCTGCGCTCCCTTCACTTCAGCAGATTCATACTTATTCATATGAATACTGACAAAGAGTCCTGCTCTTGCCTGATTCGCTATGTTGGCACGATTTTTCAGGTCAGAATTCTTCTGGCTTCTTACCGTTGTTTTTCCATCGTCGTGCAAGGAAACATCTTCGGTTCGTGTCATAATCACCTGATAACCTTTTTCTGTGAGTGTTTTCTCCAGTTTTTTAGCAATTTTCAGGTTCAGATCTTTTTCGGGCGTACCGCCAATTCCTACGCCTCCGCCGTCCATTCCACCGTGTCCTGCATCCACCACGATCACTTTTGGATGAAGATTTGCAGTGCTGATTTCCTTTGGCATCACACAAAGCACCAGAATTCCGCTGACGAGAACTGCTAACAGTATCCCGATCAACACATTTTTCCGAAACACAAAAAACATAAAAAATCCCCGCCATTTTCGATTGATATTTTTCGTATTACAATATATCAAGAAAATGACAGGGATATGCATAAAATTTAACCGAGTTTTTTTACAATCCGGACAGACTCGTCAACTAACGGTTCAAAAACAGTAACATCCTGAGGAGTTCCCACAAGAGTTCCGTAGTGAGTTGGAATCACAACTTGGGGATGCATTTGACTGATCCACTGTGCCGCCTCCGCAGGATTCATTGTGTAGGTTCCGCCGATGGGAATCATGGCAATATCGCAAGAAATTTCTTCCGGCATTGCATCGCAATCACCGGAAACATAAATGCGGGTATTATCCACTGTTACCACATATCCGAGCCATCCGTTTTCTTTTGGATGCATCGGTTTATCAACATTATAGGAAGCAACTGCTTGTATCAGAATACCTTCCACCAAAGTTTGATCCCCTGCTTCCATAAAAACTGTGTTTTCTTCGGTAAAGCCCTGTTCTGCCACTTCTTCCTCCATGGATTTTGGCATCACAAATATAGTGCGGTGGTGACAAACTTTTTTAATGTCTTCAGGAGAAAAATGGTCAAAGTGGGCGTGGGTCACAAAAACAATATTACCATCGTTTGTTTCTTCTTTGATACGAAACGGATCAAAATACAACACGGTATCTCCTTCGACTCTGATGCTGCTATGCTCATTGATACTGATTTTTTCAATGATATTTTCCATCTTATATCCCTCGTTCTTTCGTTTCTTCTAAAATGGCACGGATAGAATCCTCTGCCATCTTCATTTCTTCCAAAAAAGCATCTGCGGAAATTCGAAGTGCCCCGTGTCCGATGATAATTAACTGTTCTAAATTATCGGAGGTAGCAACCCGCACTTTATGATGTTTTCCAAGCTGTTTCGTAGCTTTTTCGATATACATATCGGCAGTTTCCGCCTCTTTTGTATACACCACTGTAATATTATGAATTTTTTCCACTTCACCGGGGTTGTTTTTCACTTTGTAGGCATCGAATACCACAATTAATTCACACTGTGTGAACCCCTGATAATTGCACAAACGGTCAATCAAATGTTCCCTTGCCACTTCCAGACTTTCCGATGCAATTTTCTTAAGATACTCCCAGGCAAAAATAATGTTGTAGCCATCTACCAAAAGATACTCGGGACCTTTCGGTACCTGTTTTGCGGGTTTATATTTGGGAGTGGGATCCAAAGGTCGTCTGGCAGGATTTTGCACCTCATATTCCCGACGACGAATGGGGCCGTATGTTTTTTCAAATACCGCTAAGAGTTCATCGTCACCATAGACCCGTTCCAGATACCGTCTGGCACGTTTTTCGGTGAGAATTTCTTCCGGTTCTTCCTCATCAGAGAACTTCAATCCATCCAGATGCATATAATCACGAACCTGATTCCACTTCACATAAAATCCTGCTCCGTGAGAACAGAATACTGAATCAGGAGTATTCTCCGTATCGTTTTCAGGATTGTAGCCAATTTCTGCAATCACAGTTTCGGCATCTTTACACGCCTCATAACCTTTCAAACGACAAGTTAATCTGCCTGCACCGTGAGTATAGCGAATGACTTCGGTGTGATAATCTCTCATTTTGGAAACAGGGGCATCCCCCGTAAGAATTGCTTTCTCCTCCGAAAATCCCGTCTGCTGACAGGTACCACCCATATAGGAAATATCAGTCATAGCCCGTCCTACCGAATCAGAGGGAATCTCCAATTCAAATTCGTACCAGGGCTCTAATAAAACACTTTCCGCACACATCAATCCCTGACGAACTGCCCGATAAGTTGCCTGACGGAAATCTCCTCCCTCGGTGTGTTTCTTGTGAGCACGTCCTGCAATCAGGGATATTTTCATATCGGTAACGGGAGAACCTGTGAGAACACCCAAGTGTGTTTTTTCATATAAATGAGTTAAAATCAACCGTTGCCAGTTTTTGTCCAGTTCATCTTCGCTGCAGTTGGTGGCAAACAAAAGACCACTTCCCCGAGGCATCGGTTCCAGCAACAAATGCACCTCCGCATAATGGCGCAAGGGTTCATAATGCCCCACCCCTTCCACAGTGGATACAATCGTTTCTTTATAGGTGATACTTCCCTGCCCAAAGGACACATCTATGCCGAACCGTTCAGCAATCACCGCTTTTAAAACCTCAAGTTGAACCTCACCCATCAGCTGAATCTGAATCTCTTTCAATCGTTGATTCCAATAAATATGAAGCTGGGGATCTTCCTGCTCCAATAATCTTAACTTTGCCAGAGCAGACGCAACATCGCACCCTTGAGGTAAATCCACACGGTAACTCAACACCGGTTCCGTCCACATGGGAATACTTTTTACCTCATCTCCCAGTCCGTCTCCCACGCAGGAATGTTCCAAGCCTGTCACAGCACAAACAGTTCCCGGGAATACCTCGTCGGCTGTCTGATATTTTTGTCCGGAATAGATACGGATTTGATTCACTTTTTCATCAACCGCTTCTCCGTTTTCGTCCTTGGTCTGCAAAACAGATTTTACTTTCAGACTTCCGCCGGTAATTTTCATATGCGTTAAACGGTTTCCCTGCTCATCTTCAGATATTTTATATACTTTTGCACCGAATTTGTTAGAAAAGTCAGATTCCTCTGATAAGCTGAGAAGACCTGTTACAAATTCATCAATACCTTCCATTTTCAGGGCAGAACCGTAAAACACAGGAAACCATTTCCGTTTTTTGATGGCATTTTTCAAACTGTTATCAGAAATACTGTTAGTTTCCAGATATTCTTCCAACAGTGCTTCATCCGAGCAGGAAAGACTTTCCAACTCCAAATCCTTACTATAATCAATCAAAGCAGGATGGAGCCGTTCTTTTAAATTTCGGGACAGTTTTTCCTTCTCTGCTCCGTCTAAATCCATTTTGTTTACAAACACAAAAGTGGGCACACCGTATCGCTCCAACAGTTTCCACAAGGTTTCGGTATGCGCCTGCACCCCATCCGTTCCGCTTACCACCAGAACCGCATAGTCCAACACAGAAAGAGTGCGCTCGGTTTCGGTGGAAAAGTCAATATGACCCGGCGTATCCAAAAGAGTAATTGTTGTGTCGGCAAATTCCAAAACAGCTTGTTTGGAAAAGATGGTGATACCACGGTCACGCTCCATGGAATGGGTATCCAAAAAAGCGTTTTTATGATCTACACGACCTAAGGTGCGAATGGCACCTGAGTAATACAAAAGACTCTCGGAAAGAGTTGTTTTTCCCGAGTCAACGTGTGCCAATATTCCAAAAACCAAACGCTTCATTGGACTTTTTTATCCTTTCGATTTAATCCTTTATATTATAATAAAAAAATTCCGTTCTGTCAATAAAAAAGGAGATGTAAAAATCAGGTTTTACATCTCCGAAATCTTTTTATAAATTATAGTATTTTTCAAACTCTGCAGGATGCGGAATCTTGGATAATTCGCTAACCTCTGCACGTTTGGATTTGATAAAGTTTTTGATAAGTTCTTCCGGGAACACACCACCTGCAGTGAGATAGTCATAATCCTGTTCTAAAGCGTCCAACGCCTGATCCAAAGAAGTGGGCAGATGTTTCAACTTCGCTTTTTCTTCTTCAGGCAAATGGAACAAGTTCATATCATAGGGACCCCAACCGTTTTCGTGAGGATCAATCTGATTCTTGATACCGTCAATCCCTGCCATTAAAATTGCCGCATAGCAGAAATAGGGGTTACAGGTTGCATCAGGGTTACGAAGCTCAAAACGACGAAGTGTGGGTTCTTTTGCATAAGCAGGAATACGGATCACCGCACTGCGGTTGGATGTTGCATACCCCACGGTAACAGGTGCTTCGAAACCAGGTACCAAACGTTTGAAAGAATTGGTGCTGGGATTGGTAATTGCACATAAAGATGCAATATGTTTTAACAAACCTCCCATAAACCAATGTGCTTCCTTGCTTAAGTTGGAATAACCGTTATCATCGGAGAACACAGGCTGACCGTCTTTTAAAAGCAACATATGCACGTGCATACCATTACCCGCTTCTCCCATAATAGGTTTCGGCATAAAGGTAGCGGAAAGTCCGTATTTTCTTGCGGTGTTATGAATGATATATTTAATCAT
>JAZOQZ010000119.1:0-4838 GCA_045656345.1 Clostridia bacterium
TCTTTCATAATGGGTTTCAGATACGCGTCCGTAAGAACCGTCTTCTTGCTGATAGAAAATATCTAAATCCATGGTTAAAAGACGGTCTTCATACTGATTTTGCCACACGAAAAACTCGGTCTCGGTTTCATCAGTAAAAGTCTGGTCTGCTAAAATATGGCGGAATTTATAAATGGTGGATATATCAAATATGTATAACCCATCAGGGTTTAAGTAATTATGAATCAATTGAAAATGCTTTGCTAACTCTTCTTTTGTGAGCAAATAATTCACACTGTCTAACGAAGAATAGCAGGCATCCACCGTGCCATACAGTTCAAAATCAGTCATAGACTGGTTGAGATATAAAATGGTGTTATCAGGATCCTTCTCTCTGGCAACATCCAGCATTTCCCACGAATAATCCACACCGATCATTTCATAATCTTGTGCCATCAGTCGGGTTAAGGTTCCCGTGCCGCAACAAATATCTAATATCAGTTTGGGGTTTATGGAAAATTTTTCAAATATTTTTTTGTAATACCGATAAAATTTGCCGTAATCAATATCATAGGCAAAACGGTCGTAGTAATATGAAAAATCCTGATACATTTTCTAAAATCCTATCTGTGTAAATGTTTGGGAAGTCCGTTTTCGTCAAAACGAACAGCAACCTCTCCTGCAATTAAAGGTTTTAAGTAAGTAATTAAATCATCAGTTACATCATTACCGTTTACAATCCAGTCGGTGGGAACGCATTTTTCCACGTTGGCACTTTTATGAATGTCGGCAGATTCAATTTTCATCTGATAAGGAGCATCGGAAGTTCGGAGGAATACCATCATTTCTCCGCTATGTCCTGCCACTGCTTGTGCCACACCTGCTTCCCCGATTGCAAAAGCTTCCAAGATATCAGTTTCGGATAATAAATGCGCCGCACAACGCTGACACACATTTAATTCCACGCTTCTTGCTTTGCAACCTAGTTCTGCTTTTACCAAGTTTTCCAGCGCTTTTCCTGCACCGCTTAACATAGCGTGACCAAAGGAATCGGTTGCGCTGGTTGCGCCTTCACAAATCAAGGTGCCATTTTCATCGTGAATCCCTTCAGATACCGCCACGATAACCTGATGAATTCCTTTCTCAAATAGACTTTGAATATCTTTTACAAACTGTTCTTTGGAAAATGCAACTTCAGGTAAATAAATTAAATGTGGTGCACTTCTGTTTTCGTTTCTTGCCAATGCAGCTGCACCGGTCAACCAACCGGCGTGCCGTCCCATAATTTCCACAATGGTGACAGATTTTAAATCATACACCATACTGTCTTCGGTAATTTCTGCCACGGTGGTTGCCACATATTTTGCAGCAGAGCCAAAACCGGGAGTATGATCCGTAATCGCAAGGTCATTATCGATGGTTTTTGGCACACCGATAATTTTTACATCAACATTGTGTTCTTTCGCGTAATCAGATAATTTGCAAACGGTATCCATCGAGTCATTCCCGCCGATATAGAGAAAATAACCGATATTTTTTTTCGAAAAATAAGAGAAAATCTGCTGATACATTTCTGGATTATCAGAAACTTTCGGAAGTTTTTTTCGACAAGATCCTAAGTATGCTGCAGGAGTCTGCTTTAAAATGTTTAAATCCAGTGCGTTTAATTCCATCAAATTATCATTTAACACACCTTCAATTCCGTAAACGGCTCCGTAAATCTTATCAATGCCTGTTTCTTTTAAAGCACCGCTGATAACGCCTGCCAAACTTGCGTTAATTGCTGCGGTGGGGCCTCCCGATTGTGCTACCAACAAATTTTTCATACTGTCCTCCATTTTACTGTCCTAAAAATTCTTTTTTGTAGTTTTCGATGCAATCGGCAATTACTTTTTTTGCCACTTCGGCACCTTCCACCATATTAACAATGGTTTCTTTATATTCCAGCATTTTATACACTTCGTAAAAATGCTTGATTTCGTGAAATAAATGATTGGGTAATTCCGATACGTCACGGAAAGAATTATGGTAAGGGTCATTTTCACAAACAGCAATGATTTTTTCATCCACTGCTCCGTCATCAATCATTTTGATAACACCGATGGGATAACATTCCACCACTGTCATAGGCATAATACCTTCGGTGCAAAGCACTAAAACATCCAACGGGTCCCCATCCTGGGCATAAGTTCTCGGAATAAAACCATAATTTGCAGGGTAATGAGTGGATGTGTATAACACACGGTCTAATTTTAAAAGACCGGTTTGTTTATCCAATTCATATTTATTTTTTCCGCCTTTTTCAATTTCGATGACAGCGGAAAATTTTTCGGGAGTGATTCTTTCATCACTCATATCATGCCAGATATTCATTGCATTTTCTCCTTTTCTATAAGAGAGTGCTTCCCTCTCTTATAAAAGTTTGCTTCTGTTTGATAATTTCGTCTAAATCTCTCATATACCGTTCCGGTTGCTTATCAGTGCGAAGTTTAGAGAACGGTTTTTTGGTAGTAAAATCAGTCAGCTTGGAAGTTCCTCCTGCACCAACTGCCACCACGGAAGAAATTTCTTCCATCATAAAAATATTATAATTACATACCTTGCCATTTCTCATAAAACCAATATTTTCCAAACCTGCTACCGCATTTTTCTGACGGTAAATATAGTAAGGTTCGTAAACAGGCTCCAACACTTCATAGGAATAACGTAACATTTGCTCAGCTTCCCGGTACTGCTCCTGATCGGATTGCATCCGAAGGTCGGAGGTTCGTTTTTTACATAGGGTATGCACAGTAATATGCTCGGGAGAAAGCTTTAATATACCGTCTAAGGAATTTTTAAAATCTAAAAAAGTTTCTCCGGGCAACCCGGCAATTAAATCGGTATTGACGGTATCAAAAGAAAACTTTTTGCTCATTTCATAGGCTTTTAAAAATTCTTCAACACTATGGCGTCTGCCAATCCTGTCTAAGGTGGATTGATTGAGTGTCTGAGGGTTAATACTGATACGCTGAACCCCCATATCAGATAACACCGCCAGTTTTTCATAAGTAATGGTGTCGGCTCTGCCTGCTTCCACTGAAAATTCCCGGGGAGTCTGATAAAATAATACCGTTGCAATTAACTGCGCCAGCTGTTTTTCAGTTAATACGGTAGGCGTTCCGCCTCCGATATACACACTGTTTAAGGTAAGACCACATTCCGAAAGGGTTTCCATCACAGCACGAACCTCTGTAAGAAGTGCAACAAAATAATCGTCAATCAGCAAGGAATAAGGTTTTAAATATTCCAACGTGAAAGAACAGTATCCGCATCTTGTGGGACAAAACGGAATATGGATATATAAAGAAATTTCTTTTTTGGATAAAGTTTCTTTTGTTGCAATTACCTGATTGGCACATTGCGCCATAACTCTTGCTTTCTCAGGAGAAACCAGATACACAGAGGATAAACCGTCTGTGATATTTTCCGAAAATTTCAGTGCCGTTTGGGATGGCCGAACCCCTGTTAAAATACCAAAAGGCAAGTTAGCATCGGTCACTCGATAGATGGCACGTTTTAATGTGAGCAAAATATCGTCTCTGATAATCGGTTCCTGATGAATTTTATCCCCGCAGGTAACTGACACAAAAGAATCATTAACCTGATAGGAAATGTCCAAATCCGCATTTTCACAATTACAAACAACCTCATCAAATGGGAAAATCATTTTTAGAAGATGGTAAATTCCATAGTGATAAGATTCTATTTCGTTTTTTAGATTGATGACCATCTTAGAACCTCATTTTGTTTCTTTTCTGCTCCTACATTGGTAGCAGGACCGTGCCCTGAATAGATGACGGTGTCATCAGGTAGAATAAAAATCCGTTTGGTGATGGAATGAACCAATTTGGATAAGTTTCCTGTGGGAAAATCCCATCTGCCGAGAGTTCCGTAAAAGATGGTATCGCCCGAAAACAAAACGCCGTGACCATACAGACACATTCCACCTTGAGTATGACCGGGAGTATGCATCACAGTAAAAGAAAGATCCCCCGCCGAAATCACATCCCCGTCTTTTACATAAGAGTCCACCTGAGGAACGGAAAAGTCCGGACTGATATATCGGGCAAGAGACAAATCGGGATTTAAAATCAGTTCTTTTTCTTCTTCGTGGGCAATAACAATTGCTCCCGTTGCTTTTTTTAATTCATTTACCGCTCCCACATGATCATAGTGACCGTGGGTTAAAATGATTTTTTCCACGAAAAGATGATGCTGTTCAATCACTTTTAAAATGCGGCTGCAATCATCTCCGGGATCAATCACCAAACAATGTTTATTTTCGTTCCAGATAAGATGACAATTTTCTTCAATATTTCCTGTAATAACTGTTCTGATTATCATGATAAATCCCTCAAAAAATCAGCAAAAGAACATACTTTACCGATTATATTTTTTCTATCTTATATCATACAACATTTTTATCGTTTTGTCAATTTTTTTCCAAGCAGATTTTATCATTTTTTAAAATAATTTTTATGGGAATCTTTTTATCGATTTCTCCTCTTAAAATTGCTTCAGCAAAAACATCCTCCACCTGTTTTTGAACGGCTCGCTTTAACGGTCTCGCACCGTATTTAGAGTTCTCTCCCACTTTCGCAAGATGAGAAATCACCTCCTCAGAAAATGTGACCGAATATCCTTGTCTTTCCAGTCGATTTTTTAGTTTTTGCAACAAAATTTCAACAATATTCACAAGATCAGAAATAGAAAGTTTTTGAAACACAATCATCTCATCTATGCGGTTTAAAAATTCAGGACGAAAATACTTGTTTAGTTTATTGAAAACTCTGGAGGACATTTCTTTGTGACTCAAG
>JAZOQZ010000120.1:0-5227 GCA_045656345.1 Clostridia bacterium
GCCCGCACCAGTCAGGCACGGAGCAAAATCAATCAGTGGTTCAAAAAGGAAAAGAGGGAAGAAAATATCCAAAAGGGCAAAGAATTGCTTGAAAAAGAAGTCAAGAAATTCGATATGACCTTAAAAGACCTGGTGGAAAACGAAGAACTCTTCGGCTACATTTCAAAAAAATACAGCGTGGCAAGAGTGGAAGACTTTTATGCCATTGTTGGTTACGGCGGTATCACCGCTCAGAAAATCGGTCTTCGAATTGAAGATTATCTGGAACGAACCCGTCCCCAGAGCGATGAATCCGTGTTGGCAGAAATTCAGAATACTGCCAAAGATAAGCAGGATAAACATGTAAAACAAGGAATTGTGGTAAAAGGGCAGGAGGGTTGTCTTGTCCGCACCGCAAAATGCTGTTCACCTGTTCCCGGGGATAAAGTTGTGGGATATATTACCCGTGGCAGAGGTGTTACCATTCACCGTGCTGACTGTGTGGCTCTGCGTGATATCGAGCGTTCCGACGGTGACAGAAACCGTCTGGTGGAAGCCACCTGGGAAGCGGAAGACGGACATACTCACAGCGTAGATCTGGCGGTTACTTCCGCAGACCGTTCCGGCTTGCTGGTTGATTTGACATTGGCGTTAAATGATATGAAAGTTCCTGTCAATGCCTTAACCGCAAAAGTGTTAAAAGACGGTTCAGGTTTAATTCAGATCAATATCGATGTTACAGGTCAGGAACAGTTGAATAAAATTTTGGTACGCCTTAACAATGTTAAGAGTGTTATCAGTGCGAAGCGAATTTAAGATGGAGATTTTTTAATATGAAAGAAATCACCAGTGTGAAAAACAAAACGGTAAATGAGATAAAAAAACTCAAGCAAAAAAAATACCGTTCTCAGATGGGCATCTTTTTAGCGGAAGGTTATCGCAACGTTTGTGACAGTATGCAAAAAGCTGTTGCTGAGATGTTGTTTGTGCAGGAGGGGTTTGTTGAACCGATTCCTCCCTGTGAAAATACTTATCTGGTAACAAAAGAGGTGATGCAGGAGCTGTCTGACACAGACACTCCCCAGGGAATTGCCGCAGTGTTTTCTATTCCGAAAGAGGAAAAAATCTCATCCGGAAGAATACTCTTATTAAACGGTGTTTCCGATCCCGGCAATATGGGAACCATTCTTCGCACTGCTTTGGCGGCGGGATTTACAGACATTATTTTAGATGAAAAATGTGCGGATGTGTATTCCCCCAAAGTGATTCGTTCTGCGATGTCAGCAGTGTTTTCATTGAATCTGATTCGTAAAAAATCCTTGGAAGATGATATTGCGATATTAAAGCAACAAGGCTATCGTGTGTATGCTGCTGCATTAACAGAAGATGCAGTTTCCCTTTATGAAACAGATTTCTCCGAAAAAACGGCGTTGTTATTCGGGTCTGAAGCAAACGGAATCGTTCCGGAGCTCCTGGTTTTATCGGATACAACATATATCATTCCGATGGCAAAAGAAATCGAATCGTTAAATGTTGCCGTTGCTGCAGGGGTCAGTATGTATGAACTGGTTCGTCGGTTCACAGAAGTTTAGAAGTTCTTAACACTGCCGGGAGCGGCATACAATCAATTAAGTTTATTTTATTACATTATATATTATGGAGGTATATTATTATGGCATGGTTTGACAAATTGAAACATACTGCAACCAAAACTGCAAAATTGGCAAAGGATAAATCCACCGATCTTTATGAGATTACCAGAATGTCTTTTGCAATCAACGAAAAAGAAAATAAAATTGACAAAATCTTTAAAAATATCGGAATGCTGACTTACCGTGATCACGAAAATGGGGTAGAATTCTCCGAAGACATTGTATTGCTTTTAGAAGATATCGATCAGAAATATGAAGAAATCGACGTATTAAAAGCAGAAATCAACAAGATTAAAAATGTGGAAGTTTGTCCCAATTGTAAGAAAACCAATCCCAACGGGGCTAATTTCTGTCTCTCTTGCGGCACCAAATTAAAATAATAGAAAAAGAATGCTCGGCAAAATATCCATCGGGTATTTTGTCGTCCATTTTTTTGTGTTGAATTTTTCAGCTTTTCAGCAATATCGATAGATAACACCGGAGGTGTCATAATTTGAAAGAAGGATGGACTTCCAGGAAAATTGTGTTAGGATTTCTTGGAATGATGACGCTGCTGTTTGCCTGGTGTAATTGGCTTGGACCCGTTGCAGGAATGGGGGGAGCTGATTATTATCAGATTGCATCCGGCGGTTTTTGGTTGAACAGCAGTAACGGCTGTCAGACTTATTTTACTTCGATTCCTTTTGAAAACAGTTATACAGGCACAATGAACTGGATTTTAAGACCATTGTCTTCCCTGGTAACTGCTTTTGATGTGAGAATTCTCGCCACGATATACTTTTTGATTACCATAACTGCGTTTTTTTGGTTACTGGCCAAAATGAAAACCGAAAAACTGTGGCATAAAATACTGATTGGTGGAGTTGCAACTTTTATTTTTTGCGATTTTTCCTATCTTCTGCATTTGAATTCGTTTAATCCTGAGGGAGCGTTTTACTGCTTCATTCTGGCGATGATATGCATATTGCTTTCTCAGTTGTTTTTAAAACCGGGAATTGTTCGATCTGTTTTATATTTAGCGCTGGCATTTTTCGTTGGCGGTATCAAAACAGGATATTTCTGGATAGGTATTTTTCTGGCGGTTTGCCAGTTGCCTGTGCTGATGATAAAAAAAGAACTTTGGTACCGTATGATAACAGTGATTCTGACCGTAGCGGTATCAGTTGGTTGTGTGGTATGCTTTGGCAACGGAGTATATTACCAAAAAGAACAGCAGAACCGTTTTCATTCTGTGTATTACGGTGTGTTAAAAGATAACAAAGATCCGTCCGCTTTAGAAACACTTGGTTTGCCGCAGGAGGCAGCTTCCTATGTGGGGAAAAGTGTTTATGAGGTGGAGGAGTCTGTGATAGACGATGCCAGATATCAGGTATCCGGCGGAGCGGTTGCGTCATATTATTTCACGCATCCTGATGTGCTATGGAGCAAATTGGAACGCAGTGCTGATAATGGATATGAAATCCGCCAGCAATACAATTCCAATTATCCCGAAACCCAAGGTTTGAAACACGGTTTTGAAGGGTACAGTGTTTTGAAACGTCATTTCATCCAACCTGATTTCTGGTTGGTATTGGCATTCTTTGGCGCAGTGATATTATTTTCTCTGTTGCAACTGAAAAAACAGTCTGAACATGGAAAAAAAGCGTATCATCTGTTTGTGATTCTGCTTTGTATCACAGCCTTGGCAACTTTTGTTACCCCTGTGTTTATCAGCGGGGAAGCAGGTATTGGTGCTGAATTGTTCCTGTATAATATACTGTTTGATATTGTGCTCTGTCATGTTGCGATTGGTGGAACTGTTGTTCTTTGCAAACGACGGGAAGCCGTCCAACAAAAATTCGGGGTAGAGCAGTAACACATTTGTATTTAAAAGAAAGGATATATAAAAGATTATGGAAAAAATGGGTCTTAACCAAATCCGTGAAGAATTTTTATCATTCTTCCAGGAAAAAGCGCATTTAAGAATGCAGTCTTTTCCTTTGGTGCCGATTAATGATAATTCTCTGCTCTTAATCAATGCAGGGATGGCACCCTTAAAAAAATACTTTACCGGAGAAGAAACTCCTCCGTCCAAACGTGTAACCACCTGCCAGAAATGTATCAGAACTCCTGATATTGAACGTGTTGGTAAAACTGCACGTCACGGTACCTTCTTTGAAATGCTGGGGAACTTCTCTTTTGGTGACTATTTCAAAAACGAAGTAACCGGTTGGGCTTGGGAATTTATTACCGAACGTATGAAATTACCCGTGGATAGACTGTGGGTAAGTGTTTACTATGAAGATGACGAAGCTTATGATATCTGGACCAAAAAGGTTGGTGTATCTCCCGACCGTATGGTTCGTTTAGGCAAAGAAGATAACTTCTGGGAAATCGGTACCGGTCCCTGCGGTCCTTGCTCCGAAATTTACTTCGACCGTGGCGAAGAAAACGGCTGCGGCAGCCCTGACTGTGCAGTTGGTTGTGACTGTGACCGTTTCGTAGAATTCTGGAACCTGGTATTCACTCAGTTTGATAAAGATAAAGACGGCAACTATAACCGTCTGGCAAACCCCAATATTGACACCGGTATGGGTCTGGAACGTATTGCCGCCATTATGCAGGGCGTAGGTTCTTTATTTGAAGTTGACACCGTAAAAAGAGTGTTGGACACTGTTTGTCAGATGTCCGGCAAAACTTATGGAGCGACTCACGAAACCGATGTTTCCATCCGTGTGGTAACTGACCATATCCGTTCCACCGTGTTCTTGGTATCCGACGGCGTTATTCCTTCCAACGAAGGCAGAGGATATGTGTTAAGAAGATTGCTCCGTCGTGCGGCTCGTCACGGAAAACTGTTAGGCATTGATAAAATGTTCTTAACAGAACTTGCCGACGTGGTAATTTCCCAGTCTAAAGATGCTTATCCGGAACTGGCTGAAAAACAGGATTACATCAAGAAAATTATCTCTACTGAAGAAGAAAAATTCTATAAAACCATTGATGCAGGTCTCTTAATGCTCAGCGATTTCATCAATGATATGAAGGCGAAAAACGAAACCGTGTTTGACGGTGAGGTTGCATTCAAGCTCTATGATACTTACGGCTTCCCCCTGGATTTAACCAAAGAAGTGGTGGAAGAAAACGGCTTCACTTTAGATGAAGACAAGTATCAGGCTTGCATGAATGAGCAGAGAGAAAAGGCAAGAAGTGCCCGTGGTGATACTTCCACTTTAGGTTGGGAAAATGAAGTTGCAAAACTGATTAAAGACCTTCCGTTCTGTGAATTTATCGGTTATGACAACTTAACTTGTGAGGCGAATGTAACCGCTATCTTAAAAGACGGTCAATTGGTAGATGCTTTAGGTGCGGGGGAATCCGGTACCGTTCTGACCAACACCACCGTGTTCTATGGGGAAAGCGGCGGTCAGGCAGGGGATACTGGTATTCTGTCTGCAAACGGCATTAAAGCTGTTGTTACTGATACTGTAAAATATACTGACGGTAAGTTTGGTCATATGGTAACCGTGGAAGCGGGTGCTTTGGAAAAAGGTGCAACTGTTTTGATGGAAGTTGACAAGGCAAAACGTCTTGCAACTGCAAGAAACCATTCCACC
>JAZOQZ010000121.1:0-9981 GCA_045656345.1 Clostridia bacterium
CTTTAAAGAATGATCTTTTCGATTTTCTGACTTTCAAATTTCAGTGCACCGTCAACATAAACTTTGAATCCTGCACCTTTTTGATACTGCTCCCCTGTTTTATCCCATAAAACAGTCAGGTAATGGTTGTGATATAAAATACCATCTGCACAGAAATAATCTAAATCTGTTTCTGAGAACAAGGGATTCACTTCAAATTTTTCGTCGTCTCTCGCTCTGATACCAGCAAGACCATTTAACACCAAATCGCAGAAGCTGGAATGATTGTAATGTCTGCCTCTGGTCTGGGCAAATTCATCCCATCCCATATTTTTAATATTTTTTCTGGTGAGCCATTCGCCGGTAAACGGGTCTAAATTTTCATCAATGTAGGGAACTTTATCCCCATTTTCCAAAATATCGTACTGCGAATTGGCATACAGCTTCAACCAATTAAAATAATCGGATTTTGTCATAACATCCTGATTGTAATTACTTAAAAAATTACCAAGTGCTGTTAAAGTCTGGCAAGTTGCAAAGGGCCAAGACGGTCCGTTCCATAAGCACACATGAGGATAAGGTCTCATAAATTCGGGAGAATTTTGTTCCACTGTGGTGGGACCATAAGGCGCATAAAAATAGTTTTCGTCATTCAAGAATTTCCAGGCACTATTTTTATCTTCATCGGGCATATTGAAATACCAGGGCAAATATCCTGCAATTTCACGAATATCACAGAGCCAATAGCCGTTTTTACGATTTTTATAGAAGGATGCTTCATTGTCCCAAAGCAGATTGTCCATTCTCTGTTTCTGAAGCTCTGCTTCTTTTTCATAAAATTCTTTTTCTTCAGTTTTGCCGAGTCTGTCTGCGATTTTAGCTAATGCAACTGCATCTCCGTAGTGATAGGAATTGATGGTGGGACGGCAACCGTTTCCACTGGCAGAATATTCCATTCCGTCAAAATCATCTACCTGATACAGCAAGTTATCGCTTTCACGAAAAGCATGTCTGTCTGCCCATTTTTTGTAATTATCTTTCAGATTTTCATAAAGAGATTCTGCTAAAGAAAAATCACCTGTTACCTTACAAATGGCATACACAGAATCAGATAACCAACCACTATAGGTCATCGGGTCTGCTCCTTCTTTAAACCAGAAACGAGCATAGTCATCCAGATATTTTTTGTCGTGTAACCATCTGCCTTCATACATATGATGCCCAATAGGACAGGCAATACTTCCGTAAATACCGCCCCAGAAAACTTCCGGAGTAAATTCAGTAATAATATATCCTAAAGGAGTATTTTTAATATGACTGCAATAACTGTGCCAACGATAATAATAAACTTCTTCTATCGTCTTATCTGAAATATCAATCAGCGGAATTCCCACATCGAAAGGAGAAGTTTCGCTGATGTCAGATTGAAACTTTTCTCGAATTTTTTCTTCATTTAAGACATTGTATTTTTTTTCTTGCATATTCATTTACTCCATATATCTTACGCAATTTCTTAAAAACCAACAGAATATCATATCATTTTTAAGTATTATAACACATAACATCTTAATTTGTCAAACAAAAAAACTTTACCAATGTCCTGATTGGTAAAGTTTTTTTGCATTTTTTTATATTTTTAGAATAAGAGAATCAAGAACTGAGATACCAACACAACCGCAATCAATGCGATGGGATAAGTTGCTGCATAAGCTGCTGCAACATCTTCAGTACCTGCAGTACCGATTAAGGTGCCAAGAGCAGGAGTAGAAGTCATACCGCCGGTTAATGCACCTAAGTTGTTTAATAAGCTTAATTTTAATACGTACTTTGCAAACAAGAAACCAATAATCATAGGAATGATGGTCATAATAATACCATATACAAAATACATAACATCAAAGGTTGCAACAAATTCTGCACCGCCGGGGATACCTGCACCAACTAAGAACAGAACCAGACCTAATTCACGGAACAGTTTTAAAGTGTGCTGGTCGGGCATAATGTTTAATTTACCGATTCTGCCGAAGTGACCGAATACCAAAGATGCCAGTAAGCAACCGCCGGTAGTGGTCAGAGAGAAACAGGTACCATCAAGACCTGCAGCAGATAACGGAATTTTAATCTTGCCAAGGAAGGTACCAAGTACCGCCGCCAAAGCAAACATTGCAAAACCGTGTCCGTCTAAGTTAAATAATTTTCCAACAGCTTTTTTCTTGGTTTCGTCTCCGGATGCCTGAACCAATTTCGCGCGTTCTTCTTCCATATCGGCTTTGGAAAGCTTCGGAACCAACTGAACAAATAATACCACGCCGATTACGCCAAAGATGTATGCAATACCATGTCCTACGGATACCAAACTGGTATATTCCTGTGCTACAGTAGCTTTCGCTGCAGAGAATGCAGGAGTAGAAGTTAAGGAACCGGATAACAGACCAACAATCATAGCAACAAATCCATCTTGATCTTTAATAGAGGCACCGTAACCAAAAACTTCACCTAAGTAAATGCAACCTACTGCTGCCAGACCACCTGCTAAGATGATGATTAAACCTAATAATACATAAGATTTAAAGTTTTTCTTCATATTACCGAAGAATTTGGGCCCTGCAATGAAACCAACTGAGGTAACAAATAAAATCAAGCCCAGATTTTCAATAATAGTTAATGCTTGTTCCGCATAATTAACATCCCCCAGCATCATCTGACCTTCTAAGGGACCATAGAACAAAGCACCAAAAACAAGAGCAATGATAAATACGCCTGCATCCCCTAAAGAAACGCCTTTGATGGTAATTCTGCCTAATGCATATCCCACAAATAAGATTGCAAACACACAGAATAATAAGAAGGAAATTCCGGTAACCGGAATCACACCGCCAAACAATTCCATAATTTTTCTTCCTTTCCGTTTGAATCCCCGAAGATTCTTTTATGGAATCTTCGGGGAATTTCAACTTCTTTATTGAATTTTATCTTTCGTGACGAGCGTACTGAGGCAGTAACATGGGAGAAACACTGTCAGTGTTTAATCCAGCTGCTTCTAATTCTTTTGCATAAGCCTGAACATGGTCTAAGTTCATAGCACCCAGTTGTACATCTTTTGCTTTTCTTGCTGCAGCTTTACCCGCATTTCTACCAAATACGATAATGTCTAACAAGGAGTTACCCATCAGACGGTTTCTGCCGTGGATACCGCCAACAGCTTCTCCTGCAACCAACAGGTTGGGGATTGCTTTGGTGTAACCTTCACCACCGATTTCCAAACCACCGTTCTGGTAGTGGAGAGTGGGATATACTAAGATGGGTTCTTTTCTCATATCAATGCCGTAGTTTAAGTACATACGAAGCATTGCGGGGATTCTCTTTTCGATGGTGCCTTCCCCACCTAAGATTTCAATCATAGGAGTATCCAGCCATACACCGGAACCTAAGGGAGTGTCTACCCCTTTGCCGTTTGCACATTCACGGATAATTGCGGATGCGGAAACGTCACGGGTTTCTAAGGGATGAGCATAAGCTTCACCGTCTTTGTTAACCAGCATTGCGCCTAAAGAACGAACTTTTTCGGTAACCAATGCACCAAAAATCTGAGAAGGATATGCAACACCGGTGGGATGATACTGAATGGTATCCTGATACAACAGCGGAGCACCTGCTCTATAACCTAAAATCAGACCATCTGCAGTTGCACCGTAGTGGTTAGAGGTGGGGAAATTCTGATAATGCAGTCTTCCTGCACCGCCGGTTGCGATAACAACAGTTTTTGCTTTTGCAACCAGGTAATCACCGGTTTCCATGTTCAGAAGAACAGCACCTGCAACCTGACCTTTGACATCTTTAATCAGTTCCACTGCAGAAGTGAATTCAACAACCGGGATTTTACGATTGATCACTTCATCGCGTAAGGTACGCATAATTTCTGCACCGGAGTAGTCTTTACAAGCGTGCATTCTCTTACGGGAGGTACCGCCACCATGGGTGGTAACCATTCTACCGTCTGCATCTTTATCAAACATAACGCCTAAGTCGTTTAACCAACGGATCGCATCGGGAGCTTCCATTACCAGACGTTTTAACAGTTCGGGACGAGCTGCAAAGTGACCGCCGCCGAAAGCATCCAAATAATGCTGAACGGGAGAGTCATTTTCTTTATCTGCCGCCTGGATACCGCCTTCTGCCATCATAGTGTTGGCATCACCAATTCGGAGTTTGGTAACAATCATAACGTCAGCGCCTGCTTCGTGAGCTTCAATTGCTGCAGAAGAACCTGCACCGCCGCCGCCGATTACCAATACGTCAACATCGTAATCCACTTTGGATAAATCAATGTTTTCATTTAATAAACGGCTGTTGGAGTGGATTAAATCGGTCAGTTCCAGAGGAGCTTTTTCCCCTTTGTTGGGACCGATTTTGATTTCAGCAAAACCTTCTTTGCGGTAATCGGGATGATACTGTTCAAGGAGAGCCTGTTTTTCATCCGCAGTCATTCTTCTGGGTTCGTTTTTCATACGTTCCGCTCTGGTTGCTTCTACTTTTTTAATAGATTCGCGCATAGATTCAGTAAACATTCTTTCTCTCCTCCTTACTTCTCAATTTCTCTGGTGTTATAGAGTTCTTTCATCTCGGTGATGGGTTTTTGCATAATCTGTTCGATTAATGCATCATATTCTCCGTGATTGATTTCTGCTACACGGTTTTTTAAATGCTCGGTTTCAGGAGCAATATATTTACCGGTCAGACGACGAGCCAACACACCAACCATAGGATGGGAAATACCTGCGGGACATCTTACGGAGCAACATCCGCAACCTACACAGTCGAAAGATAATTCAGCACATTTTTCGAACTCGCCTCTCTGAGCGTGTGCAATGTACTGCATAACATCTAAATCCTGAGTACAAGCTTTGGTACAAGCATTACAACCGATACAGCTGTAAACTTCAGGATATAATTCCATCATTACCTGCTGATTAGGTTTAATATCGTTGATGCTGTAGGTTCTTTTATCTGTGGGGAAGAAAGGAATGCTTGCAACATACATACCTTCCTGCACCTGGGTCTGACAAGCCAGACAGGTTTTTAACTCATTCTGTCCTTTGATACGGTAGATGGTTGCACAAGCGCCACAAAAACCGTGACGACAGCCGCAACCTCTTTTTAAGGTATAGCCCGCATATTCCATTGCAGTCATAATAGTTAAGTCTGCAGGAACTTCATAGCGTTTTCCAAAGAAAAATACATTTACTTTATTTTCCATCGTTTCAATATCCTTTCTGCATTAGTACTCAGCGGGTAATTCGTCGATTTCATCGCAACGGAACACGGGACCGTCTTTACAAACGTATTTGGAACCGATATTGCAACGTCCGCATTTACCCACACCGCATTTCATACGGAGTTCCAAAGTGGTGTAAACCTGTTCTTTGGAGAAGCCCATCTCGATTAATGCTGCCAAAACAAATTTGATCATAATCGGAGGTCCGCATACCAATGCAGTTTTGTTGTTTTCAAAGCCCAGTTCTTTTAAGAAAGAAGGTACGAAACCAACGTGACCATCCCAGCCTTCCTGTTCACGGTCGATAGTGAGATGCACATTAATTCCCTCTTCTTTTGCCCAAACTTCTTTGATTTCGTTTAAATAAACCAAATCATCCATACTTCTGGATCCGTATAAAATATCAACGGTGCCGTAGTTTGCTCTGTTATCAATTACATAGTTGATAACGGAGCGAAGAGGTGCTAAACCGATACCACCTGCGATAAAGAGCAGGTTTTTACCTTTTAATTCGGTTTCTACGGGGAAATTGTTACCGTAGGGACCTCTTACGGTCAACTCTTCACCCACTTCCATGGTATGAAGATAATCGGTTAACACACCGCATTTTTTAATACTGAATTCCTGATATTCTTTGTTGGTGGGAGATGAAGTGATGGAGAACATCGCTTCCCCAACACCGGGAACGGAAACCATTGCACACTGACCAGGCAGATGTTCAAACAGTTTACCGCCTTCCGGTGCGTTTACACGGAAAGTTTTAACGTCGGGAGTCTGCTGGGTAATGTGAGTAATAATGCCGATTTTCGGAACTAAAGTATCTTCGGTGTAATGTTCATGACAGTTACAATCGCACATTATTTGTTGCCTCCTTCCTTAGCAAATGCTTTGATTACTTTTACAATGTTTAATGAGGAAGGACATTTGTCAACACATCTGCCGCAACCTACACAAGAGTACATACCGTTGTTGTTTGCAGGGAAATATACCAATTTGTGCATAAATCTCTGACGGAAACGCTGCATTTGGCTGTTACGGTTGTTACCGTGAGCCATCATTGTAAAGTCAGAATACATACAGGAATCCCAGCAACGATATCTCTGCACACCGTTTCCGGTATTGTAGTCTTTAATGTCGTAACACTGACAGGTAGGACATACAAAAGTACAGGTACCGCAAGCCAGACAAGGTTTGTATAATTCTTCCCAGATGGGAGATTCAAATTTTTCGGTTAATACATCACCGTTCCAGCCATCTAAAGAAATGTTCATATAAGGCAGTTTTTCCACGATAGCTTTGGTGGTTTCCTGCTGTGCTTTTACTTCTTTATCATCGGTATCTTCCAATAATTCTTTTACTGCTTCGGTTAAAGCGTTCCCTTTATCGGTTAAGGGATTCCAGAACAGATAATCCCCTACCAACCAGGTAGCAACGTCTGCTTTGGGATTGGTGCAATCGATACCGAATGCTTTACAGAAACAGCTTTCTTCGGGTTCGTTACAAGCTAATGCAACTAAAATGCCGTGGTCACGACGAGCTTTGTAGAAGGTGTCAACAGGTTCCGATAAAAATACTTTATCCAGTACTTCAATCCCCTGAATGTCACAAGCTTTGATGCCGAATACCACAAATTCCTGAGCCTGCAGCTCTTCGGGAGTGATAGACCATTTTTTATCTTCTTTATTGCAAGTATATAAAGTTTCGCTCTGGGGGAAGAATGCATCTTTGGGAGACTTTACGGTTTTTAAAGTTTCCAAAGCTACATCGCATCCTTCAGTATATACACCAAAGTTCACCTGATCAGCTGCACGGATGGGAAGATATACTTCTTTGGTTTCGTTAATTTTCCGGAATAATGCCGGTAAGTTATTTTTTGCAATCTTTAACATACTACATTATCCCCTTTCATTAGGCTCTCTGTCGGTAAACTCAAAGTGAGTTAAGGGAGCTTCTGCGTCGATATCTTCACCGGCAACATAATCGCCGTAAAATTCGTTGATGTCTTTGATGAATTTTCTGTTGAATAAATGAAGCGGAATGCCCTGGGGACAAACACGGCTGCATTCGCCACAGTCGGTACATCTGCCTGCCACGTGGAATGCACGGATAATATGGAACATATTTTCCTGGAAATCATCCACATTTGCTTTCTGTGCAGTGTCAAATTTGGTGCTGTCGAACACACATTTTCTGCAGCTGCAAGCAGGACATACATTTCTGCAGGCGTTACAACGAATACATTTGGATAATTCCTTACGGAAGAATGCAAATTTTTCTTCGGAAGACATTTTTTCGATTGCTTCAATTTCATCGAAACGTCCTTTGATTGCGGTGTCACGAGATTCTAACATCTGTTCGTCAAAAACCACGTGTTCTTTTCCTTTGCAGGAGTAGCAACGGGATAACATTACATCATCGTAAGAAACAGTTTTGTCACCATAAACAGTAGAAATCGCTAAGGTATCGCAAGCATCGGTCATTTCGATGCCTTTGATGGTTTCAATCCCTTTCACGCCCTGTTTTTTGATTGCTTCAATATCTAATTTCCCTTTACATCCAACACCGATGATATAAGCTTTATCACGGTCCACACGATGTTCCTTAAGCAGCTGGTTAAAGCTGTAGGAATCGCAGGGTTTTAAGAATACTAAGGTTTTGCCTTCCTTTTTGGAAGCTTCAATCATATATTTGCTTAAGTTTGCACCGCAGAAGCCGTTATAAACAAACTCGGATAACGCTTCTTCAGTTTCAAAGAATGCCGGTTCGGGATTATATGCTAAATCGCCGTTTTTCCAGCCCAGTACACGAGAAACGGTACCGTCTTTTAACAGTTCTTTTGCACGAGTTACTAATTCTTGCATCGTAAATCCCCCAATCTCACATTTTTACCCAGAGAACGGATGGTATCCACAAATTCGTTCATGGTCTGGGAGAATTTTACGCCTTCTGCCGCAGATACCCATTCCACACGGGTTCTGCCCTTTTCGATGCCTAAGTATTCCAGCATAGAGAATAACAGAGTCATACGGCGTCTTGCATAGTAGTTACCGGTAGAATAGTGGCAGTCTCCGGGGTGACATCCGCAAAGGATAACACCGTCGGCACCTTTTTCAAATGCTCTTAAAATGAACATCGGATTTACACGGCAAGAACAAGGCACTTTGATGATTTTTACATCAGCGGGATAAGAGAGACGGCTGCTGCCGGCTAAATCCGCACCTGCATAACTACACCAGTTACAGCAAAATGCAACAATTTTCGGTCTGAATTCGTTTTCGTTTAACGGCATATCGCATCCACCTCCGCAATAATTTGTCTGTTAGAGAAGCCCTGTAAGTCCATAGCACCGGAAGGACAGGTAACGGTACAAGCACCGCAACCCTGACACAGAGCGCTGTTGACCTGAGCGATTCTTCTTGTTTCACGGATACCGTGATCGTTTACTTCTTTATCAATATAGGTGATTGCTCCGTAGGGACAAACATTTGCACACTGAGAGCAACCGTTACATAACAGTTCATCGGGTTTTGCAGTGCAGGGGTTGGTAGTCAGTTTGTCTTTTGCAAGTAAACCGATTGCTTTAACCGCTGCCGCACCTGCCTGAGCAACTGTTTCGGGAATATCTTTGGGACCCTGACATACGCCGGAGAGGAATACCCCTGCTGTGGGAGATTCCACAGGACGAAGCTTCGGATGTGCTTCGGTTAAGAAGTTGTTGGTATCGATACTTGCAGTCAGCATAGTTGCAATTTTACGAACAGATGCTTCCGGTTCGATTGCAGTTGCCAATACAACCATATCTGCTTCTTTTAAAATCTGTTTGTTATCTAATAAGTCGGAACCCTGAACCAACAGTTTACCGTTAGGCAGCGGAGCAACTTTACCAACCTGACCTTTTACATAATTCACGCCATATTCTTCCACAGCACGTCTGTAGAATTCATCGAAGTTCTTACCGGGAGTACGAACATCAATATAGAATACGGTAACATTCACATCCGGATATTTATCACGGATTAACATTGCGTGTTTTGCAGTGTACATACAACAGATTTTGGAGCAGTAGCTCTTACCTCTGTTATCAGCACAACGGCTGCCAACACACTGAATGAATACCATTTCTTTGGGTGCCTTACCGTCGGACAAACGTTCTAAGTGACCTTTGGTAGGACCTGCAGCGTTCATAATACGTTCCAGTTCTAAAGAGGTGATAACGTCTTTACTCTGGTTGTATGCATATTCGTCGTAGTTATCTAATTTAATAGTATCGAAACCGGTTGCTACAACAATTGCGCCGTATTTTTCGGTTACGATTTCGTCCTGCTGGTTATAATCAATTGCGCCTGCCTGACAAACTTTTTCACAAACACCGCATTTGCCGGTTTTGAATTTGGTACAAGCTTCACGGTCAATTACGGGTACGTTAGGAATTGCCTGAGCAAAAGGAGTGTAAATGGCACTTCTGGTATTTAAACCTCTGTTAAATTCGTTTAAGGATTTTTTAGAAGGACATTTTTCCTGACAAACACCGCAACCTGTACATTTTGACATATCAACGCTTCTTGCTTTTTTACGAATATCTACTGTAAAGTCGCCAACGAAGCCAGATACTTTATCTACTTCACTATATGTATAAATCGTGATATTTTTATGTGCTGCAGCTTCTACCATTTTTGGAGTAAGAATACATGCAGAACAGTCAAGTGTTGGGAATGTCTTGTCTAACT
>JAZOQZ010000122.1:0-6748 GCA_045656345.1 Clostridia bacterium
TGCTGGAATTTTCTTTAAAATTGGAATCCAATCCCGAATTTACCTCCAGCGTGCTGGTGGCATATGCCAGAGCAGCGGTGAAATTAAACAACGAAGGGGTAAGCGGTGCTAAGACCGTGTTGGATATTCCTTTATCTTATCTTTCCGAAAAAGACGGCGCAACCTTACGAAAAGAATTGGTATAACAGCGTTCTTTTTCTTTGTTGCCAAAGAAAAGAACCAAAAAGAAAGCATCGCCAAGTATTTTTGCAATCCCTGCTCCCGTCTTCCTGCGGGTGCTATTCCATTGCAAAAATAACGGCGAATAATTTTGGTTGCGTCGCTCGATAAATTTTTTTTAGCGACAAACCATTCTTTATATGAAAACAAAAAGACGAAACTCTTTGCAAAAAGAATCTCGTCTTTTTTATTTCGTTATTCCATAAGGTGCAGAAAAATGGATGCAGAATGGGGAAAGTGAACCCCGAAGGGGATTACCCGAAGCCGTACCGAGTGTACGGCGAGTGGTGAACTTTACACATTGTGCGCCATTTTTCAAACCTCTGGCAGCTTAAGGTGCAGAAAAAGGACATAGAATCCATCAATCGAGCCCGCAGGGGTTACCCGAAGGCGTACAAAGGTACGCCGAGAGGCTCGATTGGTGGATAGCAAAAGGCATTCTAATCAAATTGTTTGCAAAACAATTTCACCTTAGAAAACAAAAAAGGCACAAGAAAATCCTATGCCTTTTGCGTTCTATGTTCTTTTTCAAGCCGTCTTAGATGCGAGCCACGCCGGTATCTCTGGCAGCCTGTGCAACTGCTTTTGCCACAGTTTCTGCCACACGGGGATCAAAGGGGGCGGGAATAATATATTCCGGTTTTAATTCCTCGTCAGACACTAAGGATGCGATGGCTTTGGATGCGGCGATTTTCATTTCATCGTTGATGTCGGATGCTCTCACATCCAACGCACCGCGGAAGATTCCGGGGAATGCCAACACATTATTGATCTGATTTGCAAAGTCGCTTCTTCCGGTGCCCATTACTGCGGCACCTGCTTTTAATGCATCTTCGGGGAAGATTTCGGGAGTGGGATTTGCCATTGCCAAAATGATGGGGTCACGATTCATAGACTTAATCATTTCTTCGGTGAATGCACCGGCAACGGACACACCAACCAACACGTCAGCACCTTTTGCCACATCCGCTAAGGTACCCTGTTTCTTTTCTTTATTGGTGATTTTAGCCACTTCCACAATTTCGGAGTTTAAGCCTTCTTTGCCTTCGTAGATAACCCCTTTGGAGTTACACATAATCACATCTTTTACTCCGGAGGATAACAGCAGCTTTCCGATGGCAACCCCTGCAGCACCTGCGCCGTTGATTACAACAACCAAATCTTCGATTTTTTTGTTTACTAATTTCACAGCGTTTAACACAGCCGCTAAGCAAACCACTGCAGTGCCGTGCTGGTCATCGTGAAATACGGGAATATCCAGTTCTTTTTTCAGTCTTCTTTCAATTTCAAAGCAACGGGGACCGGAAATGTCTTCCAAGTTGATGCCACCGAAAGTGGGGGCGATCATTTTCACGGTTTCCACGATTTTGTCCACGTCTTTGGTCGCCAGACAAATAGGAACCGCATCCACACCGCCAAAGTGCTTAAACAAAACGGCTTTCCCTTCCATAACAGGCATTCCTGCTTCGGGACCAATGTCACCTAAGCCTAACACGGCGGTACCATCGGTGACTACAGCAACCAAGTTCCCTTTTCTGGTATATTCATAAGCATTGCTCACATCTTTGTTGATTTCCAGACAAGGCTGGGCAACGCCGGGGGTGTATGCAATGGATAAATCATCTTTGGTTTCTAAGGGGCAAAGAGGAGTTACTTCGATTTTTCCTTTCAATGCCTTATGTAATTTGAGTGCTTCCTGTGCGTAATCCATAGTGGTTGGTTTCCTTTCTGACAGAAAATTCGGGTAAAACTACGAATGGGTATAGGGTGTTACCTTATCAATATCGTAAGGCGTAATCTGATATACGCAGTAGTTGAGCCAGTTAGAGAACAACAAGGTTGCGTGGCTTCTCCATTTATTGACAGGTTTTTTGTTCGGATTATCGTCGGGATAGTAGTTGCAGGGGATATGAATGGGTAATCCCTTGTCCACATCACGGCGATATTCCAGATCCAGAGTTTCATTATCGTATTCTGAATGACCCATAATGAAAATCTGACGGTATTTCTTAGTGGTTACCGCATACACGCCTGCCTCTTCGGAGGTGGCAACCAAGATGAGCTCAGGCACCTTTTTGATGTCTTCTTCTCTCACTTCGGTGTGGCGGGAATGGGGCGCATAAAAAGTGTCTTCAAAACCAAAGAACAGTTTTTTATGGTTTTTTAACAGCTGATGTTCAAAAATGCCAAACATTTTTTGGGGTAAATCATATTTCGGCACACCAAAATGGTGATACAAACCTGCTTGAGCACCCCAACAGATATGAAGCGTTGACCAAACGTGTTTGGTGGACCAGTCCATAATTTCCTTTAATTCTTCCCAATAGTCCACTTCTTCAAATTCCAGTTTTTCCACAGGAGCACCGGTGATAATCATGCCGTCAAAATGCTCGTTTCTGATTTCGGAAAACCGTTTGTAGAAGGTGGCAAGATGATCCTGAGAAGTGTTTTTGGATTCGTGAGAATCGGTCATCACCAAAGTGATTTCCACCTGCAAAGGAGAGTTCCCTAACAGTCTTAACAACTGGGTCTCGGTTACAATCTTGGTGGGCATCAGATTTAAAATGGCAATTTTTAACGGTCGGATATGCTGACTGCAAGCACGCTTCTCCGACATCACGAAAATATTCTCACCCTCCAGGGTTTTTCTGGCAGGTAATTCATTGGGTATTTTAATTGGCATTTTAACACCTCTTTTCCTATTTATAATATAGCACAAAACAGCTCAAAAATCAAGCGTTAAATAAATAACAAGGGCTTTCTCGCAAACTCCGTCAGAAATTCTACCCCTTCTTAATCAAAAGTTCTGCCAAACGATACATACTGTCAAAATCCGATTCACTTACCACGCTTGACGGCGAATGAATATAGCGTCCGGGCAAAGACAGGGTTGTCGTGGGCACACCGCCGGACACATAGGTAACGGCACCGGCATCGTTTCCGCCTTTGGTAGTCAGTTTTTTTTGATAAGGGATGTTCTTCGCTGTGGCTAACGTGATGATTTCCTCATTCCATTCGGTGTCTGAAACGGAGGCACCGTCCAACACAGACAATGCAACCCCTTCTCCCATTTTGGTGGTGGGTTCCTGGGCACCGGGCATATCCGCACAGGTGGTCACTTCCAACACCACTGCTTTTTTGGGAGCAATCAGAGGCATTACCATTTTTGCACCCATAATACCGATTTCCTCACGAGTGGTAAATACAGCTGTAAAGGAGTATTTCCTGGTGAGTAACAGCGCCAAAATCACTGCCGCACCAACACGGTCGTCCAAGGCCTTTGCCTTTATCAGTCCGTCGCCAAAACGGACAAACTCACTCTGCCAGTAGATGGGATCTCCGATTTTCACCCAATTTTCGGCGTCTTTTTTGGAGGTGGCACCGATATCAATCATCATATCGGGAATTTTAGTTTCCTTTTCAGAAGATTTTTCCTGCAGGTGCTTAGGAATATTTCCAATCACACCGGGGATTCTGTTTTTTCCGATAACTACCGGAGTGGAAAACAAAATACCATCCGTCACACCGCCGATGGGGGCAAACTTAATCATGCCATCCTCGCGGATTCCACGAACGCCAAAACCAACCTCGTCCATATGGGCAAAGAGGGCAATCCGATTGGGCTTTGCACCTGTTTGCACAATGATGTTGCCCAAACGGTCCTGATGATAGGGGATATCGTTGGCAATGAGGGTGGAAGTGATAAAATCAATCACTTCATCCTCGTAACCGGAGGTTCCGTTTAACTGGGTTAATGTTTGTAATAAATCAATTCTTTCAGATAATTTCATAGCAAAAATCTCCCTATCGCAACGCTTTTTCCCAGTCATAGCCTGAGAGGAAACCGGCAAGGGAACGAACATCCTTTTCCGACAGGGTTTCCACGGTGGTGTGCATATATTTTAAGGGAACGGACAACATCACCGCAGGAATCCGATGGAGCACCGCACGGTAGGCATTGGTGCCGGGGTGAGACGGTTCCAGCTCGGTATGGTGAGGGATGTTTTTTTTGGTGAGATACTGCTGGATTTTTTCGGTTAAACGGTTATCTAAAATACCGCCGTAACAAAGAGTAAATCCTTCTCCCACAGGATAGGAACGGCAAGGATTCAACCCCTCAAAATAACCGTGGGTCACATCTAAAATGATGGCTAAATCAAAGGTTCGCTCCCGTAAAAACAGTTCGATTCCCTGCAGACCACGTTCTTCTCCAACACTGCCAAGCACCGTGATGCTGACGTCCTGCTTCCATTTTTCAGCCGCCATCAGAGCTGCAAGCAACCCTGCACGGTCGTCTAAGCAACCGCCGGAATACTGGGAATTCTTCAGTTTCTGATATGTGGTTTTCAGTTTAATGGGAGTGCCGACAGGAATTTTTTCGGTAGCATCTTTTTTTAAACCGGTGTCGATGAGCAATTCCTTCTGTTCTTCCCCTTTTTTTGCAAGATGGGGCGGAATGGCACCAATCACACCGTAGATGGGTGTTTCGGTCAGGATAGTTACCTCCTGACAAAGAAGGTTTTTTCTGTCAATACCGCCAATGGTGTCAAAGCGAACAAACCCACCGGGAAGCACCTCGGACACAATCAGTCCGATTTCATCAATGTGGGCATCAATTAAAATATGAAAGGGCGAAAATGCCGATTTTTTCTGAGCAAAAACGTTGCCGTATGCATCGGTTTCAGGCGTTAAACCAAACTTTTCGAAGATTTCAAAAAGCTGATCCTTTCCCATTGTTTCATAACCCGACACAGCAGGGATTTTTGATAATTTCTCAAGTTGTTTCAAAATATACTTCCTTTCAGATGAAAGAATCAATCATAGAGAATAAAGAATAAAAAAGGTGGTACCCTTCGGGTACGTTGTAGGGGTCGGCGTCCTCGACGACCCGTCGATTAGGTTTCTACAAACCCAAGGTGAAGAAAAGGAATGCACCACAATCTCAGGTGCAGAAAAATGGATGAAGAATTCGGAAACCGAATCAAGGCACAGCCTTGACTAGCCAGAAGCTGTACTGATTGTACAGCTAGTGGTGAGGTTCACGGATTATGCGCCATTTTTCAAGCCGTTAGTTTAAGGAATTTACTAATTCCTTAAACAAATGTCCTCTCTCCATAAAGTTTTTGAAAAAGTCAAAACTTGCACAGGCGGGAGATAACATCACCACATCGCCGGGCTGGGCATTGGCATACGCTTTTTTCACGGCATCTTCCAGATTTTCTGCCACGCTGATGGGGAAATCGGGATTTTTTGCCAACACGGCGGATTTGATTTTGTCTTTGGTGTGTCCCATCACAACCAAATGTTTCACACGATCAACTACTTCTTCGGCGTAGGAATCAAAAGGAATGTTTTTATCGCTACCGCCTGCAATCACGATGATTTTCTGATTAAAGGAACGGAGTCCTGCAATGGCACGGGAGGGACTGGATGCGATGGAATCGTTATAAAAGCGGATGCCCGAAAGTTCCCGCACAAATTCAATACGGTGTTCCACTCCGCCAAAGGTCTGTGCAACTTCTTTCACATAGGACAAATCACATAAGGAATGAACTGCACAAATCGCCGCCAGATAGTTATCCACATTGTGGATACCGGGAAGCAGAATATCGGAGGTTTTCATCACTTCTTTGCCGTTAAAATACACGGTGTCACCCTGTAAGTATGCACCATTTTGCACCGGCTGTTTCAGGCTGAAGGAGAAAGAGTCCTCACGGATAAATGTTTTGGTAATATCATTTTCCAAATTGAACACCGTTTGGGTGGCTCCAAATTGGAAGATGTTCTTTTTGGCATCAATATATTCATCCATATCGGTGTGTTTATCCAGGTGGTTGGGTGCTAAGTTGGTAATCACGGCGATATGGGCACTTTTTTGCATAGTCATCAACTGGAAGGAAGATAATTCCACAATCACAATGTGATCTTCTTTGATTTGGGAAAGTTCAGGAAGCAGGGGATTTCCGATGTTGCCGCCTAAATGACAGGTGTAGCCTGCTTTTTTTAAGATTTCGTAAATCAAGGTGGTGGTGGTGGTTTTTCCGTCACTACCTGTGATGCCAATGATTTTGGCAGGACAAAGGTCAAAGAAGAGTTCCATCTCGGAGGTTATTTCGGTACCGTGGTTTATCGCATTTACGATTTCCAAAGAAGTGGGCATAATGCCGGGGGAACGGAAAATCACGTCTTCGGTCAGATTGTTAAGATAGTTATCCCCCGAAATCATGGGTAAGTTGTTTTCTTCGGCAAGTGCAATTGCCTCGGGAGACGGTTTTTTGTCACGAAGGGTTATTTTGGTAATACCCTGCTCCAACAAAAAAGAGACCAGGGGCAAATTACTGACACCAACCCCCAACACCGTGACAGTTTTATCGGATAATTTTGCTCTCACATCGGCTAAATTTTTAAATCTCATTTTTGAAAACGCCCTTTCTCCCTTGGTTTACCCAAAGTTTCCTAAAATATCTTATTATATATTATAATACTTTTGGAAACTGTTTGCAAGAGATTTCGGGAAAAATTAAAAAAG
>JAZOQZ010000123.1:0-7424 GCA_045656345.1 Clostridia bacterium
CAATGTCCGTGAAGAAGATTTAGAAGTATTTCTAAAAGCGGGTTGGAAAATCAAGGCGGCTCCCTCCGAGTCGCCTATTTCCAAGCCTAAACCAAAACGAAAAACAGCGCAGAAATAAGGAGGTGCCGCCGTGCTTGAAAATGTACTGTCGCACTTGAAAAATTGGTTTCTTATCCCTGACGGAGTACATGGGGGAACTTACACAATCGAAAACGGCACTTTGAATTCGTCATTCTTGCAGAATGGTCAGTATTACCGCATTTGTGGGAGCATCTTCAATGATGGCTTGCACAAATACGGCGATGCCGCAGATATTTTGACAGACGAGGAATTCACCGGCACTATTTGGGCTTTGGCTATTCCAAGGGCTGTCATTGATTTGGCGGAAGAAATCAAGGCGTGGGAGAGCAAGAACGGGGAAACATCCCGAAGCCCGTATAATTCTGAATCATTCGGAGGGTACAGCTATTCAAAGGCTACCGACACCGCTACGGGCGGCGATGTGACTTGGCAAGCGGCTTTCCGTGCGCAGTTGAACCCGTGGCGCAAGGCAAAAGAATACAGCCCCGTGAAGCCTTCACCGCATTGGAGGGGATGGAATGAGCCTTGTTGATTGCTTTATGGGTTCATGCGTGTTCATGGTTCCAAATAAAACCCCGGACGGTTCTGGCGGTTATATAACCACATGGGCAGAGGGCGACACCCTCACGGCAGCGATTGTGCGTGATTCCTCTATGGAAGCCCAAAAAGCAGAAGCCGCCGGAACTGTGAGTGCTTACACCGTCACCGTTTCCCGTGATGTTCATTTGCCTTTTCATTCGGTTATCAAGCGATTGACCGATGGGAAGATTTTTCGCATTACTTCAGACAATGCGGAAAAGAAAACCCCCGTTTGTGCGGGGCTTGACATGGCACAATCCACCGCAGAGGAATGGAGGTTGCCACAATGACAAAAGAACAAGCATTACACATATTTTTTAATAAATTCGGCATTGCGGGGTATCGGAATACATCCGTTCCCGATGATGCTGTTTTGCCTTATTTGACCTATACCGTGCCGATTTCCTCATTTGAGGAAGAACCGGCATCAATCACCGTACACACATATCATTACACGGATTCTGAAGCCATACCCGATGCCAAAGCCGAAGAAATACGGCTTGCAATCGGGGCTGGCGGTGTAATGCTCCCGTGTGATGGCGGATATATATGGCTCAAAAGGGGCGCACCATGGTGTCAATCTATTTTTGATGATACCGACAAAACATTGAAACGCCGTTATATCAACATTACGGCAGAATATTTAACTATTTAGGAGGATAAACATGAGATTTTCCAAAGTATCACAGACCGCTTTTGACGAATTTCAGCTTGAAGCTGGTCTTATTCTCAAAAACTTCGACCCCACAAGTCCCGATACCGTAGAGGATGCTGATATTGTGTGCGCAACCACTGGCGGCGTACAGATTACCTGCAAGCCTACTTATACCGACTACGGTGAGGATGTTGACAACGTTCCCGCAAATATGCTGGAGCTGAAAGAGATTGACGGCTGGGAGTGTTCTATCGGCTTTACTGCTTTGACCGTTTCTGCCGCATCCATTAAGCTCGCTCTCGGTGCCGCTGACATCGCAGAAGATAAAATCACCCCCCGTGCAGAGAAAGAGGATTCCGATGCTTCTGACATTTGGTGGGTTGGCGACCGTGCCGATGGTGGTCTTGTCGCTTGTTGCCTTAAAAATGCACTTTCTACCGATGGTCTTTCGTTGAAGACTACCAAGAAGGGCAAAGGTCAGCTTTCTTGCACCCTTACCGGTCACGTTTCCCTTACCGCACAGGACACCGTGCCTATGGAGTTCTATGTTCAGGAAGGTGCTAACTAATGAAAACAATTGCTAACATGAACGGTGTGGAGTTTCTCCGTGCCATTAACCGTGCCCGCCACGCAGTCGAAAAAATGCTGTCTGTTACGGGCGTTCTGAAAATCCGCAAGAATGTTCCCAATTTCACCGGCAACGAAACCCCCGAAGAAAAAGCCGAGATGGAGCGTGCGCAGGTCAAGAAGAATCTCAATGATATGTTGGATTCGTTACTTGAAACACACCCGGAAGAAACCTATGAATGCATCAAGGCTCTGTGTGTCCGTGAAGAGGGCGAACCCGAACCGGACGGCATCGAGCTTATTATGGCGGCGTTCTCCCTTATCGGTGATAAGCGTGTGCTGGATTTTTTATCACAGTTGGGGAAATCGGGGCTTTTAGGTACGGAAGCCTAATTTCTTCAATCCGTCTGGATATGTTGGAAGCGTTGGGGGATGAATATATCTCCCAACACGTTCTGCAAAGCTATCACGATTATTTGGAGCAAACCGGGTATAAGGTTTATATGTCAAACAAGGCGTCTGAAATAGTGGCGGCTTTGTGCCAGACAGAACCACACAACGGATTCCAAGACATTCTTGACGAGCTTAATGAAGGTTTGCGCTATGCAAAGCCACAGACGGAAAGCGAAGAAGATATAAAATCCAGAATGCTTAAAAAACTTCACGGAAAGGAGGGCGCATAAATTGGATGTATTTGACCTATATGCGAAAATTGGTCTTGATAAATCCGAGTATGAATCCGGGCTGAAAGATGCCAAGGGTTCAATGTCCAGCCTTGCATCAAGCATTGGAAATGGATTGAAAACCGTTGCAAAGGTCGGTTCTGCGGCTATTGCCGCCGGTGCCGCTGGTGTAGCGGCATTGACAAAAATGGGCGTTGAGGGCTATGCCCAATATGAACAGCTTGTTGGCGGTGTAGAAACCCTCTTTAAGACTTCCCAAGATGTCGTTATGTCGTATGCGGAAAATGCATATAAGACGGCGGGAATGTCCGCTAACGAGTATATGGAAACGGTGACATCCTTCTCCGCATCCCTTATCCAAAGTTTGGGTGGCGATACCGCAAAGGCGGCGGAAGTCGGAAACATGGCTATAACGGACATGTCCGACAATGCTAACAAGATGGGCACAAGTATGGAAATGATACAGAATGCCTATAACGGTTTCGCAAAGCAAAACTACACTATGCTTGACAACCTCAAATTGGGCTATGGTGGCACAAAAGAGGAAATGCAACGTTTAATTGACGATGCAAACAAAGTCAAAGAAGCAAACGGCGAAATGGCTGATTTGTCCATTGACAGTTTTGCCGATGTTGCCGAAGCTATCCACATTATTCAGAGCGAAATGGGGATAACCGGAACCACGGCAAAAGAAGCCGCATCCACTATTGCAGGTTCTTTGTCTATGATGAAGGGCGCATGGCAAAACCTCGTTGTCGGTATTGCTGACGAAAACGCCAATATGGATGTGCTTATAGACAATTTCGTTGAAAGCGTAGCTACGGCGGCACAAAACCTTATGCCCCGAATCGAGCAAACGCTTGTTGGTATTGGTGAGTTGATAACCGCATTGGCTCCCGTCATTGCTAAAGCATTACCGAAGCTTGTAAAATCCGTTCTGCCAGCTTTGTTGTCGGCTGGTGTTTCTGTGATTTCGGCTCTTGTTAGTGGCATAATCGAGGCGGCACCGGCTCTGTATGAAGCTCTTATGACCGCACTTTATACAGCACTCACAAGCGTGTTTGGAATGTCCGAAGAATCGGCAAGCGGGTTCGTTGCAAATCTTGACGGTCTTTTCCGAGGTGCATTCACAGCGATAGAAACTGTGTTTAATGCGCTTTCTGAATTGGCAAGCACGATTTTTGGCGCAATTTCCGAAGCCGCTTCAAACACAGGAATCACTTGGGATGATGTTTTTACGGGCGTTCAGTCTGTGATTGAATCTTTGGCAGATGCGATTGTGCTTGTGTGCGAAAAAACAGGTGAATTTGTAACATGGCTGAACAGCGGAAGCACAGGAGCAGAGATATTAAAAGGCGTAATCATCGCTATTACTGCGGCAATCGTGGCATACAAAACGGCAACAACCATAGCGACAACAATCTCAAATGGATTGGCAGCGGCGCAAGCAATTTTGAACGCTGTGATGGCTGCAAATCCGATAGGGCTTGTGGTTGCGGCAATTGTCGCCCTTGTAGCCGCATTCGTGTTGCTGTGGAACAAATGTGACGGTTTCCGTCAATTTTGGATTGATTTGTGGGAAGGTATAAAAAATACGGCGAAAGCTGTTGCCGATTGGTTTGTGCAAGCGTGGCAAGATGTGTCCGACTTTTTTGTTGGTTTGTGGGAAGATATAAAAACATTGCTTTCAACCGTTGGCGGTTGGATTTACGACAATGTTATTGCGCCGGTCGCTCAATTCTTCACAGACCTATGGAATGGCATAGTGAACGCATGGCATACCGTTATAGACCCTTGGATTGAAATTGTTAAACGACTTGCATTAATATTCTATGATTCTGTAATCAAGCCCGTTGCCGATTTCTTTGTGAATCTGTGGAACGACATCAAAGAAGGTGCTACCGCCGCATGGGAAGGAATCAAGAATGTTTTCTCTGTTGTCGCAAATTGGTTTGACAACACAATCATCAAACCCGTGGCGAATTTCTTCACGGGAATGTGGGACGGTTTGAAAAGCGGAGCAAGCAAGGCTTGGGGAGGAATCAAGTCTGTTTTCTCACCCGTGGCAAACTGGTTTAAGGATGTATTTTCTAAAGCATGGCAAAAAGTCAAAAATGTTTTCTCCACGGGCGGAAAAGTGTTTGACGGCATCAAAGAAGGCATTGTTTCTGTATTCAAAACTGTTGTGAATGCTATTATCGGCGGCATTAACAAGGTTATTTCTGTACCGTTCAATGCAATCAACAATATTTTGCAAGGAATAAAGACTATCGAAATTGTCGGCGTAAAGCCTTTTGATTGGGTCACGACATTTTCAGTACCAGAAATCCCCAAACTGTCAACGGGACTTAATTTTGTCCCCTATGACGAATACCCGGCATTCCTTCACCGTGGCGAAGCTGTCTTGACAGCGGCACAAGCGCAATCGTGGAGAAATGGACAGCCGGCAAACGGTCAAATGATGGCTGTATTGGTAGCAATACTTGATGCTATCACCGGTGGAAATCAAGAACTGATTGAAGCGGTGCTTGCCGACAAGACCATTTCAATTGGTGGGCGTGAATTTAGAAGGATGGTGAAAGAATATGCTTGAAAACTTCATATTTGAAAACCATCTGGGACAACGCTTTGAAGGTCTTGCGAATGGTGTGTATCTGAATAGTAACGATTTGAGGGACTATCAATGGAGCTATGACACCATCAACAGCCGAATTTCCCGCTTTTATAGAAAGACCACCAATCGCAAATTGCCGTTGACAGTAATTTGTAAGACGGATGCGGAAGCGACAACGGTAAAAAACCGATTGATGGAGCTTGCCGAGGTCGATATAGAAGCTATGCTTCCCGGAAAAATCATTGTTGGTGACTACTACACCAACGGATATATAACGGCAAGCGTTAAAAGCAACTATATGATTAAAAAGCGATATTGCAAAATCGTTCTGACATTGACCAGCGACGACCCGATGTGGTACAGAGAGCAAAAATATATGTTCGGCACATCAACGACACCCATTGTCCTGACTGGAAAGGAATATCCGTGGGACTACAAATGGGAATATGCAATATCAGAGGCGCACAATCGTATAGTATGCGATTCCGTTAGAAACAACGCTTTTAAGCTGAAAATCTACGGCGAAGCAACAAACCCTGTTGTGAGCATCGGCGGTCATTTGTATGCGGTCAATGGTACGGTCAAAGTTGGGGAATCACTTTTGATTGATAGCTTGACTAAAACCATCACTTTGACCAAAGCAACGGGCGCAAAAGAAAACTGGTTCGATGCGAGAAATCGAAACAGCTATATTTTTGAACCCATACCGCCGGGGCAACACCTTGTTGTCAGAAACGGCGTTTTTGACGTTGATTTAACGGTCATTGAGAAACGGAGTGAACCAAAATGGACTTGATTTATACAGATGCGAACCGCATTGACCAAGGCGTTTTGGGTGCTTATTCGTTTGACCTTTCTTATGGCACTGCCGAAAATGATTTTGAGATGACTCTTGGAGCAAATGAACCCGTTCTTTTGGACGGGTCTTTTGCTTACATCGAAGGCACAGAATACGGCGGCGTGGTTGATGGGTTAAAGGTCGGAAACAGCGACACCGTGACATATATCGGGCGCACTTGGCACGGCTTATTAAATGGCAAGGTTGTCACACCGGATGATGGCGAAGCTTATTTGATAGTGTCGGGCGATGCTAACGAAATATTGGCATCGCTGATAGACCGATTAGGGCTGTCAGAACTGTTTGTGGCGGACGATAAGTCATCCGGGATAAATATATCTAGGTATCAATTCCATCGCTACTGCAAGGGCTATGACGGCATACGGGATATGCTGGCAGACAATGGTGCAAAGCTGAAAATTGCGTGGGAAAACCGTGCTGTTCGGCTTTCTGCCGTCCCCGTGGTTGACTATACGGCAACCCCGGCTGATAACGATACAGCCGCACTTAATGTCGAGAAGCACAGCCATAAAGTGAATCATCTTATTTGTTTGGGCAAGGGTGAGCTTGTAGAACGAGAGGTTATTCACCTTTACGCCGATGAATTCGGGAATATTGGCGATGAACAACATTTCTTTGGTCTTGATGAATATGCGGATAAGTACGAAAACACAAATTCCGAAGATTTACGGAAGGATGGAATATCCCACTTCAAATCACTTCGGAATAATGACAAAGCGGAATTTTCTTTGAAAGAAGCGAATACAAATCCTTATGATATAGGTGATATTGTGGGAGCTTCCGAAATTAGAACCGGTGTCACTGTGACGGAAACCGTCACGCAAAAAATAATTAAAATTATAAACGGTGTAGTCAAGACCGAATACAAGTCAGGAGGATGAAAAAAATGGCTGATAACTATTTGATAACCGGTTATTGGGGCGAACCCCATGTTACCGTAGAAAATGATAGGGGATTTAACGCCGCTATATTCGGTGCCGGAAGATTCGTGCTACCCGTTGGGAATAAGTTTCGTGCGGAGTACATCGGCAACAACACGATTCGAGTGTATGACGGAAAACTGATTGATAATGGCGCAGTTGCGGGAATTCCGGCGGGACGATATATCGACTTGTTGATACCGGAAACGGGACAAGGCAAGAACCGAAACGACCTTATTGTTTTCCAATATTCCAAAGATGCATCAACGCTTGTGGAAAGCGGCACCTTCGTTGTTGTCTATGGCACGGAAACGAGTGAAAGGGCGGCAGACCCCGAACTGACACAAGAGGATATTCTTTCGGACACCGCTACGTTTGACCAAATGGCACTTTGGCGTGTATCGGTGGCGGGTTCTGTAATATCCGAACCTGTTCAGGTGTTCGAGATGGCAAAAAATATGGAAAC
>JAZOQZ010000124.1:0-3443 GCA_045656345.1 Clostridia bacterium
ATATTTATTGACTGCCTTTTGTGATGCTTTGGTGGTTGCCATGTTGTTCCGTCCTTTCATTGTATTTGGTATTACATATTATACCACAAAAATATAATGGGGACAATATACAAAATACACAAATTTAATTGTAAAAGTTTGGGATATATGTATATTGATATATTGGGGACAATATGCTATAATATATACACCGAAAGGCGAAAGCCAAAAAAACGAAAGGTATATATTATGAAAGAGAAGTTGTTTCAGTTTATTCTAAACCTAACGCCCGAACAAGTTGATATACTTGTTTCGCATCTTGATGAACTAAAATCAGCCGTGAGCGAAGGGGGAAAAAATAATGCAGAAGTTGCATGACCTGACCGGGCAAAGATTTGGAAGATTGACGGTTGTTGAAAGAGCCGAAAACAAAGGTAAACCGACAGTATGGCTTTGTAAGTGCGATTGTGGCAATGAAAAAATTGTTCGTGGCTCTGATTTGAAGAATGGGCACACTCAATCTTGCGGTTGCTTTCATAAAGAAATAGTAACAAATGTTTTGGTTAGCACTTGCAACAAGGATAAAGATTCACACGGAAAATCAAGAACAAGGTTATACAGCATATGGCGCAGTATGAAAGCACGGTGCCTTAATGAAAACCACAAACACTTTCAAAATTATGGCAACCGTGGAATAACAATATGCGAAGAATGGCAAAATAATTTTCGAGCCTTTTATGATTGGGCAATGTCAAACGGCTATTCCGATGAACTAACACTTGACCGCAAAGACAATGACAAAGGATATTCCCCCGAAAATTGCCGTTGGGCGACTTGGCACGAACAGCGTATCAATCAAAGAAGATGCAAAAAGGAACTCTGAAAAGGGTTCCTTTATTTATATATACAAAAAAGAGATTTCACCAAAAAAACAAAGGATATAAGGAAGGGTGGTGGCTGTGACTGTCGATTGGCTCAAAATACGAAATGATTATATCAACGGCGGCGGCAGTTATCGCAAGCTCGCCGAAAAATACAAAGTAAAATTCTCTGCATTGCGTGAAGTTGCGCTCAAAGAAGAATGGGTTGCGGCGAAAGCGGAGCAAATGGACAAAATACGCAATGAAACCGCACAGAAAACGGCTGAAAAAATAGCCGAATCGGAAGCGGAAATCGCTTCAATTCGTTCCCGTTTGCGCTTGAAATTCATGCAAGAGATTGAACGCCGGGCAGATTTAGAGGAAACGGACGGCATGGAATTCCGCCGACTTGTGCAGAGCTACAAGGATATGTGCGAGATTACGGACGGCATCGGAACGCCGGAAGAAAATGACGATGGATTCCTTGAAGCATTGAACGGAACAGCGGGGGAGGATTGGAACGATGAAGGCGACATTCCAATTTAAGCCGTTTTCCAATAAACAAAGACGGGTTCTGAATTGGTGGTGCGATTCGTCACCGGTGAAGGACTATGACGGCATAATTGCTGACGGTGCTATTCGTTCCGGTAAGACGGTTTCAATGTCTTTGTCCTTCGGTCTTTGGGCAATGGATAGATTTAACGGTCAAAACTTCATCATGGCGGGAAAAACGGTCGGTTCATTCCGGCGAAATGTTCTCCGGTTCTGGAAAACCATGATGAAATCAAGGGGTTATGCTGTCCTTGACAAGCGTTCAGATAACCTTGTTATTGTCACCAAAGGAAACAAAGAAAACTATTTTTATATTTTCGGCGGCAAAGACGAAGCAAGCCAAGACCTTGTGCAAGGTATCACGGCAGCGGGAGCGTTCTTTGATGAAGTCGCTTTGATGCCAGAATCGTTTGTAAACCAAGCAACCGCCCGTTGCTCTGTTGATGGGTCGAAGTTTTGGTTTAACTGTAACCCAAGTTCACCGCAACATTGGTTCAAGGTTGGATGGATTAACAAGCACGTTACAAAGCGGCTTTTATATCTCCATTTCACGATGGACGATAATCTTTCCCTTTCCGAGAAAATCAAAGAACGATACCGGGGGCAATATGCCGGTGTGTTCTTCCAACGATTTATTCAAGGGCTTTGGGTGCTTGCAGAGGGCTTGATTTATCCCATGTTTGGTAAGGACAGTATTGTCCCGACCACGGAAAGAGAATACACCCGATATGCCATATCAATGGACTACGGTATACAGAACCCTACGGCAATGGGCTTGTGGGGCTTTTGTGATGGTATATGGTATCAAGTGAACGAATATTACCATTCAGGCAGAGAAACAGGCAGACAGAAAACTGACCAAGATTATTATGATGATTTGGAGAGGTTGGCGGGTGACCTTCGCATTGATTGCCTAATAATTGACCCGTCCGCCACATCCTTTATTGCTTTGGTGAAGCAGAAAAAGCGGTTCAAGGTAAGACCGGCAAAAAATGATGTTGTTGACGGCATACAGAAAACAGCATCAGCAATTCAGCAAGGCAAAATAAAGGTAAATGATTGCTGTAAAAACACAATCAAGGAATACGGGCTTTATTCGTGGGATATGAAAGCGGGCGAAGATAGACCGATTAAAGACAATGACCACGCAATGGACATGACCCGTTATTTTGTAAACACAATGAACATTATGAAGCCTAAAAGCGACTATGTATCATATTTAGGTTAAAGGAGTGCAAAGGTGAAAACGTTTCAGAATCTTGCCGCACTTAATCAAGACGAAGGGCGGCGCAAAAAATTTGTATTTGAAGTAATTGAAGACCACAAAGGCAGTACAGCCTACAAGGTGGCATCTATTGCCGAAAAATACTATGCGAAAAAGAATGTCACAATCATGGCATTTCAAAAGGTGCTATATAATATGCACGGTCAAGCCGTTCCGGATATGTGGAGCGCAAATTACAAGCTGCGCACACACTTTTTCCGCCGCTTTGTTACACAGCAAGTGCAGTATGTATTATCGAACGGCGTAACATTCCAAGAGGAAACCACAAAAGAAAAGCTGGGGCGTAAATTCGACACACAAATTCAGAAAGCCGCTAAAAAGGCAATGATTGATAGCGTGTCTTTCCTGTTTTGGAACAATGACCATGTGGAAGTGTTCTGTTTTGCTGATACGCCAACAGACCCCGGATTTGCTCCGTTGTATGATGAAGATACCGGCGCATTGATGGCGGGTGTTCGCTATTGGCATCCGGACGATAAGACCACCCGTGCGACACTTTATGAAATAGACGGTTACACGAATTTCAAGAAGGTGGACGATAAGATTTCCGTTGTTGAGGAAAAGAGAGCCTACAAAAAGACCACTATTTCCACAAAGGCGGACGGAATCAGCCGGGTAAGGGAAGAAAATTATTCATCCTTCCCTATTGTTCCGCTTCACGCAAACGATTTACACGAATCCGAGCTTGAAGGCAACCGTGAAACAATCGACTGCTATGATTACATCAAGAGTGGACTTGCAAACGATATTGACGATACAAGCGGATT
>JAZOQZ010000125.1:0-6723 GCA_045656345.1 Clostridia bacterium
CCGATAAGGTACTTGTCAACCTTGTCTGCAAATGCCTGCATAGCGGGAACAAGGAACTGCTTGGAGAAGTCGGCAATTTCAAGTGCCATCTCCTTGGAAGTAACCGCAAAGGAAACATCGAGATGCTTGTCAATAGTGACAGGAACACCGGTCTCGGTTGCATCCTGTACTTCGATAGAACCGTTGTACTCGTTTGCAACGAAGGTTGCGGGCTTGCGAATGGTGATAGTGTCACCAACTGCGGCAAACTCATCGGAATAATCACGATGAACAAGGTTTGCCATTACTGCGTTGTTGCGAAGCACCATAAGGGCTTCACGGGCGATAATATCGGGGGTAAGAATAGTGTTAGGCATTTGTTAAACTCCTTTTTAGGTTAAAATTATTTTTTTGTGCGCTCTTTTATATAATCTTCCATGGACAAAGAGCCTAAATCCTTGGTGTCGCCGGTATTGTTTGCCGGCGGTGTGTCTGTGTGTGCGCCGCTGGTATTGCTGGATTCAATAAAATCCGCCCAGTCGGTTTTCACGGTCTCGGTAAGCTTATCCGCATCCTTGACCTTATCCCCATCTAACTCCACCGAATTAAGGTCGGTAACCTTTAGGATGGCAGGGATGCGTTTTTCGCTTACTCCTGCGGCTTTCAGCAATTCACGATAGGCGTTTTCCTTCGCCTTTTTCGTTTCCTTGGCTGTCTGCTCGTTTTTGAAGTCCTCAAAGGCTTTCTTTTCCTTTTCGTACTTCTCTTTATAGCCACCATCTCCGGCGGCTTTCAAATCGTCCAGTTCCTTTTGAACGCCGGGGAGCTTCTTTGCATCGCCTTCATACTTGGCGATGTCTGCTTTCAAGCCGTCCACCGTATCGGTGTGGGCTTCGATTATGGTATCAACTTGTTCGTCAGTCAATCCCATGCCTTTGAGTAATTTTCTTGTAAGTGCCATTTGTCTATCTTCCTTTCCTTTGTCCCCGTTTCTTCGGGGCGATAGTGATATAAAAACGGACATCGCTTTGCTTTACGATGCCCGGATTTAACATTATTTTTTTAGTTCGTCTGCGAAAATGTTTTTATATGTGCCTACATGGTCAGCAACGGCGGGCTTTAAAAAGGGCTGTGGCTTCTGCGGTCTTCCTATATGACCTTTTCCGTCATCACCTATATAAAACCATTTGTCTTTTGGTGTTCCGCCGCCTGTGGATGAATAGTGACCCGTGCCGAATTCAACATAGGGCGCATATTCAACATTGGTTCCGATATATGCCGCCGGTTCCGAATCGACAACCTTGTGTGAAATTCGGTTTCGTAAATTTCCGGTATCAACCGGGCAAAGGTCTTTTGCATATCCCTCGGCTTGATTGCCGCACCGTTCCAATGCCCTCAAACAGGCATCGTCAAAAGCTTCAAGCACTTCATCAGAATAATCGTTGAATGTAACGGGCATTTGCATCACCTCCAAAATGTGCATGAAAAAAGCAACCGTTCGGGAATTCCGAATAGTTGCTTTATTATCTGTCTTTGAAAAAGTCCGCCCAATATGGGTTTTCTTTATCAAATATCTTTTTTTGTTCTGCGGTTAGTTTATGCGGATAATCCGCAAACATATTGAAGTATTCTTTTTTGTCAAAAGTGAAAACGAATTCGCCTTTGGTTTCTTCCTCATTGTCAACCCACCAAATCTTGTCGGTCGGGTTATTCTTGAACAATTTACTTGATTGTGCCATCTTTGCCCTTCCTTTGTGCATTGGATTCGGTGTTCAGGAAGCCCAGCAAGCTCCTGAAATCATCGTTGGATGTAAAGTCGCTTTCAGTCAAGTCAAGCATGAAATCCATTTGTGCGGAATTAGTCGCCCTTTGAGAGCAACCGAAGCGGGTTTTCAAAGTGTACCTTGGATTTCCGTTGAAGTCCGTCCATCCGGAACGGTTCTTTGATTGCAATTCAAGATACTGCAAAACGCCGTCAGCATTCTTTCTGACAATGGTGGCGTGTCTGCCAACTGCAAGATAGTATTCTTTGCCGGTTTCGCACATTTTCAGCAGCCTGTTTCCGACTGTTAATGAACATGCACCCTCTGCCGTCAATGCTTTCATTCCGTTCATTTCTGACAATGATTTCAAGAAAGAAGAACCGGAGAACATTCGGCGGCTTTCGCCATCCCTAAAGTCAAGAACATCCCAGCCCTGCATCTGTCCAATATAGGCAAGTCCAACAGATGCACAAGAGCCTTTTGTCATATCACCGCCGGACAACGCTTCTATAATTTCCGTTTCTGTCAGCTTCTTTGCATGGCTCTTTACGGGATTGTATTCAACATCAAACGCATTCAACCCGGCTAAAAGTCGGTTGTAATTCGCATCGCTTGACTTTTTCGGTGTTCTGATGATATTATCCGCTGATATTATACCACCATTTCCAGAATTTGCAACACCTTTTTTCCACTTTTCCCACTCGGAATAGGTCATTTCGTTGACGACTTGCCATTTTCCGTCCGCATCACGCACACGCATTTGGCGGGGTTCTGCTTCGATACCGTCTTTTTCCACGGTTCGGGTGGTGCATCTGCAATTATAGATTTCGTGTCCCGGTGCGCCTAAAGACTTATCACCGGGGAACATCATCTTATAACCGCCAACAATGAAGGGTTCTTTCGTTCCCTCAACGGTCTGCCCGTCTGCTTTTCCGTGGCTGTGTCGTGTCCGTGCATCCTTCGTACACATCCAACGGCGTTTGATTTGTATTCCCATCTGTTCGGCGGCAATCCAACTGTCTAACCGCCCGGCGTTCTCTGCCGCTGTAATGCCCGTTCTTGCCGCTCTGACGGCACTTTCACGGTTCATCGTTGTTATACCCGCCATAAGTTCATTGGCGATTTTACCGGGCGATATGCCCCTTATAATGCCACTTGTAACACGCTTTGTTATTTGGTCTTTGCCATAAGCTAAATCAATGCCACGTTGCAAAGCTCTTTCGGGCGGATAATAGGGCATCAAATCAGGTTCTTCCACAATCAACCGCCTAACCGTTGATTCGTCCCATAAGGTAAAATCACAGCTTCCAACGTTTTTTTCGATTGTGTAAGCTTCATAATTTCGGTTCAAAGAGTAAATTGACGGGGTTGCATCGTTCACCATAGCATTTGCAACTTCATTTGCCTTGGTGTAACGCTCTGCCACCTTATCCCGCAAAGCTTCAAACCGTTGCCCTCTGCCCATTTGAGTGCTTCGCCATTTCATATAGTCGGCGTTGGTCATTTCTCCGGCATCCACAAGGTCTTTCATTTCCTTGTCACGGACTTTGAATTTTGCGAAGTATTCATTGACCTCTTTCGTCAATTCCTGTTCGGCTTCCTTGTAAACCTTTAAAATGCGCTTTTCAAGGTCGTTCAGTTCCTTGTCGGTCATCTTATCAGAGTAGTAAGCCATTCCGCTTCACCTTTCTTTTACCAATTTGGCGTTACATTATTTCGTTGTCGGTTTCCTCGCTCTGCGCTTCCATCATCGCATCGTATTCCGCACGGGTTATCTCATAGAAGGTGCTTTTGTCTACACCCTCTGCAAGATAAATCATTGTTCCGTAAATCTCACCATTTGTAAGGATTTTGCCCTCGCTTGCAGTTATCTTTTCTCTCATATTCTGCCTCCTTATACAAGTGAAATAGTCCAATTAGACTTGTTCATTATACGTCCGCCCCATTCGGCGCTGTACCTTCCGTCAGCCGCACCCTCGCTCGTTTCAAAGGCTTTGTTAACTGCCTTGAGTGAAAGTGTTACCGTTAAACCGCTTGTGGTAGCAGATAGGGCATTGATTATGCTTACTATGCTTGCTTTTGACAGTTTCGTACTATATTGAACATCGAAACCATTCTGCCCGATTACGCCCTCTATGATGAGGTTGACAAGATTTGTTGCAAAACGGAAGCCTGTCGGAGCCAACGGGGTATTTTCCGAAACTATAAGTTTTCGTATAGTTATCATCGCAGGTTGAATGTTAATGTTTGCGTTGGAGGTATTTGTGCAGCTTCTCATATCAATCGCGGGCACTACAGTTAAAGAATAGCCCGCAAACGCATTGTTTAAATTCACAGATTGGCTCGTGTCAAGTACAACTCCAGCACGCTCTAATGCGGCTTCCAAGTCTGTTATGCGCAATCCTTTCGAACCACGAAACATAGAAGGGGCATTAGTGGGTTTTATATCATACTTTGGTTTAAAATTGGTATCATCCCAATTTGCATAAGCAAATGCACTTGAATAGTCTGTCCTCTCGCCGTTGTCTTGGATAATATCCCACATTTCGTCATACTGCGATTTGCGCCCATCTTCTGTGCCTTTTGTATAACCGTTTTCGTTACCCTCGTCATAGCCTGCGTCATAGCCTGCGTCATAAACTGCCTCGATTTTGCTTGGAAAGTCAGTTGGGGAAATTTCGTAATCAGTAACAGTTGCAGTTACAACATTGGTGTAATAATAAAACTTGGTGTCGCTATTCCAATCATACTCGTCCTCAATCTTTCGCCATTTGGCATAGATTACACCGTCAATTCTCGCAGTTCCTTCATAGAAGTATAAATCCTCGAAATCAGGCTCATCGGGAAAGTCTCTAATGTCTGTTTTGTATATTATTGGCACAATTCGTCCGTTGTGGTTTTCACCGAGTTCATAAACAACAAATTTGTCGAATAAAGGCTTATCAGTCTCTTCATCTAATATTCCGTTGTAGTCTCCATCTCCAAAGTCAATAAACTCTCTATAATAAATAGTTATCGAATTTTCCGCTATGGTTCCGTCCTCTCTGAATATTTCGGGGTTGAGCTTAACATCAGATACAAAGTTTCTTATCGTATCAGCAGTTGATTGAAGTGTCTCTGCCTTTATTGAAAATATGTTCGGCATATTCATACACCTCTACTTTCTTTGTAAGACTTATACGCTAATGCTCTTTGTGCATCGGTCAAGGTGAGAGAGCCGTTTTCTATATAGCTGTCAAATATGATTTGTTCATATTTGTGCTTATCGTCCAACTTTTCTATCAACGGTCTTAATCGAGGCAAATCCGTAACCGTAAAGCCTATCTCCCTACAAAATTCGGGAATAAGGAATTTACCAACCACCATACCGAGTTTGGATTTAAGTGCAAATTCGATATAAGGCTCTTTCGAGGAGTGTTTTTTCATTTGGAATAAGCACTTGCCCTGTCCCGTAAGTTGTCGCATTTGTTTGAATTCGTCCGTTTCAATAAGTTCTATCTCGTCAAAATCCTTGCTTTCAAAATCAGCATAGCAAGAGAAGAAATATCTCGAACCAATTAGAATTTTACTCATTTGCCCCTCCCTTTAGAACGTGTAATCCTCGGCTACAGGAAGGGCATTAAGTACCGCCTCCACCATTTCGGCTTTATCTTCTTCCGTCCAATAGTCAACGCCCTTTTGGGGTGTTTTTATGTCTAACTTTAATTCAACATTGCCGTTTTCGTCAGGGGTTGTGCCGTTCACACTTGTGACGGGTTTCAGCTCTTTAGCCATTGCTTTTGGGCTGGTGGGCGTTCCAACGGTTACACCAATAATCTTGCTCATGTGTTCACCTCCGTGATTGTCACTTGCATAGTGTAGTCGTTCTCCGGTTTCTGCCCGATTGCGTACACGGTGACAACGCCGTCCTCATTCTCTGCAACAAATGCCAAAGATTTGTCATAGAATATCATCAACTGCTCCACGCTGGGCGTTAAATCCACTTGGCTGTTTGGCGTAACGCCATCAATAGTAACGACTTGCGAAAATGCGTTTCCTTCACCGACCCATGCGGATGCCAACAGCACAACATAGCCAATTTTAGCATTTGGAATTTTATCAGAATCGTTTGGCACAGTCTTTTCAACGCTCATTTTTACCGTTGCTCGTTTCACCTCAAACTGAATCATATCCCACCTCTTTCAGCAAGTCAGCCACTTCGTGTTTTACAACATCGCTTGCATCCGGGGCACCTTCCGCAGTAGTAAAAGCAAATTGAAGTTCTGCCGTACCTTTTGTCAATTTCTTTGCATCTGAAAACGGAATAGTGACTACCATTTCACTTGCAGAAACAACAACAGGCGTATAGCAACCGAAGAAACGCCCCTGCTTCACATAGAATTCGATATTGTTGAGCGTTGTTAAATCCACGCTGTTACAAGTGATTTTCAATGTGTTTTTAATCTTCTCACGCATCAACATCACCTTCCTCGTCTGCGAAGCGGTTCATTGTTTCGTTGCCCATTTCCTTTATACGCTCGTCAATTTCTTCCGGTGTTAAGAACGGAAGTTTCTTCAATGTCAGTTCATCGCCCAAATAAGCCGCCGCAGAAATGACCATGTTTGTTTCCTCGGTCTGATTTGCGATGCGGTTATAATGGAATGTCGGTTCATCGTCAATGCCAGCCAAAGCAAGAATGCTCTGAATAGTATCTATTAGGTAATATTCGAAATCGCTGCACTTATCGTCCATGGGCTGATATGCTGCACGTATTTCCGTTGCGGTCTTTGCCGATGCGGACAACGCTTCGACATTGACAATCTGGAAGTCCTTATATAAGTCATTTTCCAACAGTTCAAGCATCTTTTCCCTTGCTTCTGTGGGGACTTCAAATGTGTGTGGCGTTGCTTTTACGCCATCTTCCATTGTGGCGGCTTTGATTGTGTGCATTCGCTCACGGAATTTCGCCAAATCAACATCATCCATGCCGCCGGAATTCTC
>JAZOQZ010000126.1:0-18776 GCA_045656345.1 Clostridia bacterium
TGCGCAAAGGCCTGCGGCGTTGAGGTGGTTGACCTGTTGGAAGGGACCTCCACTACCCTTACCTCCTTTGCAATTACCAGAAAAGGAGAAGGGTTGAAAATTATCAAAAAACAGGGCGTTGTGTATAACAACTTAGCTCCCAAATTCAAAGAAAAATTAGCGGAACCCTTCCTGGTTAAATTCCCCTATCTTGCAGAAGAACAAAATGCTCCCATCAAATTGAATTCTCACAATGGTCAGGAATTTGACGTTATCGTGAAAGGTTCTTTAAAAGTGCAGGTTGGTAACCACGTTGACGTGTTGCATGAAGGCGATTCCATCTTCTATAACAGTATCATCCCTCACGGCATGATTGCCGTATCCGAAGGCGGATGTGAATTCCACGCTGTGGTATTAAATCCTCAGGACGGTCACTTCTCCGAAGAATATCCGGAAGCACCGTTCATTGCGGCAAAAGCGGCAAAAGCAGATGAAACTGCAAGTAAAACCGTGGCAGACGATTTTGTGGAATCCACCTACGATGAAAACGGCGTGTTTAACGGCATTTCTTTTAAAAACGATGATTCCTTCAACTTTGCATTTGACTGTGTGGATGCAATTGCGAAAAAGAATCCCGATAAACTGGCAATGATGTGGGTTGGAAACGATAAATCCGACCGCAGATTCACCTTCTCCGATATGAAAAAATATTCGGCGAAAGTGGCAAACTATTTTGAATCTTTAGGAATTAAACGTGGCGACACCGTTATGCTGGTGTTAAAACGTCATTATCAGTTCTGGTTCTCTATGCTGGCACTACATAAAATCGGTGCAATCGCAATTCCTGCAACCAATCAGCTGGTGGAACACGATTTCACCTACCGTTATAAAGCTGCAAAAGTGAAAGCAATCGTTTGTACCGCAGACGGCGATGTTTCTTACGAAGCAGAAAAAGCTGCTGCAGAATTCCCCGATATGATTAAAGTGATGGTAGGCGGTTGCCGTGACGGTTGGCACGATTACGACGTGGAAGCAGAACGTTTCAGCACCCACTATTTCAGAAAAGAGGATACCCCCTGCGGAAACGACCCGATGCTGATGTTATTCACTTCCGGCACCACAGGTTATCCCAGAATCGCAACCCATTCCTATAAATATGCATTAGGTCACTACCCTACCGCAAAACATTGGCACAATGTGAATCCCGACGGATTGCACTTTACCATTTCCGATACCGGTTGGGGGAAAGCTCTGTGGGGTAAACTCTACGGTCAGTGGTTATGCGAAGCGGCTATCTTCACCTACGATTTCGACAGATTCCGTTCCGAAGACATTCTGCCCATGTTCAAAAAATACAATATCACCACTTTCTGCGCACCTCCGACGATGTATCGCTTCTTTATTAAAGAAGATTTATCCAAATATGATCTTTCTTCCATCGAATATGCCACCACCGCAGGAGAAGCATTAAATCCCGAAGTGTTCAACCAGTTTAAAAAAGCAACCGGCTTAACCATTATGGAAGGTTTCGGTCAGACTGAAACCACTCTTTCCATCGCAAACTTTGTGGGTTCCACTCCCAAAATCGGTTCTATGGGACGTCCCAGCCCGTTGTATGACGTGGTGCTCTTAGATGGTGAAGGAAAAGAATGTCCCATCGGTGATACCGGTGAAATCTGTATCCGCACCAAAGACAAAGTTCCTTGCGGTCTGTTTACCGGCTACTATTTAGACGATGAAAAAACCAAAGATGTTTGGTACGACGGTTACTATCACACCGGCGACCAGGCTACAATGGACGAAGACGGTTATCTCTGGTATGTGGGAAGAATTGACGACGTTATCAAATCTTCCGGTTATCGTATCGGGCCCTTTGAAATAGAAAGCGTTATCATGGAACTCCCCTATGTGTTGGAATGTGCTATCACTGCTGTTCCTGACGAAGTGAGAGGTCAGATTGTAAAAGCTACCATCGTGTTGGTAAAAGGTACCGAAGGCACCGACGAGTTGAAAAAAGAAATCCAGGAATATGTAAAAACTCACACTGCACCTTACAAATACCCCAGAATCGTTGATTTTGTGGATGATTTACCCAAAACCATCAGTGGCAAGGTTCGTCGTGTGGAAATTCGTAACAAAGACCTGGAAAAGAACAAATAAGTTCATAAAAAAAGAAAAAATCCTCCGATTTGATCGGAGGATTTTTTTACTCATCTCACAAGAATTGACATTTTTTGCAACCTATGATAAACTGATAGTATCTTTTTTAGAAAGGATTTCAGAAAAATGAAACGTTATGCAATATACGGAGCAGGCAGTTTAGGAACTGTCTTAGGTGCCTACATCACGAAAAACGGCGGAAAAATCGATTTAATTAACCGCAACAAGGCTCACATTGAAGCACTCAGAACAAAGGGTGCCACCATCAACGGCACGGTTGACATAAATGTGCCTGTTTCTGCACTCACTCCCGATGAAATGACAGGAAAATATGATATTATTCTGCTTCTTACCAAACAGCTCTATAACCAGGAAGTGGTTACTTTTTTAAAGGATTATCTTTCTGATGACGGTGTTTTGGTCACTTTACAAAACGGTCTTCCCGAACCTGAAATTGCAGAAATCATCGGTTCCAATCGCACAATGGGATGTGTGGTGGAATGGGGGGCAACCCTGTCGGAGCCCGGTGTTTGCACCTTAACCAGCGAACCGGAAAGTTTGTCTTTTCACATGGGTGGCATGGAAGGTATTTCCCGGGAAATGCTTAGCGAAGTGAAGGAGTTGTTGGAGCTGATGTGCCCTGTGCACATTGAAGAAAATCTGATGGGTGCCAGATGGTCAAAACTGCTCATCAACGCCACTTTTTCAGGACTCGGCACCGTGGTTGGCGGCGTGTTCGGCGATATTTCCGAAGGAAAAAAGGCTAAAAAAATTGCAGTTCGTTGTATGAAAGAATGTATTGATGTGGGTCACGCCGCAGGCGTGGAATTTGCTCCCGTGCAAGGAAAAAATATTGTATCTTTATTTTACTATAAAGGTGCCATAAAACGCATGTTAGCTACCCTGCTTCTTCCGATTGCTATGAAAAAGCATAAAAACATTGAGCCCTCTATGCTCCAGGATTTGAAAAAACAAAAACCCTGTGAAGTGGACGCAATTAACGGCGTGGTATGCCATTGGGGTAAAAAATTCGGTGTCCCCACTCCCATCAATGATAAAATTGTGGAAATCATAAAAAAAGCAGAACAGGGAGACCTTTCCCTCTCCGGTGAAAATCTGAGTTTTTTTAAAAAACTTGACTAAAGGAGAACTGTGATGCGAAAAAAAGCCTTGAATATTTATAAATGGTTTCTCGTTATCGGTGGCGCATATACTCTTTGGATACTTCTGACCGGGATTCAGATTCCCTGCTTTTTCAAAGAAACCTTAGGGGCTGACTGTCCCGGTTGCGGCTTGACCAGAATGTTTACCAGTATGCTCTGCCTGGATTTCTCCTCGGCATTTCATTATAATCCGGTGATGTTTGTTTTGTTCTTTCTCTGGAATGCGGTAGGAATTCTTTGTATTCTGGAAAAAGGAAGATTATTTACCAATCCAAAATTTCTATGGGTCCTGTTTTGGCTCTCTATCACCACAGCTATCTTATACGGAGTTCTCAGAAATTTCGTATGATATTTCAACTTACAAGATTTTTTTGAAAAAAAAGATTGACATTTTATGTAAAAGAGTGTATAATTATGGCATAATTTGTTAAGGAGGTTTCTCTTATGTTAGTATGTCCGAGATGTGGAGCTCAAAACATGGATGGTGCTCCGGCTTGTTCCAACTGTGGTGCTCAGTTTACTGTTACCCCCGCCCAGGCTTATGCTCCTGTTAATGCAGCTCAGCCCGGTAAAGGTCTTGCGATTGCAGGTATGGTTTGCGGTATCGTATCCTTCTTCTGCTTTGGCGCGATCCTCGGTCTGTTAGCTATTATTTTCGGTGCTGTTGCGAAAAACAAAGGCTACACCGGCGGTATGGCTACTACCGGCATCGTTTTAGGTTGTATCGGATTAGGTTTATACATCGTTTCCCTGCTGTTCTTGGGAAGCCTTGGATTTTTCGGAATCTAATCTCATTCCGATTCTAACAAAAGAATAACGTTTTTTAAAAATCGCTCTGTAGCAATGCAGGGCGATTTTTCTGTTTGCACTGTTTTCCATTTCAAAAACTTTTTTTACGATATCATTGACATTTTATGTAAAAGAGTGTATAATTATGGCATATTTATTAAGGAGGTTTTTTCTTATGTTAGTATGTCCGAGATGCGGAGCTCAGAATATGGACGGAGCTCCGGCTTGTTCCAACTGTGGCGCACAGTTTGTCGCTACTCCTACTATGGCTTACGCTCCTGCTGTAAAACAACCCGGTAAAGGCTTTGCGATTGCAGGTATGGTTTGTGGTATTGTAGGTTTAGTGGTTTGCACTTGGGGTATTATCCTGGGACTTTTGGGTATCATCTTTGGTGCTGTTGCGAAAAACAAAGGCTACAACGGTGGTATGGCTACTGCCGGAATTGTTTTAGGATGTATCGCATTGGCTTTCTGGGTATTTATTATTTTTGTGGGTACCGCAGGAATTATTGGTAGCTTATAATACTTAAACAAAACAAAGTTCAAAATCGCTCTGTGGCAATACAGGGCGATTTTTCTTTGATAATAATCTGGTTTTAAAAGAAAGTTTTTAAAACGCCTATTGCTTTTTGTCAAAATATATGGTATAATGTCGGAAAAGGAGGAATTCTCGATGTTACAAGATTTTGGAAATGAATTGCTCAGAGATCAATGCCCCGAAAAGTACTATTCCAAGAACAGTTTATATAAAGATATTATCCCGGTGATTGTTGCAGCCGTGGTTGTTTCTTTTTTCTCGGGAAATTTATTTATCTCCTCCGGACTTAGCTGGCTTATCAGTTTACTGATTGAAATCGGATTTGTCATTTTGTTCAGCTTTGTTTTTTATTTTCTGTTTGGCGGTATTAAAAAACGGCTTTCAGAAACCTATATCAGTGTCAGAGAAAAAGGAATTTGCGGAATTTATGCCGTAAACGGTTACAAAAATACTCCCTTTTCTATCCCTTATGAAGATATCAGATTTATCAGCTATCAAGGGGAAAAGGCAGTTATCGAAACCAACCATGGAAAACTCACTTTCGTTTTGGAAAATGTTTCCGAAACCGTGGAACTGATTTGTAAACTGGCAAATATTTAATGCAAAAAACATCTGCCCAAATTAATCCTGGACAGATGTTTTTTTTACAATGAAAACAAAAAGCTCTCTTTCAGCTGAAACTCTGAAAATTGTGCACTGATGCTGTTTGATTTGAAAGAAGCATCCACTCTTACCAGCGAACCTGATAAAATGATGGAAAACGCTCCCTACGATAACCCGGAAGACGCTACTGACGCAATTATGTCTGCAGTGCCTCAGGAATTTGGTACATACGAAGACAGCAAAAAAATTTGCTGATGCAATGTTTGAAAAAATGACGGATGCTGTGAAAGATGTTCCCATCGCAACCACAACCTTAGAAGAAGATCTTCATATGATTAAAGTGGAAGGCAAATGGTTAGTTGATGCTTCCACCCTCTAGAAATAACCTGTTAAAAAGACCTGTCTCGTTTGAGACAGGTCTTTTTTTTCATTTGATATCTTTTTAATTTGCAGGAGCAAACGGAAATTCAGACACGGTTGCGGTGGGATAGAACGGAGTTCCGTTGATATAGGTTAGGGTTAAATTTCCATCTGTTACATCCCAGAAATAAATTGCATCCACATCGGTGTGTAACCCTGTGACGCCCGGTTTTTCGGAATCCTGAGTGCTGCCGCCAAGTTCCAGACGCATTTTTCCGTCAGCCATTACCAGCCAATTCCCGGTGTAATGACCGGTCATAGTGTCAGACTGAAATGAACATTCAACCAATCCGTCTGTTGTGAGAGACAATTTCATATCAATCACTTCATCATTAAATTCGGTAACTGAGCAAACCCAGTCGCCGCAAAAAGCCCACTGAGCGTCCGGATCCAAACCGTTGTAGCGATTCATCAGTTCATAGGGGGAAAAATCAAAAACTTGCTGATTGGTATTTAATAAAGCACCGTTTTCCAAAGAAAGACTCGGAATAAATTCCTGCTCCACATCTCCCCTTTTGGCAACAATCATCAGATTCGCCATAATGTCGCTGATATTGCCACGAATCAGAATCGGCTGTCCATCAGAAAAAGATTTCAGTTCTTCTGCTCGATTGAGCTGATAGGTTTCTTCATTTAATTTTGTGGTATAAACATTCAATGAAACATCGTTGTCTGCAGGTACCACACAATATAATTCCGCTCCTTCATTTTGCACAAAATGCGATTCTGAAACCTCGGCAAAAAACGGATAAACCTTGATGTATTCCTGGGATTTCACATATTCTCTAACGGTGTCAAATTCACCATCCACAGTGCCAAGATAAGCAACTCCAATTAACTTTTCAGAGGTTTGAACCTGCTCCCTGATATGGATAAAATAGGGATTTTCCTCAATAGATGCACCGCAGGAGGTCAACAATAATAAGCTCAACAAGATGCAAAACAGTTTTTTCAAATTTTTCATAAGAAAGTTCTCCTTTTTTCTTGTTCGCAAGATATTATATCACAAATGTTATCATTTGTAAAGTCTTTATTTTTGTTATCAGACCATTATTCCCTTTCCTCTTCAAACGATGCGGGACGGGTACTTTCACGAAACTGCCTTGGTGTCATATTTTTATGTTTTTTAAATTTTGAGATAAAGTAACTGGAGGTGGAAAAGCCACAAGTATATGCGATTTCCGTGATGCTTTTATCGGTGGAAAGCAACAGCTTTTCCGCTTCCCGAAATCTTAACATATTGATATACTCACTAAAGGATCTTCCCATTGTTTTTTTGAAGATATAAGAAAAATAATGATAACTTACGTTGCAGTATTTCGCCACTTCTTCCTCTGTGACTGTGTCAAAATTATTATCCATATATAACACAGCAGTTTTCACAACATCAGGAATCACAGCCTCGCCTGAATATGTATTGCTTTGATGCCAATAACGGAAAATGGCAGTAAAAATTTTTAAAATATTAGCACGGATGACCAGTTCAAAAGCAGGCTTCTTGCTCTCCCATTCTTCCATAATTTCCATCACCAGCTGATGCACATTGGTGTCGCTTAATACATCCTTATGAAACACCTGCTGTTGCGAATCGCCTGACAGAAAAGGAAAAACATATTTGAATTCAAACAAAGAATTTTCATCAGCGTATAAAATCTGGGGTAAAAATTTGATACAGATATGGGTGGAGTGTCTGTTGAATGTCAAGGAGTGAGACACCTTGGAATTCACGATAATCAAATCCCCTGTCACAAAAGGACATTGTTCCCCATTGAGCCATACATAGCCCTCGGTATCCAGTGCATACAATAATTCAATATAGTCGTGAGAATGGTGAAGGTCGGGGATTTTTTCGGTTGCTCCTTCCACCTTACACTCCAGACAATGAATCCAACTCTTCATGCCATTGATAATAAATGGCTTTTCTGTGAAAGAATTTATCATAACTTTTTCCTCGAATCGTAAAAAATTGATATTTTTGGATAAATCTATTATATCACATGAAATCGGAATATGCTATACTAAAATTGAAAAAAATAAAAAATTTTTTAAAATATCAAAAAATATCAAATTTTCGGAGGAACAAGATGGATAAGAAATTAAAAGTAGGTCTGATTGGCCTCGGCGGTATTATGACTGAAACTCATATGCGTGCATATCACAACAATGACGATGTGGAAATCGTGGCAATCTGCGATATTCTGCCCGAAAAAATTGAACGTCTGAAAAACAGATATTCTATCACTGATGTTCATACTTATACCGATTATAAGGAGCTCTTAAAAAACGAAACCTTAGACTTTGTTGACATTTGTACCCCGAACTATCTGCATTCCATCATCGCAGTGGATGCTTTAAACAGCGGTGTGAATGTATTCTGTGAAAAACCTGATGCAATTTCCGTTTCCGAAGCATTACGCATGAAAGAAGCTGCAGAAAAGAACAAAAAACATCTGATGGTTATGAGAAATAACCGTTATCGTTCCAAATCTGTTTACTTAAAGAATTATATTGAAGAAGGCTCTATGGGCGAAGTTTACTGCGGTCGCTGCGGTTGGCAGAGACGTCGTGGCATCCCCGGTAAAGGCGGCTGGTTCACCACCAAAGAACAGTCCGGCGGCGGTCCGTTAATCGACTTGGGCGTTCATATGATTGACCTTGCAATCTGGCTGATGGGTAACCCCACTCCCGTGGCAGTTTCCGGTGCTACTTACTGCAAATTTGCTGATAACACCGTTTCCGATTCTATTCATTCCGGTTTCGGCGTGGCAAAAGAAGATGGTATTTTCGACGTGGAAGACTTGGCAATGGGCTTTATCAAATTTGATAACGGTGCTTGCTTGCAGGTAGAATGTTCCTGGGCTTCCAACATTGAGCAGGAACACGTTTTCGTGGAACTCCGCGGTACCAAAGCAGGTGCAGTGATGACCGACGAAACCATCAAGGTGTTCACCGAAAAAGACGGCGTGTTAGAAGATATTCTTCCCAAACTGTCCGATGGCCCCAACGCTCACATTGATAACATCAAACACTTTATTCAGGTTGTGAAAAACAACGAAAAACCCAAGTTCACTCCCATTGAAGGTCTGAACATGATTAAAATTTTAGAAGCAATGTATAAATCCGCAGAAACCGGATTTGAAGTAAGATTATAGGAGGAGCACCACAATGAAAGTTCTTGTTTGGGATGATGATTCCTACTTAAATAACCCTGCGGCAGTTGCGATGCACCCCAACGGAATTCGCAACACCATTGCAGACTTTTTAAAAAGTGACGACGTGGAAGTTTGCACTGCTGTTTTAGCAGACGAAGAATGCGGCTTAACCGAAGAAGTGCTTCGCGAAACCGACGTGTTAATCATCTGGTCCCACGGCGGTAACGAAAAAATCCCCGACCCGATTGTAGAACGTGTTTGGAATCACATTTTAGGCGGCATGGGTCTGATTGCACTGCATTCTTCCCATTTTAACAAAATTTTCAGAAAATTAATGGGCACATCCTGCACATTGAAATGGAGAATGAACGTGAAAGAACGTTTATGGACTATCGCTCCCAATCATCCTATTGCACAAGGTGTGGACGAAACCTTTGCTCTGGATGCCGAAGAAATGTACGGTGAACCTTTTGGCATTCCCAATCCTGATGAAGTGTTATTCTTAGGTTGGTTTGCGGGTGGCGAAGTGTTCAGAAGCGGTTGCACCTTTACCAGAGAAAACGGTAAAATCTTCTATTTCCAGCCCGGTCACGAAGATAATGCGGCATACTACAATGAAAACATTCAGAAAATCATTAAAAATGCTGTAAAATGGGCTTGTCCGCTCCGTAAAAATATTGTGTTGGATTGTCCTCTTCAGGAACCCTTGGAACAATAATCCCCGAATTGTTATAATTTATTAGTCTGTGTCTGATAGAATGCAGACGGAAAGGTTGAAAAAGCTATGAAACTTTCTGTTATGTCCCCTGTTTTAAACGAAATGAGCTTGGAGGATGCGATTCGCTACTTAAGCGAATTAGGCGTTGACAGTATGGAAATCGGCGCCGGCGGTTATCCCGGAAAAGTGCATTTGGATCCCAAAGAATATCTTGCAAATCCCCAAAAGGTAGAAGATTTTAAAGCACTGCTCGCAAAATATAATATGAAACTTTCTGCAGTTGCCTGTCATGGCAACCCCATTCACCCCAATAAAGAAATTGCAACAGCGTATCACAATGATTTTGTGGATGCCATGAAAGTTGCTGTAATGCTGGGCGTGGATACCATTATCGGTTTTTCCGGTTGTCCCGGTGACTGCGATGCTTCCCGGTATCCTAACTGGATTACCTGTACCTGGCCTCCGGAATATCTGGATGTGTTAAACTGGCAGTGGAACGAAGTGTTAATCCCCTACTGGAAAGAAACTGCAAAACTGGCAGAAGAAATCGGCATCAAAAAGATTGCTTTTGAAATGCATCCCGGATTTATGGTATATAACCCCCCCACCCTCTTAAAATTAAGAGAAGCCGTTGGCGATATCATTGGTGCAAACGTGGACCCCAGCCATCTGTTCTGGCAAGGAATTGATCCCTGCGAAGCAATTAAGATGTTAAAAGGTGCGATTTATCATTTCCACGCAAAAGATACCAAAATTGATGAAACCAACACCAAAACTACCGGCGTTTTAGATACCACCAATGATTACACCAAAATGCTGGAAAGAAGCTGGGTATTCAGAACCGTTGGTTACGGACACGGCAAAGAAGTTTGGAACAATATTATCAGCACCTTAAAAGCGGTTGGCTATGACGGAGCGATCTCCATCGAACATGAAGATGGTTTGATGTCTCCCTTAGAAGGTCTGAAAAAAGCAATTTCTTTCTTAAAAGAAGTTATCATTTACGAAAGCGCAGGTGAAATGTGGTGGGTGTAACACATACTATGGGCATAATCGGCTTCGGAAGTATGGCAAGACAGCATTACCAGATGTTAATCGGTTATGACCGTGTTACCATCAAAGGTATCTATGATCCCGATCAGAATGCCTGCGACCACGCCAAAGAAAGAAACTTAGAGGTTTATCCCTCACAGGAAGCCATTCTTTCTGATAAAGAAATTGATATCATTTTAGTGGCAACCACCAACGATGCACATAAAACTGTTGTAATCGATGCTCTTCGTGCAGGAAAACACGTTATTTGTGAAAAACCTGTTACCATTTCTTCCGAAGAATTGCTCGAAATTATGGATGTTGTGAAAGAAACCGGCAAGGTGTTCACCATCGACCAGAATCGTCGTACCAACCGTGATTTCGTGTTAATGAAACAAAAGGTGGAAGAAGGGCTCATCGGACAACCCTATGTGATTGAATCCAGAGTGGAAGGTTCCCGCGGAATGCCCTCCGGCTGGAGAACCCTAAAATCTCTTGGTGGCGGTATGATGCTGGACTGGGGTGTTCATCTCATTGATCAGCTGATGTATATGATTCCTAAAAAGGTAACTCAGATTTACTGCAAAATGTTAAGCGTGCAGTATCCTGAAGTGGATGACAATTTCCATTTGATGATGACCTTTGAAGACGGATTGACTGCCATCGTTGAAGTTGGCACCAACCACTATATCCCCCACCCCAGATGGTATGTAATGGGTGAAAAAGGAACTCTGCAGATTGACAGTTGGGATTGTGACGGCAAAATCGTTCGTTGCACCGACACTGAAGTACAATGGGAAGAAGAAATCTTCTATACTATGGCAGGTCCCACCAAAACGATGGCACCTCGAAACGATAACTGCACCGAAACTATTCCGTTAAGCCTTCCCGAAGGCGTAACCGACGATGTGACTGTGGTATATGACCAGTTTACTGATGCCATCGAAGGTAAAGCAGAACTGACCATCACTCCCGAACAGGCTCTTCGCGTGATGAAAGTAATGGAAGCAGCATTCCGGTCTGCAAGCGAGAAAAAATCTATTGATGTGTCTATCTAATATCAGATAACATCACCATAAACAACAAAAAAGACGAAATTCGTAATGAATTTCGTCTTTTTTATATTATCATTTAACGAGAGAATAAAGAAACCGAATCAAGAAGCGCCTTGATAGTACCCAAAGCCGCACCGAGTGTACGGCGAGTGGCGAGCTTCTTTCGTTATGCGTCCTTTATCAAGTCAGTTCAACGCAGAGAAAAGGGCTTAGACTGAACCAATCTTGCCCGTAAGGGAATACCCGAAGGCGTACAAAGGTACGCCGAGAGGCACGATTGATTCAGAGCAAAAAGCATTTTCAATCAAATTTCGTACCATACGAAATTTCACCTTATAAAACAAAAAGCATGAATTTTACTCCATGCTTTTTGCGTTCTAAGTTCTTTTATCAAGTCGAATTTATTTCCAGAATTTGATGGAAGCTTCACAAGCTTTTCTCAAATCACCGGAGGGTTTGGTCCGATAATTTTCGGTAGACAGAGTGAATACATAATCCTGCTCGGTAAAGCTGATGTTGGGTTCCAATCCCTGATTTTCTCTGCCGAAATGTAAGGATAACCAAGTGAAGTAAGCCATCCAACGTTTTTTGTAATAACCGGAAAGCATACCGTCATATTCACGGAATGCATAGTCTCTTAAACGGAAACGTCCGGGTTTACCACACCACAGAGTCATCATATTCTTCACGTTATATTCAAAGATTCTCTTTTCAGTGTCGTTTCTGCCGTAGTCTCTCGCACGCTGAATCCACGCACCTAACAAGGTGTGTTCATTGGTACGAACCACTGCTTCCTGCAAATCATAGAGTTTTAAGAAACGACGAGCTTCTTTTTCAAATGCGCTCCGTTTGCCTGCTTTATAGGTGTTTTTCATTGCTTCAATGATTTCCCAACCGTAGTCAGCATTTGCCTGACGGCACAGCTCCATTAAATCGAAACGATAACATTCGTTATCTTTTAAGTTATCATATTCTTTGAGCATCAGTTTGGTTGCTTCCTGCAGAATTTCGATGGGATACGGACTTCCGCCACGGGATTCAAACCAACCAACGGTGCGAACATTGATATTGGGGCAAGTACACAGGGAAGAAGATTTACTTGCATTGTATGCAAAGCCTTTCCACAGGGTGTAGATATTATCAATTACCAAATCGTATGCTGCTTTAATATTTTCATTATAGTAACCGTATCTTGCCACAAAGAATTTTTCAACAAAATCGTTCTGTTTCAAGGGTTTTTCACGAATGGTGTTGGAAGCTAACACATCATAGATGATTTCGTCGGTTTCAATTCCTTCCATCGCCATACCGATACCAACCATCATATCGTTTAAGGAACCGGGCTGCATCAATTCAAAGGGCTGATTCAAAAATTCGGGAATATTACCGGTAAAACGCTGAACACCACCGAAGTTACCAATCTGCATATACATATACGGATAGTCGCCAAACAGCTCTTTTGCTGTGTTAACAACACGGTCACCGGACAGAAGACCAATTAACACTTCTTCGTGTTTTAACACGTTTAACAGTTCCTGTCTGGGGTTACCAACCCAGCCCTGATAGAACCATACGTTACCGTCGGAATATTTTTTCATGGTTTCGATATTGGTTTTGGAATATTCCGCAATATCAATACCGTCGGTAATACCGCCTTCGTGGAAGGGGTCACCACCATAATAGTGAATTTCGCCAAAATGTTCTTTGGATTTTCTGTAATAGATTTCCGCCATTCTGTCATACAGAGGATCATGCACATCAATCAACGGAGGACGGTCTCCTTTTTGTGCCAGATTCCAGGTACCCTGAGCATAGATTTTCGCTTCGGGATATTTATCGCAGATATTGTTGGGAACTTTTCCGTAGAATGCAGGACGGATAACATCACCGCCAAAATCACGCATACGTTCGGTCATTTTATTTGCCAGCATCTTCTGGTCTTCATACCACCATTTGGGAATATCACCGCCAAATTCGCTGATGTTACCCATAATCTGCCAGGGCAGCATACCTGCACCACAGATATCATCGTTTGCTTCTGTTTCGGTGTAACCGATTTCCATCAGCATATCTCTCCAAACGATTTCATGCCCTAACTGGTTTAATACCAGGTTGATCCCTGCCAGTAACATCCAGTCGATAAGCTTTTCATACTGTTCCCATTTCCAGTAAATGCAGGTGTAAACATAGGTACAGTAGTTCATAAAGTAACGGTATAGGAATACCGATTTATTTTCAATCACTTCTCCAACTACCGGAGGTTTTTTCGGTAATCCCTTTACGTCCTGGGTGATAGGACCGTAAAATACGTGACATTTTTCTTTCAGATATGTATTGAACGCAACCGCTGCCGCAACACCGGAGGTAGCTTCAATTACAACCTTACCGTCTTTGTCATACAGCTTGTACTGGTCCATACCGGTTTTTTCTTCTGCAATCTGTTTGATTACAAAGGCATTACGGTAGGTTTTGGAGCCGGTTACACGTTCAATTAAATCCAGCACTGCCTCTTCTTTTAAGGTGGTGCCGAGGTTTGCTTTTTTTACTTGTGCAATTTTGTCGAAAACTTTTTTATCCATAAAAAGTACCTCTCTTTGCCTTATATTGTATTAAGGCATATTTTCCACTTTATTATACAAATTAACTGTTATTTGTCAACCCTAAAATTTGCTAATCAATAAGCAAAATATCTGCTAAAATACTCCTGCTGACAAATACCGTTCCCCCGTGTCGGGAAAGACCACAACAATATTTTTGCCACGGTTCTCTTCTTTTTTAGCAACCGTAACCGCACCACAAAGTGCCGCACCAGAAGAAATTCCTGCCAAAAATCCTTCTGTTTGCCCTAATTCTTTGGCAAATCGATAGGCATCCTCATTGGATACGGTGATGATTTCGTCGTAAATATCGGTGTCCAACGCATCGGGAACAAATCCTGCACCGATTCCCTGGATTTTATGGGAACCGCTTTTGCCTTGCGATAACACGGGAGAAGAAGCAGGTTCCACTGCTATGATTTTGATGTCGGGATTTTTTTCACGCAGATACTTCCCTGCTCCGCTTAAAGTGCCGCCTGTTCCAACACCCGCCACAAACACGTCCACCTTACCGTCTAAATCACGCCAGATTTCAGGTCCTGTGGTTTCATAGTGTGCCAGAGGATTGGAGGGGTTTGCAAACTGGTCGGGTATAAAGCTTCCCGGGATCTCTTTTGCAAGTTCTCCGGCTTTGGCAATAGAACCTGCCATCCCGAGAGAGCCGTCTGTCAACACCAATTCTCCCCCATAAGCTCGCATCAGCATTTTCCGTTCTTCCGACATGGTTTCAGGCATTACGATAATCGTGCGATATCCTTTTTGGGATGCAATCATACAAAGACCGATACCGGTGTTTCCGCTGGTGGGTTCAATGATTACGGAGCCTTTTTTTAATTTCCCTGATTTTTCGGCATCTTCAATCATTTTCTTTGCCACACGGTCTTTGGCGGAGCCGCCGGGGTTAAAGGCTTCCAGTTTGGCATAAACCGACGAAAAAAGCCCCTGGCTCTGTTCAGTTTTCTGCAATCTCAGAAGAGGAGTATTCCCGATCAACTCTTTCAACGACTGATATATTTTCTGCATAGAAATTTCTCCTTTTTGAAGAACATATTCTCACTAAACAGTATAACATATATTTTCCCAAATTGCAATAAAAACATACAAACAACTATTTTCACTTCTGTGAAGAACCGAAAATCATAAAACAAACTGTATTTTTTGTAGCTTTTTTGGTGTTTTATAAGTTTTTACCTCAATAGATATTGACAAAATCCAAGGTTTAGTGATACAATGAATTAAATATGGGATTTTGTGTCCGAAAGCCGTGCTCAGTTTGGTTTGACCTGTTAACATTCGGTCATCCTCGTCCCATAAAAACCGAAAAACAGGAAGGTGTATCAAAATGTTAACAGACATCGAAATTGCTCAGAACGCCACGATGAAACCCATCACCGAAATTGCAAAACAAATCGGAATTTCGGAAAATGATTTAGAATGCTACGGCAAATACAAAGCAAAAATTTCTTTTGATTTTATTGAAAAACAGAAAGATAAAAAAGACGGAAAACTGATTTTAGTAACCGCTATCAACCCCACTCCTGCCGGAGAAGGAAAAACCACTACCTCTGTGGGTCTTGGTCAGGCATTCAAAAAATTAGAAAAGAATGCGATCATCGCTCTGCGTGAACCCTCTTTAGGTCCCGTGTTCGGTGTAAAAGGCGGAGCTGCAGGCGGTGGCTATGCTCAGGTAGTACCCATGGAAGATATTAATCTGCATTTCACCGGTGACTTTCACGCCATCGGTGCTGCAAACAACCTGCTTTGCGCAGCAGTGGACAACCACTTGCATCAGGGAAACGCTTTGGGAATCCATCCTAAGAAAATCCTGATTAAACGTGTGGTAGATATGAATGACCGTGCCCTCCGTAATACCGTCATCGGTTTAGGCGGCGAAGTGGACGGCGTAACCCGTGAAGATGGTTTCTCCATCACTGTTGCCAGCGAAATTATGGCAATTTTCTGTTTGGCAGAAGATATTACTGACTTAAAAAATAAACTTTCCGAAATTGTAATCGGATACAACTATCAGAACCAGCCTGTAAAGGTAAAAGATTTGAAAGTGGAAGGTGCTTTGACCGCCCTGTTAAAAGACGCCATCAAGCCCAACCTGGTGCAGACTTTAGAAAACTCTCCCTGTCTGATTCATGGTGGACCTTTTGCCAATATTGCTCACGGTTGCAACAGTTTGATTGCTACCAAATTAGCGTTAAAACTGGCAGATTACACCATCACCGAAGCAGGATTCGGTGCAGATTTGGGTGCTGAAAAATTCTTGGATATCAAATGCAGAAAAGCAGGCTTAAAACCTGACTGTGTGGTAATTGTGGCTACCGTTCGTGCTTTAAAATATAACGGCGGCGTGGCAAAAGCAGACTTAAAAGCAGAAAACTTGGAAGCTTTGAAAAAAGGTATCGTAAACTTAGAGCGTCACATTGTAAATATGAGAAAATTCGGTTTAAAAACCGTGGTTGCTATCAATTCCTTCGATACCGACACACAGGCAGAATTTGAAATCATTGAAGAATGCTGCAAAAAATATGACACCAAATGTGTTCGCAGTGAAGTATTTGCTAAAGGAGGAGACGGCGGTATTGACCTGGCAAATGCCGTAATTGAAACCTGTGAAGGTGAATCTTCCTTCCACCCCATTTATGATCTGGATTTATCTGTGGAAGACAAAATCAGAACCATCGCAAGAGAAATCTACGGTGCAAAAGATATCATTATCACCAAGCAGGCTGAAAAAGCCATCCAGACCTTAAAAGATAACGGATACGGAAATTTACCCGTATGTATGGCGAAAACTCAGTATTCATTCTCAGATGACCCCACTCAGTTGGGTGCTCCCTCTGATTTTGATTTAACCGTTTCCGAAATCCGTTTATCTGCAGGTGCAGGATTTATCGTGGTATTAACCGGCAAAATTATGACAATGCCGGGGTTACCCAAAGTTCCTGCCTATGAAAAAATTGACGTGGATGAAAACGGCAATATCACCGGTTTATTTTAATCTTGAACCCTAAAAGGAGCGTTTTGAAAGCGATGCAGGTTTGTACCCATTCTTATGAAGAAACCGTTCAGTTTGCAGCAGAATTTGCAAAGACCTTAAACCCCTCTCAGATTATCCTGTTAGAAGGTGACTTGGGGGCAGGAAAAACATCCTTTGTAAACGGACTCCTTTTTGCACTTGGATTTTCGTCGGGAGGTTGCAGCCCCACCTTTACTCTGGTGAACGAATATCCCACCATTCCCCCCATCAATCACTTTGATTTATACCGGATTTCCTCCGAAGACGAGCTGTTTGACATGGGATTTACAGAGTATCTGGAATCAGGCAAGATAAATATTATCGAGTGGCCTCAGGTGGCGGCGGAAATTTTAAAGGATTATCCTGTCACACGCCTTACGATTCAACATACCGACCGAGAAGATGAGAGGATTATTACCATTGAAGAATTATAAATTACTTGCGGCAGACACCTCTGCCAAAACTGCAACAGTGGCTCTTTTTGAAAACGGAGTAATGCTTGCAGAATATACCCAGAATATCGGTCTGACTCATTCCGAAGGTTTTTTACCATTGGTGGAAGAAGTGCTTGCGGCAACCAAAAAAGATATTTCTGATATCGACTATTTTGCCATCACCAACGGACCCGGTTCCTTTACCGGACTCAGAATCGGTGTGTCTACCATAAAGGGTTTGGCACACGCAGTGAAAAAACCGTTGACGGAAGTTTCCACATTGGATGCATTGGCAGAAAATGCGCCTCATTTTTCGGGATTTGTTTGCCCGATGTTGGATGCAAGACGGCAGGAAGTGTATGCGGCTGTTTATAAAAACGGGGAGAAAATTATGGATGATACTCCTCTGCCCTTAACAGATTTGTTTGCATTTTTAAAAGAGCATAGAGGCAAGGTGCTGTTTTTAGGAGACGCTGCAGTAAACTACCGTGATGTCATCGAGAAAGCATTAAAAGATAAAGCTGTGTTTGCACCCGCACATCTGACTTTGCAAAGAGCATCCTCTGTTGGAATTGCGGCAATGAAACAAATTAAAGCAGAAAACACAGTTTCTTATTCCGATATTTCTATTCGTTACTTAAAAGCATCACAACCCGAGCAACAACTGTTGCAAAAAGAATTAAAATAACGAAAAAAACGAAAAAATCAAGAAAGACACCGTTGTTCTGCTAAGAGAACAACGGTGTTTTAATAAACAAATCCCATTCCTATCCGTAAAATCGGATAAAAAAGAATATTTTTCTAAAAAAACGAAAAAAATTCTAAAAAATACTTGACATTTTCTTTCTTATTTGCTATAATATCATCCGTTGACGATAAAAAGTCAATCCACTATGTGGCGGTATAGCTCAGCTGGCTAGAGCATGCGGTTCATACCCGCAGTGTCGATGGTTCAAGTCCGTCTACCGCTACCACATGGGAGCATAGCTCAGCTGGGAGAGCATCTGCCTTACAAGCAGAGGGTCATAGGTTCGAGCCCTATTGTTCCCACCATGAAATGGCCCGGTAGCTCAGTTGGTTAGAGCGCCGCCCTGTCACGGCGGAGGTC
>JAZOQZ010000127.1:0-9800 GCA_045656345.1 Clostridia bacterium
GAGTAAACCGCCGATCATAGCAATTAAAGTGATTTCCAAAATACCGGGCTGTGTAATATTGTAGCTGGGATCAGAAGCCCAGATAAACAGTGCAGGCAAGGTGAAAATGGCACCTGCTGCCACAGATTCTCCGGCAGAACCGATGGTTTGCACAATGTTGTTTTCCAAAATGGAATTTTTCCGCAGGATAATGCGGATAATTCCCATTGAAATTACTGCTGCGGGAATGGATGCAGACACAGTCATCCCAACACGAAGACCTAAGTAGGCATTCGCTGCACCGAAAATAATTGCCAGAAGTATCCCGATGGTGATGGATGTCACGGTTAACTCAGGCGTTACTCTTTCTGCCGGGATGTAGGGTTTGAATGTTTTGTTTTGTTCCATAAATCGTCTCCAATCTGCCGATGGACGGCGGTTAGTTTACATAAATGCGCAAAAATCACTTATTATAGTATATACGATAATAGCTTTTCTGTCAAGAGCTTTTTGGATAGATTCTCTCTATTGTTTCCGAAATGGTTTTTAAGTATTCAAAGATATTAGGAGCTGATTTTGCAACCACCAACTGCAAAGAAGCGGCAACCAAAAATGCTGCAGCTGCTGCAAAATAATTCTTTCGATTCTTTTAGTATAAAAAAACGGAAAGCAAACGCTTTCCGTTTTTTTATGTTTTTTTGATAAATTGATGTCCGCATTTTCGGCAGGTAATCTGAATTTTTCCTTTCCATTTGGGAACACTCAGCTTCACTTTGCATTTGGGGCACTTGAAATACCGTTTGTACTTGCGGTTTGTTTTGATTGCAGACTGTTTTTGAAAAAAAGATGTGATACTGTTTTTGATATGATAATAAGCATTCAGTTCTTTTTGCCGTGCCGCATAGTTTTTGGAGAAGAACCTCAGAATCAGCAAAATCAGTATCGCAAATCCAACCAATCTTAAAATCACAAGACGCAACAGTGTGCCAAGCAGTGTGAAGGCGCAGGAGGTAAAGAGCATGGGAATATAAAGTGCATCCATTCCGTAACGCCCTTGCATCAAATCGGATAATTTATAAAGTAATCTTCTGAAAAAGCCCATATGTTTTAACTCCCTTTTTTTGGTACTGTTTTCATTATATCTCAGTTTTATGTAGATTGTGCGAATTTTTTTACAATCTTATGAAAATAATCACAAAAAAATTAAAAAAATTTCACACCTTTTTCACAATTCTTTGTTATGATGATAGCAAGCTCGGGGAACTTGTTCCCCCATAAGTCTTCATTGGAAAGGAATTTATCCGATATGAATTACGATAATTTTAATTCCGAGCATCCCGAACAGGAAACCAACCAGATGCAAAATGACATCCCTGTTACCGATACGCACGATGATGTGATTTCGGAGGCAGAACCTGTTTTGGAACAGGTGCAACCGGAACCTGAAACCTCAGCTCCCGAAAGCAATCTCATGGATGAGATGCCCAAACCAAATGAACCGTTTTACGGGGAGGCTCCCAACGGATTTTCTCAGCAACAAGATAACTTTCAAGGGTATCAACCTCCCAGAGTGACTCCGTTTTATTACCATGATCCCACTTCGGCGTCCCAGGTTCCTCCCGTTCAGGAAGAGATGCAAACAACCAAAGAGATCCCAGAACCCAAGAAATCTACGGATATGTCTAAACTGATCCGGGCGATTTCTCTGTTGGGTGCATTTGTTTTTGGGGTTGCAATTACCTCGGCATTTACGTTTTTAGCTTTACCTAAACTGGTGGAACGTCAGCTTCAGAACACCAATTTTGCTTCTGTGGGTCAGTTGGCACCGGCAAAGCCGGCTCTGACAACAGAGCAGGCAGGAACTCCTGAAAACGGAGAAAAGGAATTGCTCTCCGTGGTGGAAATTTCCAGAAAAGTGGGACCTGCTGTGGTGGGTGTCAACACCAAGGTGCAGCGTCCGACCATTTTCGGAACCACTGCGCTGGAAAGCGGCTCCGGCTCCGGTATTATTTTGTCTGCTGACGGCTATATTGTGACCAACAATCACGTGATTGAAGGTGCAAACGATATTACCGTTACCTTAAGTGACGGTGCAGAATATCAGGCTGTTTTAATCGGTGCAGATACCAGAACCGACCTGGCTGTGATTAAAATTGAAGGAGAAAGTTTCCCCACTGCCACTTTAGGAAACTCTTCCGAACTTCAGGTGGGTGAATTGGCAATTGCTATTGGAAACCCCTTAGGCAATGAGCTTGCCGGCAGTGTAACCGGCGGCTATATCAGTGCGTTGAACCGTTCTATCACCGTGGATGACCAGGAATTCAACTTAATTCAGACTGATGCTGCCATCAATCCGGGGAATTCCGGTGGTGCATTGGTGAATAACTACGGTGAGGTTATTGGTATCAACTCCGTAAAAATGGCTGCCTCCGGTGTGGAAGGAATTGGTTTTGCCATTCCGATTGACGAAGCGAAGCCTATTATTGACGATTTAATTGCCAACGGCTATGTGAAAGGACGTCCCGTTATCGGTATTATGGGAAGGGATGTGTCTGAGCAAACTGCTGTGTATTATGATATCCCTGTGGGTGTTTATGTGGTGGAAACATCACCCTATTCTGCAGCTGAACGTGCCGGTATTAAAACAGGTGACGTGATTGTGGCATTTGACGGTGTGAAAGTGTTAACCATGGATGAATTAAACACCGAAAAAGAAAAACATCTGGCAGGCGACACGGTGGAATTGACTGTAATCAGAGAGGGGAAAGAACTTAAAATTTCCCTGACATTACAGGAAGATAGACCGTTAGCCCCCGAAAATTAAAGCCTTCCTCAAAGAAAGAAGAAGTGCTCCATACGCTTCTTCTCTCCTTAATAAATTTCCTTATACAGAAAGAACCCAAATCTTCTGATTTTGGGTTCTTTCTGTTTTATAGTACAAAAACTTTAATAACCGATTTCTACCACCCGAAGTGCCAGAGAAGAAAACCCTTCGATTTCCACATTCATTACATCGCCAAGGGGTGCGGATAAATCTTTAATCGTTCCGTTTGCGTGATTTACCACGGTTTCACCGTCACAAAGGACAGAGAAAATACCTTCGATTTGGTCTTCTGTGATGGAAGAAATTTCGTCTGCCCGGATGATATATGTTTGTTCTCCTGTTTTGAAATTACCGTCTAAGGTAATTTTGGAACGGTCTTCACCATATTCTAAAAGGAACATACCGGTTGCTTTTTCACCATTATATTTTACTGCCTGCAGGCCGTAATAAGTAATCAGTTCTGCTTTAGATTCCTCTTCACCGGAAAGGTTGGCAATGAGTTTGTAATCATATTCTTCGGTGTGCAGAGATAATTTTGAGCCGTCTACCGAAACAGTGCCTTTGATATCGTTGTGGCGGACATCCCCGTTCATTGATATGTCAAAATAACCTGTAAAACCGTTATTTTCACTAGAGATTACTTTTGTCAAAACAATTTCGCAGTCGATATAATCTGCCAGTCCTCCGTTGTTACAGCGCATGTTTGCATGGAAAGTTGCGTTGGCGGTATTGGAATCCCAAGCGGTTGTGAGTTCACCCTTGATGGCATCCTCTTTGTATCCTGAAATTTGCAGAATTTGTTTGGTGGTGTAGGTATATTCTGTTGGAGTGGGTTTTTCGGTTGGTTTTGGTGTTGAACTTGGTGTGGGTACCGGTGTGGCAGTAGGCATGGGAGTAGGAGTCGGTTGTGCTTCGTCGGTAATGTAGACTGTGTTGGTTGTTCCATCCCAGGACACATATTTGCCAAGAGCTTCCCCAACTGCGCGGACAGGAAGATATGTGGTTCCGTCCACAATAAACGGTTCCACCGTGTTTCCGTTTGCATCTTTTGGCTGAATTTGTGTTCCGTTAATACAGATTCTGATGTTGGAATAGTAAGCTTCCAGTTGTTCGGTTCTGGCTGCGGTAAAGGTGACGCCTCCTGTCAGAATAGCTCCGATTACAATGCCTGAAACCATACTTTTGATGTTTTGTTTCATTTGTTTTACCTCCTTTGAAACAGTTTGTGTGGTTTGCTGTGCATAAAAAAATGCGCAGCGTTTGGAACGCCACGCATGAAAAATGCACAGCCCCTTTTTGCTGCGACACAAATTCATTCATCCTATTAAAGCATGCTGAAACAGAGCCTGCATTTTTACACAAAGAAGGTATAAAAATACACACTTTAATAGGAAAATATATTGAATTTATGTCGCAAGAGTATTATAACACAAGATTTATCATTTGTAAATATTTTTTCAATAAAAAAACAGTTATCCAATTGGATAACTGTTTTTTATCTGTATAATGGTTCAAATTACGCCTTTTATCAAACCGTAATTAGTCTAAAATACGAACGCGAATTACTCCGTCAATCGCCTTCAACGCTGTTTCGGTGTCAGCAGGAATATCACCTGCAACATCCAATACGGTGCAAGCATATTCTTTTTTGGAACGGTTCTGCAGATTATCAATATTTAAAGATAATTTGGAGAACTCACCGGAAATCTGAGAAAGCATTGCAGGAATGTTTTTGTGAAGCACTATCACACGTTTCTGACCGGGGATTCTGGGGCAATTCATTTCGGGATAGTTTACAGAGTTTTTGATGTTACCGTTTTCTAAGTAATCCTTCATCTGAATTGCTGCCATATAGGCGCAGTTTTCTTCCGATTCTTCGGTGGATGCACCTAAGTGGGGGAATGCAATTACGCCCGGATAGGTTGCAATATCACCGTCGGGGAAGTCGGTTACATAACGACGAACCTTACCGCTGGAGAGCCCTGCTTTGATACCGTCATCAGCTACCAGACCTGCTCTGGAGTAGTTTAAGATAACAACGCCCTGTTTCATCTGGCTGATGGTTTCATTGTTGATGAACCCTTTGGTATCGGGGGTTAAGGGCACGTGAATGGTGATATAATCACAGTTTTCATAAATTTGTTTTAAATCGGTAGCGTGCACAACGTTTTTGGAGATTCTCCAGGCACCGTCGATGGAGATGAAAGGGTCATAACCGATAACCTTCATTCCTAAGTCCAAAGCGGTGTTTGCCACTTTTGCACCGATGGCACCTAAGCCAACAACACCTAAGGTTTTGCCTGCAATTTCACAGCCTGCAAACATTCCTTTTCCTTTTTCCACAGCTTTTGCCACGTCTTCGGTTAAGGTTTTTGCCCAGGCGTTGCCCCCGATTAAGTCACGGGAGGACATTAAGAGACCTGCAATTACCAACTCTTTTACAGCATTTGCATTGGCGCCGGGAGTGTTGAACACCACGATGCCTTCATCGGAACAACGGTCAATGGGAATGTTGTTTACCCCTGCACCTGCTCTTGCGATTGCGTGAAGTTCTTTATCAAACTCCATATCGTGCATTGCTGCACTTCTTACTAAAATACCTGCTGCACCGCTTAAATCATCGCTGATTTCGTAAGCGGGTTTTAATTCATTTAAGCCGATATCGGAAATTTTATTTAAAGTAGCGATTTTCATAAAGTTTGCCACCTTTCTATTTGTTTTCTGCTTCGAATTTCTTCATAAAGTCAACCAGAGCCTGAACCCCTTCTAAGGGCATTGCGTTATAGATACTTGCGCGCATACCGCCAACGCTGCGGTGACCTGCTAAGTTTACAAAGCCTGCTTCTTTTGCCTCGGCGATGAATTTTTTGTTTAATTCATCGGAGGGAGCTAAGAAGGGAACGTTCATAATGGAACGGTCTTCTTTTACCACAGTGCCGGTGAAGAAATCGGAAGAATCTAAGTAGTCGTATAAAATCTGAGCTTTTTTGTAGTTGATTTCCTGGATTTTTTCCACGCCGCCTAAGTCTTTTAACCATTCCAGCACCAGTTTGCAAACATAGATTGCATAGGTGGGAGGAGTGTTATACATAGAGCCGGAATCCAAGTGAGTTTTGTAGTTGAACATAATGGGGCAGATATCCTGCGCATTACCGATTAAATCTTTTTTGATGATTACCACGGTGAGACCTGCAGGACCGATGTTTTTCTGAGCACCTGCGTAGAGCATACCGAATTTGGTAACATCCAGTTTTTCGGATAAGATGCAGGAAGAAATATCTGCAATGAGGGGAACGTCGCCAACATCAGGCAGTTCATTGAATTTGGTACCGTAAATGGTGTTGTTTAAAGTGATATGTACGAAATCCGCATCGGGACGGAACATGGATTTATCTAATTTGGGAATATAGGAGAAGGTTTTGTCTGCAGAAGATGCCACCTGATAGGCATCGCCGTAGTGCGCGCCTTCTTCGTATGCTTTTTTTGCCCACTGACCGGTGATTACGTAGTCACCTTTTTTGGATTTGTTCATTAAGTTTAATGCAATCATTGCAAACTGAGAGGATGCACCACCCTGCAGGAATAACACTGCATAGTCTTCGGGAATACCCATCAGTTCACGGAACAATGCTTCTGCACCGTCAATAATTGCCTGATAGTCTTTGGAACGATGGCTCATTTCCATCACGGACATACCTGCACCGTTTGCGTCCAGCATTTCTTCTGCAGCTCTTTTTAACACTTCTTCGGGCAGGGCGGAAGGTCCTGCACTGAAATTATAAACTCTTTTCATAATCACTATCTCCAATCTGATTTTTCCCTGATGTGTATAGCGAGGGAAGCCCTCACACCTTAATTGTTTAAGTTTTAACAATCAAGAGTAGAAATATTAAGCTTATTATACTACCTTTTTTTCCTGTTGTCAATCATAAATCATCTGTTTTTTTCGAAATTTGCGGCACAAAATCATTGTATTGGTGCGAAAAACACGGGGAATCTTCACAATACTTCCGTACACAAAGAAAAAAACGGGAAGAAAAGCCTGAAAAAAAGATGAACTTGCGGATACCGCAGTGTTGGTGCATACTGAGGAAGACGGAAGCCGAAGAAGTCCCGGAAGTGGTAATCATAGCGGTGTTCCGAACCCCTGTTATCATCTATCAGAAACAGGAAAACAAGCGAAAGGAAGGAATCGTGAATATGATTGACAATCCCAATGAATTCTCGCAGGAAGATATTCCTGCCAAGGTGACCAATCCCACAGAGAACGGGGAAGATAACCCCTTAATTCTCGGCAAATTCAAAGACTATTCCGAGCTGGAAAAAGCATATTGCGAAAGTGAACGGTTTATCTCCAGAACCAGAGAAGAACTAAAAGAAGCGCGTGAACTCTTAAAAGAAGCTTCTGTCCCCGGTGAAGAAGCACAGTTTCAGAGCGACCTGGAGGGCTTTTTGGCGGAGCACGGCTTAGCTGAGCGGGCATACGACTTTATCTCCTATCTGGAAGAAAATCCCGAACTGTTGTCTTTGGACCATCAGTCTGCTTTTATGTTGGCAAAAAGGGCACTTACCACACTGCCCCCTGCCTACCGTGAATATGCAAGCAGCTTGTCTCAGATGCCCCCGGCGTTAATATGCGGACAAGGCGGTGAGTTTTGTACCACTCCGGGCAACAAACCGAAAACCTTTGAAGAAGCAGGCGAAATGTTTCTTCAGATGGTGAAACACTAAATCAATAACCGTCTCTTACAATTTTACAGATTTTTCATAGGATTTAAAAACACAAGAGACGGGAAGGAAAGGACTTCAAATTATGATTACTACCAACACAGCGGACGTTGCTTTAAAAAGCTATTATCTGGACGTTTTAAGAAATCAGTTAAACACAACTACAAACCCCTTTTACAACAAAATTGTTACAACCTCTAAAAACATCATCGGTCACAAGGTGGTAAGACTTGCTCCTTATGCGTTAAACGGCGGATTCGGATTCTCCTCCGATGCCGGTAACCTTCCCAAAGCAGGTTCCAACCAGTACACTCATTTTGAGACTACCACCAAGGACATGTACGGTGTGATTGAAATTTCCGATAAAGCTATGAAAGCATCCCGCTTAAACACCAATTCCTTTGTGGATTTACTGACCCAGGAGATGCAGGGTATTCTGGAAGCGGCAAAATTCAACTATTCCAGAGCATTATTTACCGACGGCACCGGCGTGATTGCCACCGTGGTGAATGGTGAGGGTAACCAGATTCAGGTGGACTCGGTGAAATATTTAATCGAAGGTATGATTATTGATATCATCGGTTCTTCTTCCACCACTTCTGCAAAACGTATCACCGCCATCAACCGCGCAGGTAAAACCATTGTGTTAGACAGTGCGGTATCCGTGAGTGCAGGGGATAAAATCACCGTTCAGAATTCCTACGGCAAAGAACTGACCGGTCTGGGCGCAATTTTTAATTCCGACACTACTCAGCCCTTATACGGCGTGAACCGTAGCGAAAACTATTGGATGCTCCCTTATCTGAACGAAAATACCGGCGAAATCTCCGACCTTAAAATTCAGACCGCTATCGACTACTTAGAGGAACACACCGGAAGTAAGGTGGACTATATTTCCTGTTCCTACGATGTGAGAAGAAGCTATCTTTCTTATCTGGAATTAACCAGAAGAAACATCGATCCCATGACGTTAGAAGGCGGCTTCCAGGCAATTTCCTTTGGCGGTATTCCCATCGTGGCAGACCGTCATTGCCCCGACGGAACTATGGACTTATTAAACTCCAAGTCTTTTGCAATGCACACCTTATCCGACTGGGATTGGCTGGATGACGACGGCAAAATCTTAAAACAGATTGCCGGTAAACCCGCATGGACTGCAGTGTTAGCCAAGTATGGCGAGCTGATGTGTGACCATCCGGGCGGTCAGGCAAGACTCACCGGAATTCAGGTGACCAATTAGTAAAACGGAGGAGATTTTCTCCTCCGTTTTTTAAAAGAGGAAACTATGAACAAACAATACGATAAAACCCCTGTTGTAACCAATGTTTTTTTGATTCCTGAGCGGCTTCGGGAACTGGATGAAGGCTATTTTGTGCTTCGTAATCACGAAACCCAAAAATTTGAGATTCATCATAGCGGACAACCTCATAATACTTATTGTCTTACGGTTCCCTATGGTGAACTGGATGAAAGAACTCTTCATCTGGTGCAAAAAACCCGTATCTGTAATGCAGAAAAATTGCTTTCCGAGATGGAGGAGCATAACCGAAAAATTTCAGACACACAAAATGCTATCCCTGAAGAAGCAACCCAGAAGCTGAAAGAAACCGTTACCTATCTCGGCAGGCATTCCGACAAGGAATTTTTAGACGACGGGGCGTTTACCACCCGTTTTTTGTAAGGAAGGAGGAATATGATGACCTTACAGGAAGTAACCGATGTGGCATCCGTTTTAATTGGCAAAAGTGTGGATACCGCTTTGGCAAACAGATTTTTAAATGAAGGACTCAGGCTCCTGATTGCAAGATACCCCACCGCTTGTCCCATCAAGTGCCTGCGTGTGTTGTGGCAGGCAGACACCGACCCCTATCCGATGCCGCCGCACCGCGGGATTTATAAAATTTACCGCAACAAACAGCTGTATGGTGATTACCGTTTGGATGAAGAAGGACTGTATCTCAACCGTGAGGGTGAATATCAGGTGTTTTATTACAGTGCACCCCAGGGGTTGGTGGCAGAAGGAGAACCAATTCCCTCTGCGCCTGAATACGATTCCGAGCTTTGCAAGTATGTGGCGTTTTCGGTGCTCCGTGCTGATGACCCGTCCAACCGTTTGGCAGACCGCCTGATAGAAGAGTTTTATGATAATTGTGCCGCTATTCATAAGAGTTTGCAGGGAAGACTGCGAAAACCATCTGCTCCCTTACCCACACCAACCTGGAGATAGAGAGGTAGGCTATGAACTTTTATGATTTTTCAGGGGGGATTG
>JAZOQZ010000128.1:0-3084 GCA_045656345.1 Clostridia bacterium
TTTGTTTCGTATAACACACTTTCAAAATGGATTGAAAATGCACTTTCTGAAATGAAAGCATATTGGAAAGAGCAAGCCGAAGCTGAGGAATAGTTGAATCAAAAGGGGCGGATTTTTCTGCCCCTTTTTTCTTTTTTGCGTGGAAATTGAAATAATTGTCGCAAATATTATCACTATACTGACAATCTTTGAAAGGAACGATGCAAAATGGCAAAATACGCAGATAACGTTGTAAAACAGGCGCAAGCGTGGCTTGGTCGATGCGAGAGCAACGGAACACACCGGACAATCATTGACATCTACAACGGGCAAAAAACGCTTCCAAGGGGCTATCATGTAAAGTACACGGATGAATGGTGCGCAACCTTTGTTTCTGCTGTGGCGGTGAAATTGGGCTTCACAGACATCATTCCGCCCGAATGCAGTTGTCAAAGAATGATTGACGGATTCAAGCGCATTGGTGCATGGGTGGAAAATGAAAACCGAGCACCGAAGCCGGGGGATGTGATTTTCTACGATTGGCAAGACAACGGCAAAGGCGACAATTCCGGCTGGGCTGACCATGTGGGGATTGTGGAAAAAGTTGTGGATAATAAAATCACCGTTATTGAAGGCAATTACGGCGGTGCCGTGAAACGCCGTACGGTATCAGTCAATGGAAAATATATAAGAGGTTACGGCGTGCCAAAATACAGCAAGGGCGCATCCGATGGAAATATCACGGCAATTGTAAAGGATGTTATTGCTGGAAAGTATGGAAACGGGGCAGAACGCAAAACAAGGCTTGAAAAAGCGGGTTACAATTACAAGGTTATTCAAGCAAAGGTGAATGAGCTATTGAAATAGGCAAGGCGGGGGCAAATCCAGCGCACAAGGGTAAACAAGAAAAGCCCACACAGGGCAAAATTTAAGGGTATGAAGCTATATGCTCCATACCCCCTTTTTATTTTATGCTGTCTTTTATTTCTGCAAGCACATTTTCGGCATACCGTTTCGCATCGCCGGAAAGATTCGGAATGTCGGATTCTATCATTTCCCCGATTTCTTCTAAAATCGTTTTATGGTTCGGCTGACTGAATTTTTGTTCAAGTGTATAAAGCACCATTTTTTCAACATAGTCCGGGCATTTGCGCTGACCGCCTTCCCAATTCTGAATTGTACGTTCCGGAATGCCCGTGATTCCGGAAAGCTGTTTTTGTGTTAGTCCGTGTCTGATGCGTGATTCTTTGATGTTCATACCTTTTCCCCCTGAATGTATTGTGTAAAATCCGTGTTGCCGTCTTTGATAACAAATCGTGAATTTCCATTGGCTGATACAAGGTACATTTTGCCGCCGTGCTTCTTGATGTCGTATTGTCGTTCCGGGTTCGGTACGCCATGCCCGACAAACTTCCATCGACCATTGATTTTTGATTGATATTCCGCCACATACTTGAAATGCTCCGGCGTTCCCTTTGCCGCTTCATATTTTGATTTCCATTCTTGCAATTTCATTTTGTCATCCCCTTTCTATAATCATAATACCACCCATTGAGTGATAAGGTCAAATATTTTGTTTTCAATCAACTATGGGTCAACTATGGGTCAAGTAAAAACGCACGGCGTGTTCACCGTGCGTTCCTGTATATTATTTGTTCAGTTTTTTTCGTAAGTCTGAAAGGGCTTCGGCTCTTTCTCTGCTTTCTTTTGTGTTGATGCTTTTTTCCATCGCTTCCGCTTTATGCGTTGCAAGTATCAGCAAATTGATTTCCTCTTGTGTCAATGTTATTGTTTTCATATTTTCGACCACCTTTTGATATTATTTATAAATAGGTATCATCATGTCATTATCACGTAGGTAACATATTGATACCTATTTGAAGTTAAAAAAAGATAAACCCTTGATTTATATGGATTTTCGGGGTAGTTTCGGATAGATTGTAATGTCAAATCTGCCTTTCTTTTCGGTTTTGCGGAAAGTGACTTTGTACAGCACTTCTTTCCATAGGGCGTTCTTTTCTCCCGGTGTTAGTTGGTCGTAATTCTCTAACATCTTTTGTGTTGTTGGAATGATGTTCAACGCCGCCGATTGCGTTTCGCTTTGCTCGGCAATTTTCATTTCCAAATCTGCAATGTCGGATTCGGTTTGTTCAATCTCCGCTTCCAACGCCGCATTTCTACGTTTGAACAGCCTATCGGAATAATCTCCCTTTTCGTGTAGTTCGCATATTGCATCCTGTTGTTCAATTAAATCATCTAAACGCTTATTCAATATTTCAAGGGATGTTTCAAGCCCGTCATCCTCAATAGGAAGCTCCGTTCCTAAAGTTAGAATATAACCGTCCAGCCATTCCCCCATAGCTTCAATCACCGCTTCTTCCACTTCTGATGCTACATGTGATTTGCAGCCGCAATTTCTTGCCTTCTTACATCTGAATCGTGGTTTTGCGTTATGGCTTAATGTTCCCGTTGCACGGTTCATAAGGCTTCCACAAATTTCACAACGTATCAAGCCGGCAAACGGATTTGAAATTTCCAAGCTTCTTTTTGTCGGTGCTACATATTTTTCTTTGCGAATCGTTTTCGCCAATTCAAACTGTTCTTCCGAAATAATAAGTTCGTGCCTGCCTTCGTATAATTCATACTCTTTGCTTCTATAAGGTTTCTTGACGAGTTTGCCATCAATAAATTGCTTTTTAATCGGTCTTTTTCCGGACATTGTTTTTCCGATGTAATGTTCGTTGCCAATGATATTTATGATTGATGACCCGTTCCACTCGGCAGATATGCGAGGGGGAATGTGCAAGTCATTCAACCGGTTGGCAATCTGTCCCGTTCCAAGCCCTTCTTGCGTGTACCAATCAAAAATCATTTTTACGATTTTCGCTTCTTCCGGCACAATTTTCAGCGTGTTTCCCTTTTCGCCTTTAATTTTTATAATCTCATAACCATAAGGGGCGATAGAACCGATATATCTGCCTTCTTTTTGAGAGCTTCAACTGCATTGCCCATTGCAAATTTCGTTCCAGATTGAGCAAACATTGTCAGATCGTTTTCGCCGTCGCCTATGCATGCGATTTCGTCTGTGTTTATTCTGAGATGTTC
>JAZOQZ010000129.1:0-25184 GCA_045656345.1 Clostridia bacterium
AGGAGTGAAGCCCATGGAGGTGTCCACGGATTTACCGCCGTCAACTGCAGAGATGGAGGAACCATTCCCTAAATGACAGGTTACGATTTTTAAATCTTCAGCGGGTTTGCCCAGGATTTCAGCCGCTTTCATACTAACGTATTTATGGCTGGTGCCGTGGAAACCGTATCTTCTGATTTTATACTGTTCGTAGAATTTGTAGGGCAGGGCATACAGATATGCTTTTTTGGGCATAGTCTGATGGAATGCGGTATCAAACACACCAACCTGGGGAACATTCGGCATAATTTTTGCACAAGCTTCAATACCGGTAATGTTGGGAGGATTGTGTAAGGGTGCTAATTCGATACAAGCATTTAATGCGTTCATTACAGCTTCGGTGATTAAAGCAGAGCCGGAGAAGGCTTCGCCGCCGTGTACCACACGGTGACCAACAGCGTTGATTTCATCCATAGATGCGATAACGCCCATTTCTTTGTCGGTTAAGGAATCCAAAACCGCCTGGATAGCATCGCCGTGGTCTTTTAAGGGTAAATCCTTCTGGAATTTTTCACCGTCTTTGGAGTGAGTCAGTCTTCCGTCAATACCGATTCTTTCGCAAAGACCTTTTGCCATAACGGCCTGGTCTTCCATATTAATCAGCTGATATTTTAAAGAGGAGCTACCTGCATTGATAACTAAAATTTTCATTGTTTTTATATCCTTTCCTTTTTGATTATTTTGCCTGCGCCTGAACGCTGGTGATTGCAATTACGCCAACGATATCTTCTGCACTGCATCCGCGGGATAAGTCGTTGATGGGAGCTGCGATACCCTGAGTTACAGGACCGTATGCTTCTGCTTTTGCAAGTCTCTGAACCAGTTTGTAGCCAATGTTACCTGCATCCAGGTCGGGGAAGCAGAGCACGTTTGCTTTGCCGGCAACGTCACTGTCGGGAGCTTTGGAAGCACCCACTTCGGGAACGATTGCTGCGTCTAACTGCAATTCACCGTCCACTTTCAAGTTGGGGTTGTTTTCTTTACAGATTCTGGTTGCTTCTACCACCTTGTCCACATCAGCGTGTTTTGCACTGCCTTTGGTGGAGTGGGAGAGCATTGCAACGATTGCTTCTTTTTCGCAGAGCAGTTCAAAAGATTCTGCAGAGCAAGCTGCAATAGCTGCTAATTTTTCGGGATCGGGATTCTGTTCTAAGCCGCTGTCTGCAAAAATGAAGGTACCGTCTGCACCGTATTCACAGTTGGGAACTACCATCAAGAAGAAAGCAGAAACCAGTTTCACACCCGGTTTGGTTTTAATAATCTGAAGGCTGGGACGTAAGGTGTTTGCGGTGGAGTGACAAGCTCCGGAAACCACACCATCTGCATCCCCTGCTTTTACCATTAAGCAAGCGTAGTACATATAGTCGCCCAAAGCGGTTTTCTTTGCTTCTTCGTAGGTTAATCCTTTGGATTTTCTCAGTTCCACGAATAAGTTCAGATATTCTTCGGTTTTTTCATAGGTGAAGGGATTAATGATGGTTGCTTTGGAAACATCTAAGCCTTTGCTGTTAGCTTCCACTTCTTCGGGAGTACCGATGATGATAATATCAGCAATATCTTCCGCCAAAACCTGCGCAGCCGCTTCCCAGGTTCTTCTGTCCATAGATTCGGGCAGAACGATTTTCTTTTTGTCGGCTCTTGCTCTTTCTTTGATTCTGTCAATAAATGCCATAATGCATGACCTCCATTTTTATGATAGGATAATTTTAAACTTTTTGTTTAGATTTCCCTTACCTTACGAAAAGGGAAAAATTAACGATTTTAACCATATTATTATACATCTAAAAAATAAAAAATTCAAGTGATTTTCCAAAAAATATTGAAAAATTAAAGGAAAATTTTAAAATCAATGACTTTTTTATAGCGTGAATAAAAAATCATGTTTTTTTACTTGATATATTATGAGAAATAATTCTTGACGAATACTGTAAAAACTGCTATAATCAATCCGAGATATTGTTGATTTCTCGTGAAATATACAAACAGTATATTGGAGGATGATTTATATGAATGAAAAACAAAATAAAAATGTTGCGGTAAAGGCAGTTTCTAACATTATGCAAAAAACAGCAGGAGCGGGAAAGAAAATTGCAACCAATACCAAACAGGGATTCAAAAACACAATAGAAAAAGCAAAAGTAAAATCACAACAGAAAAAACTGAAAAAATTGAATCCGGTATTTCCGGAACAATATAATAGTTTGGATTTTCATTTGCCAAATATTATCATGATTGTGGATGATGCAACAAGAAAAAATGAAAAATTATGTGAGGGAGCTATTGGGTATTTGGAAAACAATTCAAACGTAGAAATGTTTTGTTTATACGATGAAGCAATTGAATTCAGTAAAATTCAATTTATTCCCAATGCTATTTGTGATGCGACGTATTGCGTAGATCCTTATGACAGAAACAGATTTATCAGAACTGACTGTTTTTTCAATAAGGCTCACGAAGAAAAGCTTGCTGAGTTAAAACATATTGCTCATTGTCTGGGAGCCAAAAAATGTTCTATTGAAATTAGCGAATCTACCAGCAATATCAAAGGGCAGAGGAGAAAATCGGAATTCAAGGGGGAATATCAGGGCTATGCTGTAGCAGAAAGCTCAGAAAACAGTTTTCAACAATCTGCAAGTGATGCCAGAACTGGAACGATAGAGGTGGAATTTGAAGGAAATTCTGTTTGTAAGATGCCTACGCTAAAGTGGTTTGCAAATGAGGATACTGTAAAGCAATTAATTGAAATGAGATTATCTGATTCTAACTCTGTGAAGTCTGAAACATTGAAAATATCAGGTTCATCTACTGCAACTATGTCTCAAAAGATCGCAAGAGCGATTGATGGTGCAGTTGGAAAAACCAGCGTTTCCTTGAGTGAGCAAGCAGAAAAAGAATATAATAGCACATTGATTTATAGAGTTGTATTCTAACAAGAGAAACGATAATTATAAGATTAAAAAACAGCCGATATCTCATATCGGCTGTTTTTGTTTTTATAAAAATAAGCAAAAAACTTTAAAAGTCAATGAAAAATCCTAAAAATTCAAAAAAAGTTTTGACATTTTATTATATATATGTTATACTGTTATGAAAAGGTAAGGTGAATAAGTATGTCTATGAGTATGACAGGCTATGGCCGTCAGAAAGAAATTTATAAAGGTTACGATATTACCGTGGAATTAAAATCGGTAAATCATCGTTATTTTGATGCCAATATCCGTGTTCCCAGAGGATTTTCCTTCTTAGAGGAACCGGTTCGCAAATATTTATCTGAAAAAATCAACCGCGGTAAGCTGGATGTTTATATCCATATGAACAATGTGGAAGAAGGGGACAAGGTTGTCACCTTAAACCGCACTGTGGCAGAAAACTACTTAAAAGTGTTAAAGGAATTATCCGACGAATACGATATGCCCTTTGATGTAACGGCGACCAAAATGTCCCGGTTCCCCGACATTTTTGAGGTGGAATTCAAAGAACACGAAGCAGAAGAAATTTTTTCCATTTTAGAACCTGTTATGGAAAAAGCGGTAAATGATTTTCTCACCATGAGAAGAACCGAGGGAAAACGTCTTGCCGACGATATGGTAAGCCGTATTGAAAAACTTCGCGGTATGGTGGCAAGAATTGAAGAATTACTTCCCCAGTCTGTGGCAGAATATGAAAAGAAGCTTCGTGACAAAATGGAAGAATACTTAAACGGTGCAACTTATGACGAAACCCGTCTGATGACCGAGGTTGCCATCTTCTCCGACAAGGTTGCAACTTTTGAAGAAACTACCAGACTGCAGAGCCATTTTGAAGAATTTATGAATCTGGTTTATCAGGATAAACCCGTGGGCAAAAAGCTGGACTTTATCATCCAGGAAATGAATCGTGAAATCAACACTACCTGTTCCAAATGCAATTCCATTGAAATTTCCAAAATCGGCATTGATGCCAAAACGGAAATTGAAGCAATCCGTGAACAGGTGCAGAATGTAGAATAAAAAGAGGTTTTGTTATGAAACTGTTGAACATCGGCTTCGGAAACGCTGTGGCGATGGAGAGAATCATTGCCATCATCAGCCCTGATTCGGCACCGGTAAAGCGTATGATTTCCGATGCCAAGGAACGAGGCATTTTAATTGATGCCACCTACGGCAGAAAAACCAGAGCTGTGGTGGTAACAGATAGCGGTCATATTATTCTGTCGGGCTTACAGACCGACACCATTACCGGCCGTGCAGAAGGATAAGGAGGGCTTAGCGATGCAACAAAAAGGCACTCTGATGGTGGTTTCCGGACCTGCTGGGGTTGGGAAAGGCACCGTGGTGAAACGTGCTTGTGAACTCTCAGACGGCAAAATTCATCTGTCCATCTCCGCAACCACAAGAGCACCCCGTCCCATTGACCAGGAAGGGGTAACCTACTATTTCAAAACCAAAGACGAATTCCGCCGTATGATTGATGAAAACGAAGTGCTGGAATGGGCGGAATATGTTGGCAATTATTACGGCACTCCCAGAAAACCCGTGGAGGATGCATTATCCCGTGGGTTGGATGTGATTTTGGAAATTGAAGTGCAGGGGGCAATGCAGATTAAAAAGAATTTCCCCGATGCAGTGTTAACCTTTATTGCACCTCCCAGCCACGAGGAATTGGAAAAGCGTTTGCGGGGCAGAGGCACCGAAACTGAGGAGCAGATTTTATCCCGTCTGGAAACGGCAAAAGGAGAACTTGCCTTAATGGGTGAGTATGATTATATCATTGTCAATGACGAAATCGAGCAGGCAAGTTGTGATATCATCACTGTGCTTCGTGCCGATAAATTAACTAAAAGCGCTTATTTTAAAAACGAGTAATCATTACATACCGTTTGTGTTACAATAAAAAGGAGAGATTATTATGTTACAACCCGCAATTGCAAACTTAGTGGAAAAAGCCGGAAGCAGATATGCTTTAGTTATTGCTGTGGCAAAAAGAGCAAGAGACTTAAGCGAACAGGAAGACATCCGTACCTCCTCCGCAAAACCCGTTTCTATGGCAGTGAAAGAAATTGCCGACGGCGATATCGAAGTGATTAAAAACTAATTTATGAATCAGATTTTGTGCGCTAAAATAGCGGTTTCCAATCTGAATTTCTCTGTGGATAAGGAATTTTCCTATCTGATTCCCGCACCCCTTTCGCATTTGGTGACAGAGGGAGTCCGTGTGGTGGTTCCGTTCGGCAGAGCCAATAAGAAACGTGAAGGTATCGTTACCCAACTGTTTTACGATGAGGGTGCGATACCTTTAAAGTCTGTTATGGAAGTCATTGACTATGAGCCTGTCATTGACGAAAAGGGAATGGAACTCGCCCGCTATATTGCAAAGCGTTACTATGCCACTTTATACGATTCGGTCAACCTGTTGTTGCCTCCGGGCTCCAACCTGAAATTTTCAGAGTATGTCCGTTTGTTGGACGATTCTATGGAAGATGTGCAAGACGATAACGGTCTTCGTGGGAAACTGATTGACTATCTGGTTTCCAAACGGGTTCCCGTTTCTTTGGAGGAATTGGAAAACGCTTTTTCCAACCGTGGTATCAAAAAAGTGGTTACTGCTTTGGCGCAACTTGGTAAAGTGGAGCTTTACGAAGAATCCAGGCAGGCTCATCAGCAAAAAAGTATTCAGATTGCAACTTTGCTCTTAGGCGAGCACGAGTTGTATGACTATATGGAGATTTATCTCAAAAAAGCGGCAGCTCAGAGAAGAGTGCTGGAAATGCTTCTGGATAACGGCAGAATGCCCGTGGTAGATTTGGTGGCGTTTTCGGGAGCAAGTCGTTCCTCCATTACAGCGCTGGAGAAAAAAGGAGTGCTAGAAATCACTGAGGAAATTGTGGAGCAGGATCCTTTTGCCGCAGAAAAGCAAGTCGTTTTGGAAAAATCACAGTTAAACGACGAGCAAACCAACGTGGTGGATTCTGTTCTTTCGGCAAGAAGAGAAGAAGGATACCACGAATTTCTTTTAAAAGGGGTCACAGGTTCCGGCAAAACCGAGGTGTATCTTGCCTTGGTGGAGCAGGTGATGAGCGAGGGCAAACAAGCAATTATCCTAGTGCCTGAAATTGCGTTAACACCCCAGATTCGCAGTCGGTTTTTCCGTCGGTTCGGTGACCGTGTGGCGGTGCTTCATTCGGCACTGTCCATTTCGGAGCGAAAAGACCAGTGGAACAAAATCAAAAGCGGTCGTGTTTCGGTGGCGGTTGGGGCACGAAGTGCAGTGTTTGCACCCTTTCCCGAGTTGGATTTGATTATCGTGGATGAAGAACACGAAACTACCTATAAATCCGAACATTCTCCCCGTTATCAGGCAAAAGACGTGGCTCGGTTTTTAATGAATCAACGAGGCGGCACCTTGCTTTTAGCATCCGCAACTCCTGCCGTGGAAGATTATTATCGTACCCAGCAAGGCAAAGCCACGCTTCTGACTTTAACGAAACGATATAAACAACGCTCTCTGCCACAGGTGGAAATTGTGGATATGAGAGAAGAATTAAAAAACGGTAACCATTCCGTTCTTTCCGAAAGTCTGAAAACAAGACTTCTTGAAGTGAAAGAAAAGGGCGAAAAAGCCATCATCTTATTGAATCGACGTGGCTATTCCACCTTTGTGAGCTGTCGGGATTGCGGATATGTGGTGAAATGCAAAAAATGTGATGTGGCACTGACCTATCACAGTATTGAAGGGAAGCTGAAATGTCACTACTGCGGCTATACCGCTGATGCGGAAACTGTGTGTCCTGAATGTCACAGCACTTCTGTTCGGTATTTCGGTAGCGGCACGCAGAAGCTGGAAGAAGAAATTTATTCCATGTTTTCCGATACCCAGGTCATCCGTATGGATAACGATACCACCACCACAAAAATGTCTCACGAGCGACTGCTAAAACAGTTTGCAAAACCCGGTTGTTCTATTCTGCTTGGCACCCAGATGATTGCCAAAGGATTGGACTTTAAAGAAGTTTCGCTGGTGGGAGTCATCGCCGCAGACAGTTCTTTGTTTGTGGGTGGTTATAACGGTAGCGAAAAGACATTTTCCTTAATCACTCAGGTTTGTGGCAGAGCAGGGCGAGGAGAGATTCCCGGCTATGCGGTGGTGCAGACCTATCACCCTGAGCATTATGCCATCCAAGCGGCAAAATCTCAGGATTATGATGGTTTTTACGAGAATGAAATCGTCTTTCGTAAAAATGTGAAATATCCTCCCTATTCCGAAATCGTCAATGTGATTTTCACAGGAGACGACGAAAAGAAAATTTTCGAAATGGCTGATAGTATCAAGCAGATTATGACCGAAAAGGTGGATTTTTACGAAGAACGAAAGCATTATATTGCAATGTACGGTCCCACTCCTTGCGGAATCTCTAAAATCCGCAATCAGTACCGTTACCATATTTTAATCAAATGCACATGTGCATCTGCTATTGAAACATCTTTTTCTGAATCAGTGAAAACCTTGATTTTAGCAAACAAAAAAAATGACATCAATGTACAGGTGGATGTAAACCCCGTTAATTTTCTATAGCAGAATGTGATAAATCGCCCACAATCGGTGAATTTCACCACTCGGCGTACAATCAGCACGTCTTCGGGCAATGTCAAAGCAGAGCTTTGATTCGATTTCCCGATTCTGTGCAGATTTCTCGCATTCTGTGCGACGAATTAATGCTAAATGAAATGACAAGATCAAGAAAAATCCCTTATGTAGAAAGGAGCAATTTATATGGCAATCAGAAATATCGTGCCGGATACCGATGAGGTAATGCACAAAAAGTGCCGTCCGGTAGAAAAAATTGACGACAAAATTATCACCTTATTAGATGATATGATTGATACTTTGAGAAAATCGGAAGGAGTAGGTCTTGCGGCACCTCAGGTTGGCGTGTTAAAACGGATTTTCGTGATTGACACCATGGAAGACCCTCAGGAATTCATCGAATTCATCAATCCCGAAATTATTGAAACTTCCGGCACCCAGGAAGGCAGTGAAGGATGCTTAAGTATTCCCGGTTTTGAAGGACATCTCATTCGTCCGATGTATGTGAAAGTGAAAGCGTTGAACCGTTTTGGGGAAGAATTCATTTTTGAAGGGGAAGAACTGATGGCTCGTTGCTGTTGCCACGAAAATGACCATTTAGACGGCAAAACCATCCGTGACACCTGTGAATACGAAGTGATTCACGAGGAAGACTAGTTTTTCAATTATTTTAGATTACTTTAGATAATTTTATCAGAATGTGAAGTGAGATAACGAAAAAATGAGAATCATGTTTATGGGTACGCCTGATTTTGCGGCGTACAGTCTGGAAAAACTAATTGAAAGCGGAGCGGATGTCTGCTCGGTGGTAACCCGCGCAGATGCCAAAAAAGACCGTGGTCAGAAAATTAAGTTTTCTCCCGTGAAGGAAGTAGCTTTAGCAAATAATCTTCCTGTGTATCAGCCCGTCAACTTAAAAGAAGAAAACTTTTTGGAAATTTTAGAAAATGAAAAACCGGATTTAATTGTGGTAGTGGCATATGGAAGAATTTTGCCTCCCTATGTGCTGGAGTACCCCGAATTCGGTTGCATCAATGTGCACGCATCTTTACTGCCCAAGTACCGCGGTTCTGCACCCATTCAGTATGCAGTAGCCATGGGGGAAGCGGAAAGTGGCGTTACCATTATGCAGATGAATGAAGGGCTTGACACCGGTGATATGCTCACAAAATGTGTGGTTCCCATCACCGATACCGAAACCGGAGGTTCCTTGCATGATAAGCTGATGGTGGCAGGTGCCGAATTGCTTTTGGAAACCATTCCCCAGCTGGGAACTCTGAAAGCCGAAGTGCAGGATGATGCACTCTCCACCTATGCGCCTCCAATCAAAAAAGAAGAAACTATCATTTCTTTTGATTGGGAAGCCAAAGATATCGTCAATAAAATACGGGGATTTTATCCCTTCCCCGGTACCAGCTTTATTCACAATGAAAAAGCGTATAAAATTCACGGGGCAGAGCTATATTCGAAAGAGGACAAACAGCCTTACGGCAGTGTTTTGGAGTTCTCCAAAAACCGTCTTTTAATTTCTGCAAAAAACGGTGTGATTAATATCACCACTTTGCAACCGCCCGGCAAGAAAATGATGAAGATTGCTGATTTCTATAACGGAAATCGGGATAGTTTTTAAGGAGTGAATCATTGATGTATCTGGATATGACGTATGTGTATTTTGTGTTGCCTGCACTTTTGCTTGCTTTGTGGGCACAGATGAAAGTGACTACAACCTTTAACCGTTACAATAAAATCACCACCCAGCAGGGGTTAACAGGCCACGATGCTGCCAGAAAAATTTTAGATGCCAACGGACTGCAGTCTGTAAGAATTGAGCGGGTAGCAGGTAATTTAACCGACCATTATGACCCGAAAGCCAATGTGATTCGTTTATCCGACAGTGTGTACGCTCAGGATTCTGTTGGTGCAGTGGGCGTTGCGGCACATGAAGCAGGTCATGCTGTGCAGCACAGCGAAGGGTACACTCCCATTAAAATCAGAAATTCTATCATTCCTGCGGCAAATATCGGTTCGTATCTGGCATTTCCGTTAGCACTTTTAGGGATTTTAATTGCCAATGATTTGTTAATTAATGCAGGGATTATTCTGTTTTCCGCAGTGGTGCTGTTTCAGTTGGTGACTTTGCCTGTGGAATTTGACGCATCCAAACGTGCAGTAGCTGTGTTAGGTAGTGGCGGTATGCTTGCAAACCAGGAAGTTCGCGGCGTGAAAAAAGTGCTTTTCGCAGCAGCGATGACCTATGTTGCGGCAGCGGCAACTGCGATTATGAACTTAGTAAGACTGTTGGTGCTTGCCAACCGAAACCGAGATTAGTTTTTGAGTTAAGGATTCAGATATGGAACGAAGAAAAACGGCGCTTCTTATTTTAAATGAATACGAAGAAGCGAAAACCTTTTTAAATCTGGCATTAAAGAACGGCCTTTCCAAATTAGCGGAAGGCCGTGCTTTTGTGACGGAATTAGTTTACGGTGTTGTTCGTTATCGCCGTTTTTTGGATGAAATTATCAACCGCTTTTCCACCACAAAGGTGAAAAAATTAAGTGTCCCTGTGAAAAATATTCTCAGAATGGGATTTTATCAGTATCACTTTATGGATAAAGTTCCTGATTTTGCCATTGTGAACGAAAGCGTGAAACTGACCACCAAATTTGCCTATAAATCCAAAGGATTGGTCAATGCAGTGTTACGAAAAGGTCTGGTGGAAGCCCCAAAGGATTTACCTGTTGCGGTGAAAGAATCGTTCACCGACGAAGTGTATCAGTTGCTCTCTTCCCAGTATGGAGAAGAAACCGAGAATTTGCTTCATAACCTTAATCAGAAAGTGCCTTTGGCACTGCGATACAATCATCAGCGTTTTTCCTCTGTGGAAGAAGCAAAAAAGCAGATAGACGATTGCGATACCTACGGGGATGCCTTGCTTCCTAACAAGGCAGATGCCTTGTCGCAACTGATTGAGAATGGAGATTTCACGGTGCAGAGTGTGTCATCTCAGTGGGCAGTGCGGGTGCTTGATCCGAAAAAAGGGGAACGGGTTTTAGACTGTTGTGCCGCACCCGGCGGAAAAACCGCCTTTATCGGCGAGTTAATGCAAAACGAAGGGGATCTGGTTGCCACAGAATTGCATGCTCACCGTTGTGAACTGATTACCAAAAATCTGACCCGATGTGGCATTACCATAGCTTCTGTGGAGCAGGCAGATGCTTCACAAAAAAAATTCTCCCAAAAATTTGACCGTATCTTAGCGGATGTTCCCTGTTCGGGATTAGGTGTGATTGGCGGGAAGCCGGATATCAAATGGCGGGAATTCGGATTCTCGGAATTGGTTTTACTGCAACAACAGATTTTAGATAATATGGCAGAGGCCTTAAAACCCGGCGGAGTGCTTGTGTATTCCACCTGTACCGTCAATCTGGACGAAAATGAACGGCAGGTTGAGACGTTTATGAAAGAACATCCCGAATTTTCGTTGGAAGCATTCCAAATGAAATTGGGGGAAAAAACATACGGAGAAACCGGAATGGCGCAGATTTTACCCAACGGTTTCACCATCGGATTTTTTATTGCGAAGCTGCGAAAGAATTAGAATATAGGATGTGTTTGATTTGAAAAAAATGCCCTTATGGGATGAGAAACAGGAAAGCACCTGTGCTTTTTGTGAGTATGCGAAAGTGCTTGCAGATTGCGAACAGGTGATTTGTCAGAAGAGAAAAAATCTGTACGGAGCGTCTTACTCCTGTAAAAAATTTAAATTCGATATTTTCAAGAAAGATGTTCGCCGTCAGCGACTTCCTGAATTCGAAAAGTTCAATAAAGAACAGTTTGAGCTGTAAAATGTCCTGTTAGAAGCAGAAAATACGACAAAAACAGAAAAAACAAAGAAAATAGAAGAAAACAGAAGAAAAACAGAGGAAAATAACGGCAAATTCATTTAATTGTAAATAAGCAACATTGAAAACAACCTGCGGGAGTGATATACTCACTCAAGTACAAATGTTTTCGAGGTGTGGACAATGCTTAAAAATCATGAATACTACGTTGTGGACAAACTGGCCGTACCGTCTGTGTTGACAAAAACACTGGCAGTCAAGAAACTTTTGGAAAACAACCCGGATATGAAAGTATCCGACGCTGTGAAACGGGAGGATTTGTCCCGTAGTGCCTTTTATAAATATAAGGATATGGTTTTCCCGTACAATTCTTTAAAAGCAACCCGTATGGTTACGTTTTTTATGGAATTGTCCGACGTGGCAGGGATTTTATCCCAGGTGCTGAAAGTAATCGCAAGCTATGGTGCCAACGTGTTAACCATTAATCAGAATATTCCTATGGATGGAAAAGCCACTCTTTCTATTTCCATTGATACCACCGGTATGGAGAAGAAACTGGAGAGTCTGGAAAACAAACTTTCTACCATAGACGATATCAGTAAATTTACTGTCATCATTAGTGAATAGAGCAAAAAAGTGAGGAACAAAACGTTATGTTGAAAGTAGCAGTATTGGGCTACGGTGTTGTGGGAAGCGGTGTGTGTGAAGTAATCCGCACCAACGCCAAGTCCTTGGAAGAAAAATTAGGGGACTCTGTGGAAGTCAAATATGTATTGGACATCAAAGAAGTAAATCCCTCTGATCCTGAGGCGGCGAAAATCACCAAAGATTTTTCTGCCATTGTGAATGATCCTGAAATTTCGGTGGTTGCTGAGGTTATGGGTGGCGCCACCTTTGCATATGATTACACGAAGCAGCTTCTGTTGGCAGGCAAACACGTGGTAACCTCCAACAAAGAGTTGGTAGCAACCAAAGGTACCGAACTTTTGCAGATTGCCAAAGAAAAAAATGTGAACTACTTATTTGAAGCAAGTGTGGGTGGCGGTATTCCCATTATCCGTCCCTTATACAGCTGTCTTGCTGCCAATGAAATCAACCGTATCACAGGTATCTTAAACGGTACCACCAACTATATTTTAACCAAAATGTTCCGGGAAGGTTCTGATTTTGCAACCGCACTTTCCGAAGCTCAGGAAAAAGGGTATGCGGAACGCAATCCCTCTGCAGATGTAGACGGAATTGACGCTTGCCGTAAAATTGCGATTTTAGCTTCTTTGGTATTTGGCAAAGAAGTGGAATGTAACAAAGTGAAAACCGTTGGTATTACCGGTATCACCGCCACCGATGTTTCTTATGCAGACAAAATGGATTCTGTGATTAAGTTAATCGGTCAGGCAGAATTAAAAGACGGAAAAGTTTATGTGTCTGTGGAACCGAGAGTTATCAAAAAAGGTACTCCTCTGGCATCTATCGATGATGTGTTCAACGGCATTATGGTCAACGGAAACGCCATCGGCGAAGTAGTGTTCTACGGTCCCGGTGCCGGTAAACTTCCCACCGCAAGTGCCGTGGTGGCGGATATTATTGATTGCTTAAGAAATGACCGCAACCGTGAATATTTCTGGACCAAAGCGGAATCCGACTTTGTGGCAGACAGTAGTGAAAACTTCGGATGTTATTTAGTAAGAACCAAAAATCCCCAAGCGATTACCGAAAAAATCGATGTTACCGAGCAGGTTGTGGTGGCAGACGGGGAAATCGGTCTTGTAACCGGACAAATCCGCGAGAAAGAATTACAGGAAATTCTTCCTTATGCGGTATCATATATGAAATTGGCATAAGCCTGCAGGAGGTATCAAACAGTGGGTATTATCGTACAGAAATTCGGCGGAAGCTCTGTTGCCAACGCTGAAAAAATCTTTAATGTGGCTGGTCGCATCCAGGATGCATACGACGCAGGAAATTCTGTGGTTGTTGTTGTGTCCGCTCAGGGTGACACCACCGACGATTTAATTGAAAAAGCGGCAGAAATCAATGCAAAACCCTCTAAAAGGGAAATGGATGTTCTGCTCTCCACAGGGGAACAGATTACCATCGCTCTCTTAGCAATGGCATTGGAAAAAAACAAATATCCGGTTGTTTCTTTAACCGGTTGGCAGACACCGATTAAAACCAATATGGTTTACGGTTCTGCACGTATTGAAAAAGTGGAAACCACCCGTCTGGTCAATGAGCTGGATAAAGGCAGAATTGTTATTGTGGCAGGATTCCAGGGCGTGAATGCTGTGAACGATATCACCACCCTGGGAAGAGGCGGCTCTGATACCACTGCAGTGGCATTGGCAGCAGCACTTCGTGCAGACGTCTGCGAAATTTATACAGACGTAGATGGGGTTTACACCTGTGACCCCAGACTTGTGCCCGATGCAAGAAAGTTAAACGATATTTCCTACGACGAAATGTTGGAGCTGGCATCTTTGGGGGCTAACGTGCTCCACAATCGTTCAGTGGAAATGGCAAAGAAATATCATGTTGATTTGGAAGTAAAATCCAGTTTCCAGAAAGTGGCTGGAACCAAAGTGAAGGAGGCAGGCAGCGTGGAAAAATTATTAGTTAGAGGTGTCGCTAGAGATAACGACGTGGCAAGAATTGCAGTAGTAGGGATTGATGATACTCCCGGTAAAGCATACAGAATGTTTGCATTATTAGCAAAGAAAAATATTAATGTAGACGTTATTTTACAGTCTATCGGCAGAGATAACACCAAGGATATTTCCTTCACTGTTTCCAGAAGCCAGATGGAAGAAGCTGTAAAAATCTTAAACGATAATTTAGAAGATTTAGGTGCAAAAGAAGTTACCCACGATGAAAAAATTTCCAAAGTTTCCATCGTAGGTTCCGGTATGCTCTCTAACCCCGGCGTTGCCGCAAGAATGTTTGAAGCATTATACGATGCCAACATCAACATCCGTATGATTTCCACTTCCGAAATCAAAGTATCCGTACTGATTGATGAAGATATGGCAGAAAAGGCAGTGCAGGCTATTCATCACAAATTCTTCAAAGATTAAGGTAGGGGCTTGAAAATGTGCGCCAAACGAACTAACCTCACCACTCGCAGTACCATATGTACAGCTTCGGGCTCGGTTGTTCCGTTTTGCATCCCATTTTCTACACCCCATTTGAATAAGGATGACTTATAAAAGAACATAGAACGCAAAAGGCATAGGATTTTTCCTATGCCTTTTTTGTTTTCTAAGGTGAAAATTGTTTGCAACAAATTTCATTAGAATGCCTTTTTGCAAAATATGGGAACAAATGTAAGGAAAACTATTGCAAATATGATATAACTGTGTTACAATTTGTGTAGTTATATGCCAATTTTATATAGGTTGGCGGAAAAGAGGAGGCTTATTATGAAAACGACGAGCAAATTTCTCAGCGTAATTCTTGCAACATTTTTATTGCTGCAAACATTTTCTATGATTTGTTTTGCAGAAACCACCAGCGATTTACCCACTGATTTTGGCTGGCATGCCACCAAAAAAGGGTATTATCAATTCACCATTCCCGATCATATTAACGATGTTCGTTATGAATATGATATCACCTTGTATAAGGATGGTTCCAAAGTATATCAAACCTCCAGCAGCGTTCATCCTACCGTATATGTAGATGAACGTACACAAAGCTTTTCCTTTTTGAGAGATCAGTTTGCTAAAAACGGCAGTGGAAATTACACCTTCACTCTGACTGTGAATGGCGAAACCACTGCAGAAAGCATTCCCCTTCCTTATGAGGAACCTGCTCAGGCTCTTCCTGTTCCCCAGAATGTGGTATTGGTAGATGGTCAGGTTCGCTGGACTCCTGTTGTATCTGATTATTGCTACAGCTACATGGTTTATTATTATGTGGGGTATCCCGATGGAACTATAGACTTTTTCTATGGAGAAGAGGAAAAACCCGCAACTGCTGATTATCAGGATTTCACCAACGATAGTGATGTTCATGATGGTTTTGTTGACCAGGTGGAACGTCGTTATGCAGCAAATCCCACCAGATATCCTAAAGAATCTGCTTTTTTGATGGCAGCAGTAAAAGCCAATACCAACGATATCTTCGAAATGAAATCTTCTGAATTTTCCACTCCTGTGGCAATGAGTGAAGATACCGAAACCGAATTTCATTTCAATCTGCCCAATGTCAGTGCAGAAAAAGGAGCTACCATAACCTTTAGCGATGTTGATGACTATGTTCCCCAACGGATGCAGTTCGGTTTGGTATATGCTTCCAATCTGTATGAACAAAATATTGAAACTCCTGCAACCATTACCTATACCGGAAACGGTGTCAACTATACTCAGACTCTTGACGAAATTCCCCTGACTACCGAAAACGGTGCCGCTTGGTATGACCTGGAGTTCACACTCCCTGCTGACCTGGCGTCCGGTACCTATCAGGCAGTGATTCGTCTGGCCATCGCAACCGAAAAAGATGCCGATGATGTAAAACCCTATGTTATCACCATTCCTGAGCTGACAATCAATCCCACATATGCGGCTGATTTTGTTATCAATGACGGTGCTGATATGGCAACCGATGAAACTCTGAGTTTGAGTTTCACCGTGGATGGATATACTAAATACAAAGTGGGTGAGGGTGAATATATCACCATTCCCGCAAACAATACCGCAACCTATGCGGTATCACCGGAAAGCGGTGAAAAAGAAATCACCATCACTTTTGCAAACAACGACGAATCCAGAACTGCAACTGTGACCAAATCCATTCTGTTAAGCAACCGTCACACAATCACCTATTATGCAGACGGTGAAGTGTTTGATACCGTTGTGTTGGATTGTGGTACACAGATTCCTTCCGTGCAGAATTTTCCCACTGCAGAAGGCAAAACCTTTGCAGGCTGGGATGCAGAAATTCCTGTATTAATGCCCGATTCTGACTTGACCTTCCACGCTGTGTTTATGAATGATGTGCAGCTGGATAACTCTGCATTGTTAACCGAGGAGGAAATTGCGGAGGGCTTCAGCGTTTCTGCAAGCACAACCGTTGCTGTTGCCACCACTCCGATTACTGATGTGCTGGAAACTCAGTATAGCCGTTACGAGGTAGCAATGACTTTGGACATCACTATTTCCAAGGTGAAGGAAGGAAACTCTCCCATTGCAATCACCGAGCCTGATGCATTAATTGCTTTCGAAATCGAAATCCCGTCTACCTTAACCAATAAGGGAGAATATCTGATTCTCCGTGAACACAATGGTCAGGTTGATGCTATTACCGCAACCCCCAATGCAGATGGTGAATATCTGAGTGTTTCCGGTAATGTTATCACCTTATATGCAAAAAAATTCTCTGTTTATACTCTGGCAACCAGAGAAGTAACTCTTCCTGTTGGTGGCGGAGTGCTGAGCTATGCTGTCAACTTTAATTCCAATGGCGGAACCAAGGTGAACGCGGTTAATGTGAGAGCCGGAAAAACTGTTGCCAGACCGGAAGATCCTACCAAAGAGGGCTACACTTTTGCAGGCTGGTATCTGGATGCGGAGCTGACAGAAGCTTTCGATTTTGAAACCAAAATCAGAAAATCTGTTTCCTTGTATGCAAAATGGGAAGAAAATGCTCCCAAAACCGTAATGGTTCTGACTATCGGTGAAGCAGATGCTACTGTTAACGGTGAAACTGTTACCAACGATGTGGCTCCTGTAATTGTAAACGACAGAACCATGCTTCCCATCCGTTTTGTGGCAGAAACCTTTGGTGCGACTGTGGAATGGAACGAAACTACTCGTGCGGTAAATGTTACCTTAGGCGATGTGAAGGTAAGCTTGATTGTGGGCGAGGGCTTCGCTATTGTGAATGGAGAAGCAAAAGTGTTAGACAGTGCTTCCTTCATTGAAAATGACAGAACTTATCTTCCTGTTCGTTTCGTAATGGAAAGCCTGGGCTTAAAGGTGGAATGGAACGAAACCACCCGTCAGGTTACTGTTGCAAAATAATTGATTCAAACTCATAAAAAAGGATGCAAAGTGATTTGCATCCTTTTTTTGCATATTTTCTCCGGTTGGTACATACCTATTGCAGTAGTGAAAATATCAGAAATCGGAGGAATCTTTTATGAACGTGTTACAAGACATTGCAAAACGAACCGGTGGCGACATTTATATTGGTGTGGTGGGACCTGTCAGAACAGGGAAATCCACTTTCATCAAACGTTTTATGGATTTGATGGTGTTGCCCAATATGCAAAATCCTTACGAAAGAGAACGCTTAAACGACGAACTTCCTCAGTCGGCACAAGGGAAAACTATTATGACCACCGAACCGAAATTCATTCCCAATGAGGCGGCTCATATTGACTTTGGTGACAGCGGCAGTGCCAAGGTGAAACTGGTGGACTGTGTGGGGTATGTGATTCCCGATTCCCTGGGCCATGAAGAAGAGGGGACTGCCCGTATGGTGATGACACCTTGGAGTGAAGCGGAAATTCCTTTTCGGGAAGCGGCAGAAATCGGTACCAAAAAAGTGATTTGTGAGCATTCCACAATCGGACTTTTGGTAACAACTGATGGCACTGTCACCGATATTGACCGTGACAATTATGTGGAGGCGGAACGTCGGGTTGTGAGGGAACTTTTGGAACTTCATAAACCCTTTGTGGTGGTGTTGAATTCCAGAGAACCGAAAAGTGAAAATGCCTGCCGTTTATGTGACCGGATGGCGTCAGAATACGGTGTTCCCGTGGTTTGTTGCGATTGTCAGCAGATGGAGGAAGAGGAACTGATTTCTCTGCTCAAAACTGTGTTATATGAATTTCCTGTTTCCGAGGTGGGATTTTCTTTCCCCGGTTGGATTCGTTCTCTGGAGGTGAATCATCCCCTAAAACAAAGTATTTATCAGAGTGTTCATACCCTGATGGAACACACCTCTTCTTTGCGGGATGTGATTGACGGAATAGACGCCATGACGCCCGAAGAACCCATCAGCGATATACGGGTTTCTTCCATTTTGCCGGGGTCCGGTTCTGTCACTGTGTCTCTTTCTGTGCCGGAATCCTTGTTCTATGATGTGATTTCTGACACCACCGGTCTTCGGATTGAGTCAGACGACTGCCTGATGAAAGTGCTTCGTGAACTTTCCGAAGCAAAATCCAAGTATGACAAGTTGGAGGAAGCGTTGAATCAGGTAAAAGAAACAGGCTACGGTATTGTGTCACCTTCCATTGAGGAGCTGACTTTGGAAGAGCCGGAAATTATCCGTCAGGGCAGTAAATATGGTGTGTCTCTTCGTGCTTCTGCCCCCTCTATCCATATGATCAGGGCAGATATCGAGACCGAAGTTTCTCCCATTGTAGGCACGGAAAAACAGTCGGAGGATTTGGTGAAATATTTATTGTCCGATTACGAGGAAGACCCCAAAAAAATCTGGGAGTCCAACATTTTCGGAAAATCCCTGCACGAGCTGATTAACGAGGGACTGCAAACAAAATTATCCCGCATGCCCGAAGATGCCCAGGGCAAACTTCGTGAAACTCTTACTAAAATTATCAACGAGGGTAGCGGGGGACTCATTTGCATTATTTTATAGAAAAAAATACAGCAAAAAACCGATGCAATTTTTGCATCGGTTTTCCTTTTTTTATCGGGAATTGATATTCAGTTTGGCAAACTGCTTGTAAAACTCTGTGGGAGTGATACCTTCGTGATACTTAAAGAATTTTAAAAAGTATTTATAATCGGTAAACCCACAGGTTGTTGCCACCACTTTTAACGGAAGGTTGTGGTTGAGCATCAGTGTTTTGATATAGAGAATACGTTCTTCATCAATATATTGTTTCACAGTTTTCTGAAAACTGGTTTTAAACATACGGTTTAGGTAATCTGCGTTATAGCCAAACTGATTGGCAACCTGAACCGTGGTCAACGGAACATTGCTGTTGGCACGAATCCAGGCTTTGATTTGTTCTGCGATTGTATTGGTAGTGGGTTGCTTTGCATTGATGGATAGTTCCAACAAAATCATTCTGGTCAGATAGTCTTGCAGTTCTGTGGGCTTATTCATCATACGTGCTTCAATCAGTTGCCGACAATATAAGGTGATATGATATGGATTTTCCACGGTGATGTGATGAGTGCCTTCCAAAGGATTGGTGGGGGCGTACCAATGCAACCAGAAGAATTCTGTGTTGGCACTGGTCTGATATCCGAAGTGCCGTGTGTTAGGTTCAATCAGTAGAATATCGTTCATGCCGAGCGCATATTCTGTTCCGGCTTTGTTGATAAAAGCTTCTCCTTTGGTGATAAAGATAATTTCATAGGAATCGTTGATTCGACTGGGGTGTTTCCATTCACCATTGGATACAAATTTTCCTGCGTAGTGGCTTTTTACGTTTTCAAACATAGTCGGATTTTCGCCCCTTTTATACGTTGTTGAAGGTTGTGCATTTTTACAAAAAAATTTATAATAAGGATGGTGGTTACAGTAAGTATTGCACATTTATTCGGAAAAGTCAATAGTTTTTTTTGAAAAGCAAAAAAAAGGAAAAATACACCCATGTGCAAAAAACAGTAAAAAAAATATTTTATAAATTAAGAAAAAGGAGAAGACAACATGAAGATGAGAAAACTTTTATCACTCCTCTTAACGCTCATGATGCTGATGTCCTCATTTGCTCTTAGTGCAACCGTGGCATCCGCAGCAGACACCCAGATTAAGAATGTCATCTATATGATCCCCGACGGGGGCGGTATGGATCCCTTCTATCTGGCAGACGCGGTAAAGCAGGCAGGCGGATTTAACCGTTCTAAATTCCCCTATGCTACACAGCAGACCGTAAACAAAATGTATCTGAAAGACTACCTGGTTGGTGCAGAAACCACCCATAGTGCAAACTATGCGGTAACCGACTCTGCAGCTTCCGGTACCGCACTTGCAACCGGTAAAAAGACCAACAACTACTATGTTGGTATCGACCACAACAGAAAACCGATTGCAACCATTTTAGAAGCAGCGCAGACCAAGAATATGAGAACCGGTTTGGTTTCTACTTATCCTTGGGCACATGCTACTCCTGCTTCCTTCTCTGCTCACGCTTTGGACCGTTATTACTACCGTACCATTGCAGAACAGCAGATTAACCAGGGCTTAGACGTTGTATTGCCCTTCAACGCTACCGGCGGTTATGCATTTGACGAGGCTGCACAGGAAATCGCAGCTCGTGGTTACACTCAGGTTTCTACCTTAGCTGCTATGAAAGCAATTCAGCCCGGTACCAAGGTTTGGGGTGACTTAGGCGGTGATATGAGCTATGCTCACCGTGATATCACCAACCCGGATTCCTATCCTACCTTAGCAGAAATGACCGAAGCAGCAATCACCGCATTGAATGTGGATGACGGCAGAGGTTTCTTCCTGATGGTGGAAGGTAGTGCTGTTGACGGCGGCGGTCATGCAAACAACGCTGTGGATATGGTTTCCGAATTTATCGCATTTGACGAAGCTTGTAAAATTGCAATCGAATTCGCAAAAGGCAGAACCGACACCGTTGTGGTTGCTTGTCCTGACCATGATACCGGCGGTATGACCGTAAGAGATCAGGCAACTGCAGTATCCTTAGTTCGTAACGGTACCAATCCCGGCACCTCTTATGTGACCTGGGAAGGCGGCAGCCATACTGCAAGAAACGGCGGTATTTTCGTATACAAACCTGACGGCGTTGACGGAATCCCCGGCACTGCTCCCACTCCCGGCGTTTCCACCAACTGGAACAACTATGTGGTTGATAACACCGCAATGGCGAAATGGTTAGCAACCTTAATTGATGTTGATTTAGACGAAGTTACTGCAAAATTATTCGTAGATGTATCCCGTATGGGTAAATATACTCCCACCTCCGATACTTACTATGACTATGACGATGGCGTAAGTGTTACCACTTCCGACCATACCGGTTATTTCAAATTCAATGACTACGACTTAACTGTAGTAAGAAATCAGTCTATCGCAACCTACAACGGTCAGACCATTGATATGAACGGCGAAGTTGCAGTACATTCCGGCGGACGTTTCTATGTTCCCCAGAACTTACTGGATCAGTTAGGTATTGAAGTTGACAATAGTGAAGAAGCAATTTCGTCTTCCTTAGTACATGAAGATCTGGCAAACAATGTAATTGACAGTGCTTATTGTACCATCAATAACGACAACGTAACTATGTTACAGGCCAACTACACCAAATCTTATGTTACCTTCCAGATTGGTGTACCCAAAACTGCATACTATGATGTACAGATTATCGTGGATACCACCAACCGTCCTGCCTACGGCAATGTGCTGTACGGAACCGGCTTAACCGGTGTTTTTGATGACGGTCAGTCAATCAACTTCAGTGGTAAACTGGCAAGCTACAGCGAATGGGTAGATGACTTAAGTGACAGCGTACTGTTAACCGAAGGTAACCACACCATCACCTTCACTACCGGTGACGGTGCCAACAATATTATCCTTTACGGCTTACAGCTGGTAGAAAATGTTTCTATGGGCTCTCCCGATGCATCTCCTTCTCCTACTCCCACTCCCACCGCAGCTCCTGTGTACGATTACGACAATATCACCAAGGAAAACGCTCCTTATGCAGGTGTATATGTGGTAGAATCCGATAAAGCAGTGACCTTAACCAACGAAACCGGTCACACCGTTACCTTAGCAGCAAATACTCCCGCATACTTCTATATGATTAAAGGTAATAACAATATTACCATGAGCGACTCCTCTGCAACCTTAACCTTTACCGCTTTAACCAATAACGGTATGGATTATATCGCACAGGTAGAGGCAGGCACTGCTCCCTTAACCGACACTCATGTGAAAATCGGTTGGGAAAGCGTTGGAAACATTGCTGACAATGTTTCCTCCACCTATGGTAATGTTACTGTAAACTCCAGCAGCATTTCCATTCCTAACTCTAGCTCTGCAACCATCAGCGTGGATATTGATCAGGCAGGTCTGTATTACATGGGCGTAATTACCACCAATGCAGCAACCTACTTAAGATTGGAAACCGATACCGGTCATTACGGTCAGTACAGCGCAACTGCTGCAAACTCTGCTGCCTGGTATGAAGACGGAACCTCCGGCTCCGATATCTTAATGGTATACTTAAGAGAAGGTACCAACTATATCACCATCGCAAACAACGGTACTTCCACCGCTACCGTAACTGCAGTTCGTTGTTCTAAAACCAACAGCAGCAGCTTAAGCGTGTATGCAGATCAGCTGAATGTGGCAAGCTGTAAAGTAGTGTATGATGGCTACGATCCGGATGCTCCGGTTGTAACTCCTGCTCCTACTGCAGAACCTACTGCAACTCCGGCTCCCACCGCTGCTCCTTCCTTTGACGATGTGTCCTACACCAACGCTCCTTATGCAGGTGTGTATCAGGTAAAATCCGATAAAGCAGTAACCCTGACCAACGAAACCGGTCATAAAGTTACTTTAGCAGCTGGCGCAACCGACTACTTCTACCTGATTAAAGGCAACAACAAAGTAACCGTATCCGATGCTTCTGCAACCTTAACCTTCACCGGCTTGGCAGACAACGGTATGGCATACATCAACGAAGTGGACGAAGGCACTCAGCCTCACCTGATTACCAATACTTCTTATCCGATTTATAAGGATGCAAACGGTTATATCCTTTCCGCAGGAGAATCCTTAACCATCGAAGTTAAGGATGTGAATGCAGGGTTCTACTACATGGCAACCGCAACCAATGCTTCTGTTGCAAATCTGAAAGTATCTTCTGATACCGGTTTCTATGATGTGTATGACCTGACCAATCCCGGTAATGCATCTTACTATAAAAACGGTGTGGATATGGTTCTCTTATACTTAAGAGATGGCACCAACTACATCACCTATACCAACCAGAGCAGTTCTGCAGCGGTGTTGACCTTGATTCAGGTATCCGACACCACCACTCCCTCTACCGTTCCTTCTCACGCAGAACAGCTGTTCATCAAAGGACTCCATGTGACTCCTTACACCGCAGAAGCAGAACCCACTCCCACCGCAACTCCGGTTCCCACAACTGCACCTACTGCAACACCTGTTCCCACTACCGCTCCTACCGCAGCGCCCAGTGCTGATGAAATCACCTTTACTGCCCCCTATGCAGGTGTGTATAAGGCATCTTCCGACAAAGCGGTAACCTTAATCAACGAAACCGGTCACAAAGTGACCTTATCCGCAGGCGGCACCGGTTACTATTATATGGTTAAGGGTGTAAACACTATGACCACTACCGATACCACTGCAACCGTAACCTTTACTGCGTTGGCAAACAACGGTATCAGCTACTTAGGCAATGTTGCAGTTGATCATGTTCCGTTGCCTGAAAACCATGTATACTTAGGTTATGATGCTGCAAAAGACGGCGGTATCTGGAACATCGTGGACTTCGTTTACGAAGCCCCCGCAGGTTTAACCTATGGCGACAGAACCATCACCATTCCTGCAAACAGCAAAGTAGTTCTGTATACTCCTGATTCCACCGAAGCAGGTCTGTACTACATTGTTGGTAAATCTGACATTGATGTACAGTTAAGAGTGGAAACCTCCACCGGTTACTACGGTGTTTATGACACTGCACCGGCAAACACCTCCAGTGAGTGGCGTGTATGGAGCTACGAAGGTGCCGACAGCAATGACTGGGTATGGGTATACTTATCCGAAGGAAGAAACTACATTACCATTTACAACAACACCAATCAGGCGATGACCACTAACGGTGTTCGTCCCTCCAGAGGTAGCTCCTTCCCCGGAATGGCTTTCTTCTCTGCTTGTAATGTAATCCCCGCAGAAGATGATGTGGTAATTCCTACTCCCACACCTACTCCTGTTCCCACTGCAACTCCCACACCTACTCCCATGCCGGAAGGTATGGTTGCATACGATGCAGTTTATGCAGGTGTGTATGCAGTAACCTCTGATGTTGATACCACCGTTGCTACCGAAATCGGTTCCACCGCTACCGTAGCAGCAGGGGAAACCAAATACATCTACCTTGTAAAAGGTGCAAACACCATTTCTTTAGGAAATGCTGATGCCAACATCACCATCACCGGTCTCTCCGGTAACGGTATGGATTATATGAGCCAGGTAACTATCGCAACTGAACCCGTAATCTACGGTCAGGAAGACAATGTTGTAACCGGCTTAAACAAAACCTTAGCTCCCGGTGAATCTTATGTATTCACTTACACCGCAGGTCAGGCAGGTTTAGTATATCCCTACATCCTGTTTGGCGGCGGTGAAAAAGTTCGTGTTACCACCGACACCGGTTTCTACACCGATTTGGGCTTCTACGGTAACACCGGTTACACTTGGGCTTGGGAAGATGCAGCATGGAACAACCTGTCCGTTTTATATGTAAGAGAAGGCGTAAACACCATCACCATTACCAACAACGGCAGCATCAATGCTTCCATCGCAAACATCAATATCCACAGTGTTGGTGAATTGGTTGGCAAACAGTGGAGCAACCAGTTGAATGTCGCTTACTTAAAACCCGTGATTGTGGAAGACAGCTACTCTGCAATTTCCATCAATCGTGCAACCAAAACCGCAACCGTTTCCTACACCAATATGGGTGTGGATGATGACGGTACTTTAATCTTCATTTTAGCTTCCTACAACGGTAACAAGCTGACCGAACTGGATATC
>JAZOQZ010000130.1:0-15012 GCA_045656345.1 Clostridia bacterium
AACCCATTATGAAAGAGGATATACCGTATCCGAAATCACTAAACTTGCCGAAAAATGCGGATTCCAAGTGGAAGGCGTTTATGATGAATTCAGTTTTAAACCTGCTCATTTAAAAAGTGAACGGATATTTTTTGTAATAAGGAGCATAAAAAAGTGATAGAACTTGTTTCCAAAGAAATCATTGATACCCAAAAAGAATATATGAAAAATGTTCGCCTAAAAAATGAGGGAACGAAAAAAACTGCTGTGGTTGTTACATACGGTTGCGCTCAGAATGAAACCGATTCGGACAAGCTTTATGCAATGTTGTTTCAAATGGGTTACGAAAAAGGCACCGATGAAAAAAATGCCGATTTGGTAATTTATAACACCTGTTCCGTCCGTGAAAATGCGGAAGTAAAAGTGTACGGCAAAGTCGGTACATTAAAAGCAAAAAAGAAAAAGAATCCCGATATGGTGATTGGTGTTTGCGGGTGCTTGATGCAACAACCTCACGCCAGTGAGCGTATCAAAAAAACATTTCCCTTTGTGGATATGGTGTTTGGAACCCACGTGATTCACGAATTCCCAAAAATGCTTCATCACGTGCTAACCGAAAGAGAACGTGTGTTCTCGGTTGATGCGGTGGACGGTGTGATTGCTGAAGGCGTTCCCGTGGTGTACGACAAATGGTACAAAGCGTCCATTCCGATTATGTACGGTTGTAACAATTTCTGTACCTATTGTGTAGTACCCTACACCCGAGGCAGAGAACGTAGCCGTAAATCCAAAGATATTTTATCGGAAATCAACATCCTTTGCGAAAAAGGATTAAAAGAAATCACCTTACTGGGTCAGAATGTAAATTCCTATGGTAAGGATTTGGAAAACGATTTGGATTTTCCTGATTTATTATCTGCTATCTGCGAAATTGACCAGATTAAACGAGTACGTTTTGTGACTTCTCATCCCAAGGATTTAACCGATAAGTTAATTGAGGTGATGGGAGCCAACAAAAAAATCTGCAACAGTTTGCATTTACCGTTCCAGGCAGGGAATAATCGTGTGTTAAAAGAAATGAACCGCCGTTATACCCGTGAGGATTATCTTACTTTAGTGGATAAAATCAGAACAGCGGTACCCGATATTGCTTTAACCTCCGATGTTATCGTGGGATTCCCTGGTGAAACCGAAGAAGAATTCTATGATACCTTATCCTTAATCCGTGAAGTTCGTTTTGATAATTTGTTTACCTTTATCTATTCTCCCAGAAAAGATACCAAGGCAGCTTTGATGGACGACCCCAGAACTTACGAAGAAAAGCTTAAAAGCTTTAATGAACTCTTAGAAGTGCAAACCGAAATTTGCCGTGAGGTAAACGAAACTTATCTTAATAATCTTTACGAAATCATTGATGAAGGACTAAGCAAAAACAATCCCGAAATGCGTCAGGGCAGAACCACCACCAATAAGGTGATTAACTATAAAGCTAAAACAGACGTTAAAGAAGGGGATTTTGTAACGGTAAAGGTTACCGAAGTAATGTCCTGGTCCTTAGTGGGCGTTCAGGAATGTTAGAACAGGATGGATGAATTTATTATGCAGATAGAAAAATTATCCCCGATGATGCAGCAGTATTTTCAAATCAAAAAAGATTATGAAGATACCTTGCTGTTCTTTCGGTTAGGCGATTTTTACGAAATGTTTTTTTCGGATGCCATCACTGCATCCCGTGAGCTTGAAATTACGCTGACGGGCAGAGATTGCGGTCAGGAGGAGCGTGCACCTATGTGTGGCGTTCCGTATCACAGTGCCGAAACTTATATTTCAAGACTGATTAAAAAAGGCTATAAAGTTGCCATTTGTGAGCAGGTGACAGACCCCAAAGCGGCAAAAGGCATTGTGGAACGTGCGGTGGTAAGAATTATTACCCCCGGCACATTTTCCGATACCAATGCATTAGATGAAAAATCCAACCATTATTTAGCGTCTGCGTACCTTACCAAAAAAGGGGCAGGGGTTACTTTTGCAGATATCACCACAGGGGATGTTTCTACCACCGAATTTACAGGAAATGATTTTATTGCTCATTTAACCAGCGAACTCATCAAATATGCACCTGCAGAAATTTTAGTAAATTCTGAAGCTTTGATACATAATAGTTTTCTTTCTTCTGTGAAAGAAAGAATCAGCACCCGATTTGAAACTGTGGATGATTCTTTTTACAGTTTCTCTAATATTGCAGAAACTCTGTCTCGTCGGTTCGAAGCATTTTGGCAGCAAAAGGACGAACTGCTAAAAAAAGAACATTCCTATTTTTCCTTAGCGGCTTGTCTTTATTATATCGATAAAACCCAAAAAACTGAACTTCGTCATATCAGCGAGTTTGATTATTACGATGCCAACAGTTTTTTGGAAATTGATGATTGTGCCAAACGGAATTTAGAATTAACCGAAACTATGCGGGATAAAAAGCGGTTTGGTTCCTTGTTTGGTGTATTGGATGAAACCAAAACTTCTATGGGAGCCAGAATGCTTAAACGCTTTATTGGGCGTCCTTTGGTAAACCGCACAGAAATCGAACGCCGTTTGGATGCGGTGGACGAGTTAACCAGACATCAACCCGATGCGGATGCTATCCGTGCTTTATTAAAAGATATTCGTGATGTGGAACGACTTCTCTCCAAAATCTCTTTAAAAACCGTAAACGGCAGAGATTTATTGGCACTTCGTGATTCTTTTAGAGTGCTTCCCGAATTAAAAGAATTGGTTGGTAAATTTTCTTCTTCTTTATGGAAACAGATGGTTCGTGATTGGGATTCTTTAGAAGACATTTTCTCTGAAATTGATGCTTCCATTTCCGAGGATGCTCCCTTAACTATCCGTGAAGGAGATATCATTAAAGAAGGATACCACGAAGAAATTGATAAAATCCGCGCCATGAAGAAAAATAGCAAAACAGTTTTGCTAGAGCTGGAAAACAAGGAGCGGGAAAAAACAGGTATTGCCAAATTAAAAACAGGCTATAACAAAGTGTTTGGCTACTATATCGAAGTAACCAAATCCTATCAGGATTTGGTGCCCGATTATTTTATCAGAAAACAAACCTTAGCAAATTGTGAACGCTATATCACAGGGGAATTAAAGGAAATCGAAGAAGTTTTATTAAACGCAGAAGAAAAAATCACCGAGCTTGAGTATCAGGTGTTCTGCCAGATTCGGGAAATGATTTTTAAAAATTCTGAGCGTATTAAAAAGACTGCAGATCTGATCAGTTATTTAGATGTGTTGGGCTCTTTTTATGAAACTGCCTTAAAACACAATTATGTAAAACCTGAGTTTAATTCCCAGAATCAGATTGAAATTTTAGACGGCCGTCATCCCGTGGTGGAACAGGCAAGAAAAGATATTTTATTTGTGTCAAATGACACAAAACTGACTAAACAACAGCATTTCGCCATTATCACAGGTCCCAATATGGCAGGGAAATCCACCTATATGCGTCAGGTTGCCCTAATCTGTATTATGGCGCAGATGGGTTCCTTTGTTCCTGCTAAATTTGCCTCTCTGACCATTTTGGATAAGGTGTTCACCCGTGTGGGTGCTTCCGATGACTTAGCGATGGGGCAGTCCACTTTTATGGTGGAAATGACTGAAGTATCCACCATCTTAAAAAATGCCACCAAGCAAAGTCTTGTTATTTTAGATGAAATTGGTCGTGGTACCAGTACCTATGACGGTTTGTCCATTGCCTGGGCGGTGGTGGAATATATTTGTGAAAAAATTGGTGCAAAAACCTTATTCGCCACCCATTATCACGAGCTCACGCAGCTGGAAGATAAGATGAGCCCCGTAAAAAATTACTGTGTTGCCGTGAAAAAACGGGGCGATGACATTACCTTTCTTCGCCGTATTATTGAAGGCGGTGCAGATGACAGTTATGGGGTAGAAGTTGCCAAACTGGCAGGTATCCCCAATCAGGTGATTAAACGTGCCCAGGAGCTAGTAAAAGACTTAGAAGGGGATAAGGATGCTATGAAACCGTCTTCTGCCACCGTTTTAGCGGAAGATGAAAGTCAATCCTTTGCAGGCATTTTATCTATGAATCTGGTAGCGGAACTGAAAAAAACAGATGTTACCACATTAACCCCTTTAGAAGCATTGAATCTACTTAACAACTTGGTGAATGAAGCCAAAAAAATCTAAACAGGAGTAACTTATGGGAACCATTCATGTATTAGACCGATTGCTTTCCGATATGATTGCCGCAGGCGAGGTTGTGGAACGTCCTTCTTCTGTGGTGAAGGAACTGTTTGAAAATGCAAAAGATGCAGGTGCAGGCAGAATTACCGTGGAAATTGAAGAAGGCGGTAAAAAGCGAATTTCCGTAACTGACGACGGTGTCGGTATGGACCGTGAGGACGCAGTTCTCTCGGTGGTTCGTTATGCCACCAGTAAACTGAAAACCAAGGAAGATTTGTTTTCCATTGCAACAATGGGATTCCGTGGTGAAGCATTGGCAAGTATCAGTGCGGTTTCCAAAGTTACCATCATTACCCGAAAAGAAGATGCTGTTTCGGGCACAAAATTGGTTTGCGAAGGGGGAGCGGTGGTATCTGTTGAGGATATCGGATGCCCTGTAGGCACCAAAATCACCGTGGAGGATTTGTTTTATAACACTCCTGCAAGACTCAAGTTTTTAAAGAAAGATGCCACCGAGGCTGCTTATATTGAAGAGATTGCAGCTCGTTTGATTTTGGCAAATCCCCATCTCTCTATTAAATTTATCAAAGATGGACGTCAGGTATATTATTCTAAAGGTGATAACGATATTCGTTCTGCAGTGTATGCAGTGTACGGAAGTCAGTTGTCCGAACAGTTGATTATGGTGGATACTGAAAAAAATGGTATCAGAATTTTTGGTTGTGTGGGTTCTCCCAACCTAGCAAGACCTACCCGCAAATTTGAGCACTTCAGCGTCAACGGACGTGTTTGTAAATCCAGAATTATGATTCAGGCGTTGGAGTATGCCTATTTTCAGAAAATGGCACAGGGAAAATATCCGTTCTGTGTTTTGGATATTCAGGTGGACTACTCTTTGTGTGATGTTAATGTGCATCCTCAAAAAGCAGAAGTGAAATTTTCTGATGAGCAGGGAATTTACGATGTGCTTTATTCTGCGGTTAAAGAAGCGTTGGAGAAAAAACTGTTTGTTAAAGAAACCAAAACAGTTCCCATTGCCACCTCAAAAGCAGTGCAATATAAGGAAGAAGCCAAACCTTACCAGCAGAGTTCTTTTTTACATACAAAACCGCAAGAAGTAAAAGAAACAAAAGAAGTAAAACCATTTATTTCTGTAACATCGAAAAAAGAAGAGCCGATCTTCAACCAATTAAACGATTTTACGTTTATGAGAGAATCTAAATCTGATGATACATCGGTTGCAATCAAAAGAGAACCGATTGTAAATGAGATTGTAGTTCCCGAAAAAGAACAAAAACAAGAAACGATTGAAGCAATCAAAGAAGAGCCAAAAGTTATTGAAAATGCGGTAGAAACCATCTCAGAAGAACCGAAACCCACAGAAGAAACTGTTGAAACTATTTTGGAAGAAAAGGAAGAGTTTCAAGAAAATTTCCGTGTCATCGGTCAGGTGTTTTCCTCCTATATCCTCATTGAAAAAGGGGATGAGCTTCTTCTGTTGGATCAGCACGCTGCTCACGAACGGCTCAACTATGAAAAAATTCATAGTCAGATGGTGGAGCGTGAAGTTCATTCTCAACTTTTGATGGTTCCTAAAATTATTGAATTTGCTCCCACAGATTACAGATTACTTTTAGAACATCTTGAGCTTTTGCAGAATGTGGGTATTATGGCAGACGATTTTTCCGATAATTCCATTGTGGTGCGGGAAATTCCCTGCGAAGTGAAAGAGAAAAATATCGAAAAATTATTATACGAAATTTTAGAAGAAATCAAAAAAAGCGGGAAGGTGTTGCCCGAACATTTCAATTTGAAGCTGCTGTTTTTAGTAGCCTGCAAAATGAGTGTGAAAGCAAATACCGAGCTTTCTATGTACCAAATGGAAGAGTTGACCAAAGAAGCATTTTCTTTAAACGGAAAAACCACCTGTCCTCATGGCAGACCGCTCTTTATCAGTTTTTCCAAAACAACCATTGAAACTAAGTTTGAACGTTAGGAGTTTCTATGAATCAGGTTATTGTGATAGCAGGACCAACTGCCTCAGGGAAAACTGGGTTGTCAGTTGAGGTTGCCAGACAATTGCATACAGAAATTGTGTCTGCGGATTCCATGCAGATTTATCAGGGGATGGACGTGGGAACAGCCAAGGTCACAACCAACGAAATGTGCGGAATCCCGCATCATATGCTTGATATTGTGTCTCCTATGGAGAATTATAATGTGAGTCGTTATGTGGAAGATGCCAAGCCCATTGTGGACGACATTTTATCCCGTGGAAAAATCCCGGTGATTGCAGGGGGGACAGGGCTGTATATCAATTCTTTGGTATATGGGTATGATCTTGCTCCCATTCCCAGTGATGATGCGGTGAGAGAGGAAATCACACAACTTTACGAAGAAAAAGGCGGAGAATTTCTCCTGGAAGAACTTCGTAAAATAGATCCGAAAACCGCTGAAAGACTTCATCCCAACAACGCCAGACGCTTGATTCGTGCTTTGGAGGTTTACCGTATTTCAGGTACCACCATTTCCGATCAGGAAGAACGTACCAAAAATGCACCGAAGCCTTATGATGTGAAATTTTTCGTGTTGGATACCGAAAGAGACAAACTTTATGAACGGATTAACCGACGGGTAGATATGATGTTGGAAAATGGCTTGGTAGAGGAAGTGAAAACATTGCTTGGGCAGGGAATTCCCAAAACCAACACCTCCATGCAGGCAATCGGTTATAAAGAAATTGTGGAATATTTAGACGGATATTTAACCTTGGATGAAGCGGTGGAAAAACTGAAAATGGAATCCCGCCGTTATGCCAAACGTCAGCTGACCTGGTTCCGCAGAAATGAAGGAGCCCATTGGCTAGAAGCAAGTTTACCAAGAGAAGAACTTGTCGCAAACATTTTGGAAACGATAGAAAAAGGTGAAAACTATGGAAGAACAAAGAACGAAAACCAAGCGTAAAATCAAAATTCCTCCCGTGTATTATGTTGTGGGAATCATTATTTTACTTTTTGTTGTGATTGGTTTATATATTTATTTTCATCCCTCTTATAGCACTCAGGTTGTGTATCACGGAAGTGAAGAAGAAATTATTTCGGGTAAGGCTATCCTGGTGCTGGATGAGGAAATTTTGTCGTCCGCTTCGAAGGGGATGGCGGTGATGAACTATTCCGATGGTACTCGTGTAACTGCAAGAACCCACGTGGCGACTGTGTATTCCGGCGAAATTGATGAAGGAAAGAAGCAGAGTATCCGATCCTTGAGTGAAAAAATCAATTCGTTGGAAATCAGTATCAAAAACCAAAACCGTGACGGTAAGGGTAATGAGGATGCTACCTCCTTATTAATCAATAAGATGCAGGATGTGTCTTATTATTCTCAGCTTGGTGAGTTTGAACCCTTATATCAGGAAACGGAAGAAATTGAAAATGTTGCTATGGGTGTTTCAGGGAACGATCCCCGTGAAGAATTGGAAAAATTAAAACGTCAGAGAGATGATCTGGAGCGTTCCATTACCGGTAGCAAGGATGCTTTCTATTCCGCAACTTCCGGTCTGATTACCTCTAAGGTGGACGGCTATGAAACTTTGATTAATCAAAAAACAACTCAAAACGTAGACTGTCAGCTGTTTTCCAATTTATGGAATTCTAATCCTGTGGATTATTCCAATGGGACGAATCAGTATGTATTCGGGAAAATTGCAAATAACTATGACGCTACCCTGTTGGTTTATATTTCCAACGAAGATGCACAGGGTATTACTGTGGATCGGATAAAAGAACCTGAAAAAACCAATGTGTTATATTTAAAAACATCCCGCGTACCCGAAGGAAAGGTTGCCTGCACGGTGAGAGAAATGTCCTCTAACGGAACGGACACCGTTTTAACGCTCTCTCTTAGTCAGCATTTGGATTTGTTGATGAGTGAGCGCAAAATGGAAGTGGAACTGATTCGAAAGACTCACAGCGGATTGCGTATTCCCAAAGAGGCTGTGCAGGAAGATTCTGAAGGTAAATTTGTTTTCATTGTGAAAGAAAGTGTTGTGAGAAAACGTCCCATTAAAATTCTGTTTGAAAAGAATGAGTATGTGATTATTGAAGAAGACAACAACAATCCTTCCAATGTTCTGTTGTATGATCTGGTCATTACTCAGTACAAGAATTTATATGAAGGAAGTCCTGCGCCTAACACCCGATAGTTTTTTGGAAAAAAAGCGAGAAAAGGAGCGAATCTGATTGACAATAGCGGAAAAACTTGATATAATAAAAGATGAAATTTCCACAAGTTTACACATTGCAGGACGGTCTCGGGATGAAGTGATGTTACTCCCTGTTACCAAGACCAAAACAGTGGAAGAAATTATGCCTGCATTAGAGTACGGCATTCGTGCAATTGGTGAAAATTATGTGCAGGAACTGGTTTCTAAATACGATGTTTTAAGTCCTTATGTGGACGAGTTTCATATGATTGGCCATCTGCAATCCAACAAGGTGAAATACATCATTGATAAAGTGACTTTGATTCATTCGGTGGATTCTTCATCGGTTCTTTCAGAAATTCAAAAACAAGCTCAGAAAATCGGGAAAATTCAGGACGTTCTGTTTGAGGTGAACTTAACCAAAGAAGATTCTAAGTTTGGTGTATATGAAGAAAACTTAGAAGAATTGTATCAAAAAGCAAAGGAATGTCCTAACGTTTCAGTCCGAGGACTGATGACAATGCCACCGGTTCATTATGCGGAAGATGAACTCAGGAAAGTGTTTTCGCGACTACGGGAAATTTTTGAAGGCTATCGTGCCGGTGATTCGTCGTTTGATATTCTTTCCATGGGAATGAGTCACGACTATCAGATTGCCATTGAAGAAGGATCTACTCTTGTGCGAATCGGGTCCAAAATTTTTGGCCCTAGAAATTATTTGTAAATTATATAAGGAAACGACATTGTTTCCCAACCAATATATAGGAGGAAAAGATTATGTTTGGCGCAATTAAGAAAAAATTAGTTGATTTCGGTATTTTAGAGAAGGATGAGGAAGAATTGGAAGAAGAAGCGGTTGATAGCATCTTCAAACCCAAAGAAGCTCCTGTGAAAGAAACCAAAGAGGCAAAAGAACCTTTTTCCGCACCTAAAAAGGGGAAAATCGTGAATATTCACACCACCACTCAGTTGAAGGTGGTAGTGGTTCAGCCTGTTGCTTTTGAAGATTCCAAAGAAATTGCAGACCATTTAAAAACCAAAAAACCTATCGTTGTTAATTTGGAAAATATTGACCGTGAAGTTGCGAAAAGAATTATCGACTTTTTATCCGGTGCAGTATATTCTTTAGACGGAAACATTCAGAAAATTTCCAACGGCATCTTTTTGATTGTTCCTTACAACATGGGAATTATGGGAGATTTCAAAGACGAATTGCGCAATAAAGTTGCGTTCCCGTTCTAAAATATCTTTATGCAGATAAAAACGGAACTGTTGGCGAGAATATCCGATAAGGATGATCGTATGCTGCTTTCATCTGTGTATGACAAATTAGAGCAATCCTATCAGAGAAATTATCCTGTTTTTTCAGATTTCTTAGATGAAAGACAAATGGCTTTGGTGAAAAATTTGTTTTCGTTCTGGAAAGATGATCTTTGTTTCTTTGGAGGAATTGAAAATGCAGGAAGAAATATTTGTCATTTGCGGTTCGGATATGAAGAATATCCTATAAAGCTGGTGGAGTTATCGTTTCCGAAAGGGGCAGATGTGACTCACAGAGATGTGCTGGGTTCTTTGATGGGACTCGGTATCAAACGCCAGAAAATCGGGGATATTTTAGTTGATGGTGTCGCTATTGTGGCAGTGAAGGAAGAAATTTTAAAATATCTCACCGAAAATCTTGCCAGTGTGGGAAGATATCCTGTCAGCATACGCGTGCTGGAAGGATTTACAGTGAAAAATATCGAAAATTTTTCCTACCGTCAAACCACCGTTGCAGCATTGAGGCTGGATTGCATTGTCTCAGATATTACCCGACTTTCCCGGGAAAACGCTAAGGAGTTGATTCTTGCGGGGAAGGTAAAGGTGAATCATTTTGAGCAGACTCATTATAATAAAGTGCTTTCTCAGGGAGATATCATTTCTATTTCTAAAAAAGGACGTTTTGTTTTGGAAGAAATTGAAGGTGTCACCAGGAAAGACAGAATCAGAATTACGATAAAAAAATACGAATAAGGCATAGGAGAACTACACTCTTATGCCTTTGTGTAAAAAAGGGGGAATTTTTATGTACACACCGATCGAACTGGAAAACATTACCTTTAAAAAATCCACTTTTGGTTATAATCAGGATGAGGTTATGGAATTTGTGGACCGCATTTATGAGGATTATGACAAACTGTATAAAGAAAATCTGGCGTTAAAAGACAAAAACAATATGCTCTCAGACGCAATCCGTGAGTATAAATCCATGGAAGATGCGCTTCGTGATACTGTGGTAACAGCACATTCCATTTCTGATGAGGTGAAGAAAAATGCCCATAAAGAAGCGGAAGTTATTATAAAAGAAGCCAATGTGCAAAAAGATGAAATGTTTGCAAAGGCAAATGAAGAATTGAGTGCAATCCAGGCACAGATTGCAAGCTTAAAACAGGAATTCAATATTTATAAATCTAAAATCAGAAGTCTGATTCAGTCTCAGATTGATATTTTGGAATTGGATCAATAAGGGTGTTTTTATGATGACATTGTATATGGGAATCGTTCTGCTGCTGATTTTTTTAACAAGAATTTTAGCATATTGGACAATGCATGCATTGGCAACAACCGATGCCATCGTGATTCCCGAAATCTTAAAACTGACTTATGTGAAAAATTTTGGAGCAGGGTTTGGCATTTTTGAAGGAGCGAAGGTGCTTTTGATTTCTGTGTCCGTTATTCTGTTTATTTTGATTACATACTATGTAGTATCCAAGAAAAAGGAAATCAAATTGTCCACATTGATTCCTCTTGCGTTGATTGCAGGAGGTGGGATTTCCAATGTTGCAGACCGCCTGCAATTTGGATATGTGGTAGATTATATCAATGTTTATTGCATTGACTATCCGGTTTTTAACCTGGCTGATATTTGCGTGGTAATCGGAGTATTCTGGATTGCTGGAAAAATTTTGTTTTCAAAGGAAATAAACGGAACAAAAGAAATAAAAGAAACAAAAAAGTCGAAAGAGTAGTAGGAGAATCCCTATGGAACTGATTGTTTCAACCTCTTGTAAAATTCGAATTGACAAATATCTGGCAGAAAACTGTCCTGATTTAACCAGAAACTTTATACAAAAGTTAATTGAGGAAGAAAATATTACCGTAAATGGAAATATCTGCACGAAAAAAACATCAGTTTCTGATGGAGATAAGATTGTTTGTCAAATCCCTGAGCCGAAGGAACTTTCGGTTATGGGAGAAAATATCCCTTTGGAAATTGTTTATGAAGATGATTCCTTAATTGTGGTGAATAAACCTCGTGGGATGGTGGTGCATCCTGCAAATGGTAATCACGAAGGGACTTTAGTGAATGCACTGCTGTATCATTGTAAAGAACGGCTTTCTTCTATTAACGGAGTGATTCGTCCTGGAATTGTGCATCGGATTGATAAAGATACCAGCGGAATTTTGTTGGTTGCAAAAACGGATGCGGCGCATTTGTCTTTGGCAGAACAGATTAAGGAACATTCCGTGAAGCGAGAATATATTGCACTGTTGGATGGGGTAATCAAGGACGATGGGGGCACTGTGGATAAGCCCATTGGAAGAAGCGAAAAAGACCGTAAAAAAATGGCGATTACCTTAAAAAATTCCAGAAATGCAGTGACACACTATACTGTTTTGGAACGGTATGCGGGGTATTGTTTGGTCAAATGTCGATTGGAAACCGGAAGAACTCATCAGATTCGTGTCCATATGGCGAGTTTAGGTCATCCTGTAACAGGGGATCCGGTTTACGGTGCAAAAAAGCAAAAGCTTTTTCAGAAAGGGCAGTTGCTGCATGCGAAGACTATCGGATTTATTCATCCTCGAACAGGAGAATATATGGAGTTTAGCTCCGAGCTTCCCGATGAATTTCAAGCTGTTTTAAATAAACTGAAATAATAGAAGGACTTTAGTTATGAAAACAATAGAAGAAGTACGGTCATTTTTTCAAAACGACCGATTTGCAACTGAAAACGGAATGGTGATAGATGAAATAGGTGAAAACTATGCCAAATGCAGTCTGATGATTTCACAACGGCATAAAAATGCCGTTGGTGCAGTAATGGGTGGCGTTTATTTTACATTAGCTGATTTTTGTTACGCCGTTGCTGCTAATCACAAGGAACCTAAGTGGGTTTCTTTAAATTCTACCATTTCTTTTTTGGGTAGAGCAAAAGGTAAGCGTTTGATTGCAACTGCTGAGTGCGTGAAAAATGGTCATTCTACCAATCTTTATACGATTACCGTTACAGACGAATTAGAGAATTTGGTTGCTTCTGTCTCGGTAGCAGGATTTGCCACAAAATAGTCGCTTACCAGCACATGTATGTGATCTGGACAAACATTTCCTTCGATAATTTCTACTCCTTTCCACTGACATAATCGACGCAGTATTTCGTGCATCTCTAACTTTTTTAGAACCACGTGACTATTGCGTGGTTTTCGTTATATAAGCAAAAAAGGCTATCCGAGTCCGGATAGCCTTTTTTAGTGCTATAAAGTGATTAAACCAAAGTTTCGTCCTTTGCTTTTTCTTTTAATAAATCTCTGATTTCTTCCAGTAACACAACATCATCTGCTTTTTTGGGAGCTTCTTCGGGAGCAGGCTCTTCTTTTCTTTTTCTGGAGAGTGCTGCAACCACTTTAATGAACACGAAGATGGATAACGCAACAATGAAGAAATCGATAACTGTCTGAATAAATGCACCGTATTTGATTTCTGCTTCACCTACAATGTAAGAAAGTTCAGCGAAACTTACACCGCCCAATAACAAACCGATAGCAGGCGTGATTATGTTGTCTACCAAGGAAGTAACAATTCCTTTGAAGGCACCACCGACGATAACACCGACTGCCATATCAAGCACGTTACCTTTTAATGCAAATTCTTTAAATTCAGTAATGAAACCGCTAACTTTTTCTTTTGCTTTTTTCATGACGATTTTCCCTTCTTTTGTTATGATAAACATTATTTATTCTCTGTCTTCCAGCGGAATGTAGGTTGTATCTTTAGAAATACATTTGTATGCGGGACGCATAATTTTTTTGTTCATAGAAATTTCCTCAATGATGTGAGCACCCCAACCGGCAATTCTGGAGATTGCAAACAGGGGAGTAAACAGTTCTTTCGGAATATTCAGCATCTGATACACGAAACCGGAATACAAGTCCACGTTGGCACAGATGATTTTATTAGTCTTTCGATTGATTACAATGGGCGCCAAGCGTTCCACAGCTTCGTATACCTTAAACTGCGCCATAGCATCTTTTTCCTGAGCGAGTTCTCTTGCTTTTTCACGGAGTAACTCTGCACGGGGGTCGGAAATGGTGTAAACAGCGTGACCCATGCCGTAAATCAAGCCACTTTTGTCGTATGCCTGTTTGTCGAGGATTTTTGCAAGATGATCCATAATTTCATCATCGTTATCCCAATGTTCCACATTGGCACACAAATCTTCCATCATTTCTACCACTTTGATGTTGGCACCACCGTGACGGGGACCTTTTAAGGAACCGATTGCTGCCGCAATTGCAGAATATACGTCGGTACCGGAGGAAGTTACCACGTGGGTTGTGAAGGTGGAGTTATTACCTCCGCCGTGTTCAGCGTGTAAAATCAGCATCAAGTCTAAGATTTCAGCTTCTAAGGGAGTGAATTTTCTGCTGGTACGAATTAATCTCAGGAAGTTCTCTGCGATGGAATATTCATCTTTACAATGATGCAGTACCAAACTTTTTCCGTCATAATAGTGACGTTTTGCCTGATAACCGTATGCTGCGATAGTGCTCAGTCTTGCAATCAAAGCAATAATCTGACGAATCACGTTGGGGATGCTGGTATCATCAGGTTGCTCATCATATGAATATAAAGCCAGAACCCCACGTGCCAACTTGTTCATAATGTCTTTACTGGGTGCTTTTAAAATCATATCCTCTGCAAATCCAAAGGGCAGTTCACGATAGGCAGCGATATTATCGCAGAAGGTTTCAAATTCTTCTTTATTGGGAAGTTTGGAGAATAAGAGCAGGAAGATAACTTCTTCAAAGCCCATTCTTTTGCCTTTTAAACCGGCAATAATATCACGGATTTCAATACCACGATAAGAAAGTTTGCCGGGAATTGCAACCTTTTCATCATTTTCGATAATATAACTGCTGACATTACCTACGGTGGTTAATCCAACCAGAACCCCGGTTCCGTTAGCATTACGAAGACCTCTTTTAACATCGTATTTTTCGTAAAGAGAGGAATCAATTTTGGAAAAGTCGCTTACTTTATTAGACAAATGATCAATATATTCTTGAGTCAAATTCGGTTCTTTCATAACTTTTGCTCTCCTTTTTTGCAAACATTCGCAAGCATTTCGTGATAGAATTTCACTGTCAAAAAATGCCTCATCACTCATTTTACAATAAAATATAAAATTAGTCAATATGAAATACAATAAAATCACAAAAATATTTGAAATCAGTTGACATTAAGACCATCATTTGATAAAATAATGGTAAACTGCGGGAGGTGTGGTCTCTTGCAATTTAACAATGATTTCAGAAAGGATGTTTTATATGAATTTTGATGCAGAAAACAAGAAAGAACAGGAAGCTTT